>MGDU01000027.1 GCA_001790815.1 Candidatus Uhrbacteria bacterium RIFCSPHIGHO2_02_FULL_46_47 | reverse complement strand
ATCGGATAAATCCTTGCAAGCCAGTTCTTTAGTTTGGAGTTTTTCCCAAACCGCTTTCCCCTCGGCTTCTTCGCGGGCAGTATGACCATTTGAAACTGTTGCAGTATTTCCCATCATGCCTTGGGCTAAAGAAAAGCTGGGGAATAAGGCAAAACCGAAAACAAAGAAAGTTGTGATAAAAAAGATTCTTTTCATATCTTTGATTCAAGAATCTAACGCAACAGCGTTAGATTCTTGAATCAAACTATTATTTTCTTTTGAATATGTTAAATAAAAAGTTTTGTTTTGTATTAAACGGCGTTGTATGAATTTCCTCAAAACTCCTTATGTGACCGAAATCCTTCTGAAAAGTCTTTTTTATTGAATCCTCGGAGTACTGCGTAATATCAAGCCCACTGCATTTTTTTGGTCCATTCATAGAAAAGGTTGATATGATGAGGTAACCGTCTGTTTTTATTAACTTGCCTGCGATTTTAACATAACGAACAATATCTTCCTTTTTGGTTAAAAAATGAAACGCGGCTCTATCGTGCCAAATATCAAAACGAGATTCTGTGTCAAATTCTAAAATATCAGCTTCAGCCCAAATAACTGATTTTCCCTTTTCTCCAAGTCTTGTCTTTGCTTTTTGTAGAGCTTGGGCAGAAATGTCCAGTATAAATATATTTTTGAAATCAAGTTCCCAAAGCTCATCAACGAGCTTGGAGTCTCCGCCACCAACATCGATAATATCGGCGTTCCCATCAACCCCGGTTGATAAGATAAGATCAATTGAAGTTTTCGGGGTGTCCTGATACCAGCTCACTTCGCGCGCCGTATCTTTCTCTTGGTATATTTTTTCCCAGTGTTGTTTTGTTGAGCTGCTGTCCATATTAGAATTTTTCCAATAATTTACCGTCGGCCTCCAGTTGTTCTTTGAGGGCCTTTCTTAAAGCGTCATAAGCCACAAGAATTTTAGGATTGGCGCAGGAATAGAGAATTGCGACACCGTCCCGTCGAGTTTTAACGATATTTTGCTGGCGCATTAAGCTCAAGTGTTGGGAAACATTGGCTTTCGTAATACCAATCCTTTCAGCCATTTCGGAAACGCCCATTTCTTTTTCATCACGGAGTAAATCAACAATCTCCAATCTCTTGGGATGAGACAGGGTTTTGCACACCTTGGCGTGAAGCTCAAAAATTCTTTTGTCCAGATGATTTTTATCAGTCATAAGTATCTATTTGCAGAGTTTCGCATATATGATATATTGTAAGTATATGAAATTAAAGATTCCCTGTCAAATTTTTCTGCGGCGCATTTCGCAAAGCGAGATACGAAATTCAGCGGCGGCGGGGCGGTTCAGTCGTTCCGCTCAAAATGGGTTCGTGCAAAGTGTATAATTACAGCACCAAAACTAACCAAAATCGCTCCATATTCTTAATTCCGAATAAGTTACTACTGGTGCCCCCAGAGGGAATTGAACCCCCATCTTATCCTTAGGGCCCCGCACCAATGCTTTGCCCCCGCCACGACTTGCACGTGGATCACCAGCTTAGGAGTCTGGGGCTTTATCTACTTAAGCTACAGGGGCATGGTGCGGGGCAGGCGGGTTTGCCCTGCCCCGCATTAAGCTATGCTTTAGTGCGGGGTCTATCCGTTGAGCTACAGTGGCAATATGAAAATAGATATTAAAATTTCCGCTAAAACTAAGGGTAAATAAGCAAATGTAAATCAAGCAACATCGGCTTATGTTTCTTTTGAAACATCGTCTCGCTCTGTATTTATGCCAAATCTGGCTCTTTTGTGCCAGCTATGATATCATTAAGTCATCTTTATGACAACTGCCACTGTTTTAGTCTTAATCTTAGCAATTATTATCCTGGCCGGCTTAGTGGTTTATTTTGCCCGCCGGGGGCAGGGTAAGGGCGAGGGGGTTATGCTTTTGGAACAACGGCTGGAAAATCTGAACAAGACCATGCTTGATCAGCTTAATGCCATTACCAAGCAAGTGAATGATCGCCTTAAAGAAAACATGGAAGCAATTCAGGGTTCCAGTAAAAATGTCGGGGAGCGTTTAGATAATGCTTCCAAAGTAGTGGGCGCGCTACAGCATAAGCTTGGTGAGCTTGGGGAGGCCACCAAACAAGTATTTATGGTAGGCAAAGATATTTCCTCGCTTCAGGAAATTTTGCGCGCGCCAAAACTTCGCGGCGGACTTGGGGAGCTATTCCTAGGCGATCTACTGGCACAGATTCTTCCGCCGGCCCACTTCAAACTCCAATACCGATTCAAAAGCGGAGAGGCAGTGGACGCGATTGTGAAATTGCGCGATGATAAACTCGTGCCAGTGGATTCAAAATTTCCGCTGGAGAATTTTAAAAAAATGCTGGACGCGCAAGATGAGGAGGCGCGGCTGGCTTATCGCAAGCAATTTATCAATGATGTCAAAAAACACATTGATAAAATCGCCAAACTGTATATTTTGCCGGATGAAGGAACATTTGATTTTGCGTTGATGTATATCCCGGCAGAAAATGTATATTATGAAACTATTATAAAAGGGGAGGATGAACACTCGCTTATGCACTATGCGTATGATCGTCGCGTTATCCCAGTTTCACCCAATACTTTTTATGTATATCTGCAGGCAATTGTACTGGGAATGAAAGGCATGCAGGTGGAAAAAAGTGCTGGAGATATTTTAAAAAATCTGGCGCGCTTAACCGGAGACTTAGAAAAATTCAAAGGCGACTTTGAACTGGTGGGCACGCATCTTACCCGCGCCAAAAATTCCTATGAAGACAGCATCAAGCGCCTAGATCGCTTTGAAGGAAAACTCACATTAGCCGCACCACAACAACTGGACTCCGGCCGCGAAGACCTTCCTCTCCCAACAGTGTAGGCGCAGGTCTTTAGCCTGCGTATCCTTTATTGATTGTAGCCGCAACTCTTTAGGTTGCGTAATGCGCGTCGGCTAAAGACCGACGGCTACATTGATTTAAGAAATATTTTGTATGGTTAAAGAAAAACCGCACCGCCTTGATCCAGCCCTTTATCGCGGACATCGTGCGGTTGCGTTTACTTGCTGTATTGAAGAACGCAAAACATACTTTACTAATAATGATACTTTTCTCCCAATAAAAGAATTGCTTATTGATTCGTTACAGAAATACGCTACTGATGCGCATGTTTATCTTTTTATGCCAGATCATCTTCATGTTTTGCTTGAAGGCAAACAAGAACACTCTAATCTTTATGAGTGCGTGGTAAATTTTAAACAGCGCAGTGGATTTTGGTTTTCAAAAAATATTGGGGCACGCTGGCAAAAGGATTTTTACGACCATGTACTACGAGCGGATGAAGAGATAGAAAAACACGTGCGCTATATTTTAGAAAATCCTGTACGCAAGGGCATTACAAATGATTGGAAATCATATCCATACAAGGGCTCAACTATATATGATTTTAGTACGTGGTAGCCGCGAACTACGCCGGCTACAGGACCGGCAGCATTGCGCAGGCTAAAGACCTGCGGCTACACATCATATACATTGTATTATTGTAGGCGCAACTCTTTAGGTTGCGTCAGCCGGCCTTGCGCAGGCTAAAGACCTGCGGCTACGAAGCCGGCATTGCTACACATCATATACATTGTGTTATTGTAGGCGCAACTCTTTAGGTTGCGTCAGCCGGCATTGCGCAGGCTAAAGACCTGCGGCTACGAAGTGGCGGCTACAATATATAAATCATCACCAAACTAAGGCTAGGCCATTTAAAGAACCTATAAATATAGCACAAATTCAGGGGCTTGTCAAGATTGGGGGATTGGTGTAGGATGGGCATATTAAATCACTCGGCCTTGCGCAGGCTAAAGACCTGCGGCTACAATTAATAACTGCATACTACAATAAAAATCACCTATGGCACATACTCATGCCGCGGAAAAGGCCCAAAGACAAACCAAAAAGCGCACGGCGCGCAATCGCCAAGTAAAAGAACGCATTAAAGATGCGTCAAAAGCGCTGGGAAAACTTGTTGCTGAAAAAAAATCCGCGGAAGCAAAGCCCGCGCTTTCGAAGTTTTATAAACTTTTGGACAAATCTGCAAAACAGCATGTTATTCACAAAAATAAAGCCAATCGTTTAAAAAGCGCTTGGATGCAACGAGTGAATGCAATAAAATAAAATACAAAAAAGACCGGCCACAAAAGGCCACTCTTTTTTATTAAGCTGCGCCGGCTAAAGACCGGCGGCTACATTGTAAAACTACTTGAAACATGGCGCGACTTTTGCAAATTCCTGCGACGTTGGCTCTTGCCCCCCTTTCATGAGTTCATTAAATCTTTTTTCTCCTAAGATGCGTTTTGCGCAGGCTTGAAATTCCGGAGTTTGCATTTGCTGCTCTAAATTCTGCGCGCTACTTCCGCCGCTTACCATTTGCAGGAGCGGTGCGATATTTTCAAATGGCTTTTCTCTCGCTACATAGGTGGCTCCCAAAATAACCCCAACAATAACTGCTCCCCCAATAAGAATCCAAATAAACGAACAAAATCCTACTAAAAATTGGACAAAACGGTTCATATGCTTAATTCACGAATTACTTCTCAATTATACTGGGATTTGCGCCAAAAGAGAAGTGAGTTGGGTTGGCGCATCCGCCACTGTTCCGCTTTTCACGGCAAAATCCAAAAGCATTAGCCGCGTGAGCATTTGTTTAAGTTCCGGCGCGCTCCAGTGGCGCACTTGCGCTAAAACTTTTTTTAACTGAAACGGGTGCAAATGCAGGGCTTGCCCCCCTCTTTCGCCTTTTAAAGATACGGCGAGCAATGCCCGAATATGCGCGGAAATTTGCGCAATAAGCTGAGTGGTTTCATTACCTTCCAATTGCTCATCTAAAGTTTGCAAAAGTATTTTTTTATTTTTGGTGCCCAGCGCGTCAAGAAACGCGAAAAAATTCGCTTCGCCTTGGGTAATGCAAATAGATTTTATATTCTCGGCAGTAACTACACCCTCACCCTGCCCTCTCCCCGGGGGAGAGGGGGGTCGCAGACCGGATGAGGGGGCACAATACGCAGACAATTTCTGTAGTTCCTGCTCCACTTGCCCCAAATCGCCCGCGCACATAATGGCCAAAAGCGCGGCCGCGTCGTTTTTTAAAGTAATCCCGTAAGCTTTGGCTTGCTTATGAATTTCTTTTTCCAATGGCGCACCCCACAGCAGTTTGAACTCTTCCGCGGTGGCATTTTTTTCTAAAAATTCCCACAGGATTTTGACGCTTTGATTTTTCCATTTTTTGGGCTTGGCCTGATCCTCGCTAATTACCACTGCGCTATGTTCCGGCAAATTTTCCAATGCTTCCAAAACAATTTCAAAAAGGCCTTGCCGCCGCCCTTCAGTCAATAAATTTTTTAACACCACCATCCGTTTTTTTGCCAAAAATGGCGCGGCTAAAATTTTGCTTCGCAAAGTTTCCTCGCTCGCCTCATTTGCCTCTATAACTTGCACATTCATTTTGGAAGGATCAACCTCGCGAATAAACCGTTCTATAAATTGCGTGAGTTTTTGTTTTTTTCGCCAAATATCATCCCCGTAAAAAAAGGTAATCATAGCTAAGGTTTATCAATTCCTCCTTTGCTCCACGGATTGCAACGCGTCAGGCGCGCGACAGTCAAGGCGGTTCCTTTTATAATGCCATGTTTTAAAAGCGCGTCTTTGGCGTAATTAGAACAGCTGGGATAAAACTTACATCTTCCTTGCGGCGCAAACTTGCGCATAACCCCATGATCAAATGAAATTGTTTTTTGATAGATCCAAATTAGGGCAGAGGCAATGGTAAAAAGTAAGAAGCGGAGCATGGTTTACAATAATCCTCCTTTTTTTAATAAGGCAATGAGTTCGTGGCGAAGCTCTGAAAATGATCGTGTTGCCGCGCTTTTGTTTACAAATATCATCAAGTCGTATGGGGCGCGCAGGGCTTCAAGAAGCGGGCGCAATATCTCTCGTAGTCGTCGCTTCACGGCGTTGCGCTGCGTGGCGCGCTTATCAAAGGCAAGCCCCGCCACAACAGTTGCATGCGCTACTTGTCCTTTGGCGGGCACCCATTTGATTCGCAGTGCCATACCTGACATAGAGCGCCCGCGTCGAAAAATATTGCTTGCGGTTTTTCCTGACAAGCGGTGGCGTCTGGACAACATAATATGTTACGGCGTAAGACGATAACGTCCTTTTGCGCGTCGTCTTTTAAGAACTTTACGCCCACCCGCGCTACGCATTCGCGCGCGGAAGCCATGCACTTTTGCGCGCCGCCGCTTTTTTGGCTGATAAGTTCGCTTTGGCATAACTACAGATATTAAAACACAGATCACAAAAATGCGCAAATTCGAATCTGTGCAATCTGTGCGTATAATCTGTGGTTTGGCCTTACCCACACCTCATCAACATCTTATCAACTTTTTCCTTCTTGACGTATTCTAAAAATACTTTTTACTGTTTTGGGGCGACTCTTCTGCGCATACTTGACGCGTGGAATGCGGCATGGTACAGTCCTCAAATAATTATCGGGCTAATTTCAGACCACTCATCTTGTATGTCCCCAGACCAACTCTGGCAAGCTGCCCTTGGACAACTTGAAGTCACGCTTTCAAAGGCAAATTTTACAACTTGGTTTAAAAATACTTCTATTATTTCTGCCGAGGATGGGCGCATCACCGTCTCTGTTCCCAATACATTTACAAAAGCCTGGTTTGAAAAAAAATATCATCGGGTAATTTTGGAAGCTCTTCAGCAACTCACCGGTAAACCTGTTCGGGAAATTACCTACCAGGTTGGCGGTAGGCCCCCCTCTTTCTTTACTCCGCAAACTTCCGGCCCTTCTGTACCTTCTGGCGCCCCGCGTGCTTCTTTAAAAAATAGCGCGGCTTCTGAGTGCGGCCTTAATCCGCGTTATGTTTTTAATACCTTTATTGTAGGAAAGGGTAATGAGCTTGCCCATGCCGCGGCTCGGGCGGTCGCTGCTCGCCCAGGAGAAGCTTATAATCCTCTTTTTATCTACGGGGGAGTGGGGCTTGGCAAAACCCATCTTTTGCAGGCAATCGGCCATGAAATGCTGGCTCATAACCCTTCGGCGAAAATTCTGTACGTCACCTGCGAAACATTTACTAATGAATTTATCCATTCCGTCCGCGGGGGCAACGCAAAAAAATTCAAAGATACCTATCGCGGAGTTGATCTTTTGCTTATTGATGATGTTCAGTTTATTACCGGCAAAGAAGGCACGCAAGAAGAACTTTTTCATACCTTTAATACTCTTCACCAAAACAACAAGCAAATGGTGCTTTCTTCTGATCGTCCCCCAAAATCTATCCCCTCTCTTGAGGCGCGCCTTCTTTCGCGGTTTGAGTGGGGAATGATTGCTGACATTGGCGCTCCGGATTTTGAAACACGGGTTGCTATTTTAGAGGCGAAATGCCTAGAACGCGCTTATCAGCTTGATAAAAACATCATAACTTATATTGCCACTGTTGTTTATCACAATGTTCGCGAACTTGAAGGCGCCCTTAACAAAGTTATCGCGTTTCACCAGTTGAAAAATATCCCTCCCACGCTGGAATTTGTTAAAAAATTCCTGACCTCCTCTCAGCCAGCACGCAAATCAGCCACACCGAAGCAAATAATCCAAACTGTTTCTCTTTATTACGACTTGCCTATTTCTGATCTTTTGGGTGTTAGCCGAGAAAAACGCCTTGCTTTTCCTCGCCAAATAATTATGTACTTGCTTCGTGAAGAGTTGAAAGCATCCTACCCCGCGATTGGGGCTGAGCTGGGCGGCCGCGATCATACCACGGCCATGCATGCTTATACAAAAATCAAAAATGGGGTTGAGGAGGATGCCAAACTAAAACAAGATATTGAACTTATACGGCAGCGAATTTATAACGGATAGGTTGTGCGTAAAAAGGGGAAAGGTAGTGCGCTAGGACTATACTTTCTGCGCGACAAAGTGGAAAAAAATTTATTTTTTGTTTCGTTTTACAAGATTTACACAGGAAACAAAATTTTATCCACCTCCCTCTTTAACATAATATCCACTCCTGATAGGCGCAATATTATAGGTTATGCGCGGTTATTCACTCCATCCACCGCCTTATTATTACTTAATTCTAATTTAATATACTAATCTAATAACAACATGCGCTTTAGCTGCACACAGGAAAATCTTTACAGGGCTCTTTCTCTTGTTTCAAAAGTTGCCGCCCGAGCCGGTAATCTCCCAATTTTATCAAATATTCATATTAAAGCGGAGGTAGAAGGGATTATTCTTAAAGCAACAAATCTTGAAATAGGAATTACTTATCAGGTAAGGGGGAAGGTAGAAGAACCCGGAGAGTTTACTATACCCGGCAAGCTTTTTACCGACTATATTGCGTTTCTTCCGAAAGAACGCGTAGATATTACACTTGAAAATCAAGCGTTAAGGGTGGTTTGCGGCAAGCACCACACCTCCATGAAAGGATTACCAGCTGCTGATTTTCCGGTTATTCCCGCCATTGAAGAGGGGGTAAACTTCAACGTATCTCTCCCCGGACTTTTGGAAGGGTTGGAGCAAGTGCTTTTTGCGATTTCTCCAACTGAGACGCGGCCAGAGATTTCCGGAGCACACCTTGCCTTTGAAGGAGGAAAACTTACCATTGCTGGCACGGATAGCTATCGCCTCGCAGAAAAAACCCTCCTAGTTGAGGGAGATGCTAAAAAAACAATAAAAGTGATTGTTCCGCTTCGGGCCCTTGCCGAACTTGCGCGCATCTGCGCGCAGGCAACTGAGGAAACCGGTACTGCAAAGCTCATGGTATCTCAAAGTCAGCTGGCGGTTATCCTTCCCTCGGTTGAATTTGTTTCACGCCTTATTGAGGGGCAATATCCTGATTATAAAGCAATTGTTCCAACTAGATTTGGAATTCGCGCCGCTGTGGCTAAAGGAGAATTCGCCGGCGCTGTAAAAGCCGCTGGACTTTTTTCAAAATCCGGAGTGTATGATGTCGCGGTAGAGCTGGATGGAGGAAACGGGGCGGTCAAAGTCGCGGCGCTTAACTCTCAAACCGGAGAGCATGTTAGCGCGCTGGAGGGAGATGTTCAAGGTGAGAGCGCGAAAATCGCGTTTAATTGGAAATATCTGCTTGACGGCGTAAACGCGCTTAAGTCCGAAAAAATCGTGCTCAAAGCCACAGACTCTTCTTCCCCCACCATGCTTACTGAAGAAAACGGAAGTGATTACTTTTATATCGTCATGCCGATTAAGGAGTAGAAGTTGTGGAAGTAGTATCGTACTCAGTTGGCGGAGGTTCGCCACGGAAATTATGCTCTTCCCCATAGCGACGCAAAGCGTCTTCAAAGTTTTGAAAACTCGGATCTGTGCTGGCCTCCGCAGGCGATGGCGCGCTTAAATCGTCTTTGTTAAAATAGTAAAGCTCAGAATGAGGAGCGCCATAGACGCGCTCTTCAATTAAATCCCGCGGAGTTGAGGAGGTGGCAATTTTCCCGTTTGTTCTATTTACTTTAACTGTAATTGGTTGGGCAATCCCCTGTCCTCTCAAAAGAGGATTAAAAATGGTGCGCGGAAGAAGGGGGGGGAATTGTTCAGCAGGAGTTTTATTTAAGGCGCGGGACATAAAGGCATTCCAAATCGGCGCGGCAACAAGCACGCCATCAGACCCGCGTTTCATTTCAGCATTATCATTATTTCCTGCCCAAACTCCCGCCGCAAGCGAAGGAGTAAAGCCAAGCGTCCAGCCATCGCGCCAATCATTGGTGGTGCCGGTTTTTGCCGCCACTGGACGATCTTTAAGAATAAGCGGACTATTGGATCCGAAAATAAAAGCCCGCGCCGCATTGTCGCTCAGCACACTTATAAGTTCACGCACGACTGCCGGATCCACGACTTGTTTTACGCGCGGGGCCTCCCACTCCTCAAGCACTCTTCCGGAGGAGTCTTCAATGCGCAGCAGTGCGGATTGTGGAGTATGCTTTCCATCATTGGCAAACGCCGCAAATGCTCCCACATGCTCTACTAGTTTTACTTCTCCTCCTCCGAGCACCAATGAAAGACCAAAGCGACTGCGATCAGTAAGCGTGGTGTATCCAAGTTTATCCGCAAGATCAAGCACGCGGCCAATCCCGGTAAGATAGATGGTTTTTACCGCGGGGATATTGAGTGAACCCGCCAGCGCTTGGCGAATTGATACAAGCCCATGCTCTTTATTATCATAGTTATGAGGAGTGTAGTCTTTGGGCTCTACTTTAAAAGTAGTCACTACATCCCAAAGAAGCGTGTCGGGGGTAAAGCCCTTAGCAAATGCCGCGCCGTAAACAATGGGTTTAAAAGAAGAGCCGGGCTGGCGCGCGCGAAGCGCAACATTTACATTTCCATCCACTGTTTCGTCAAAATAATCGCGGCTGCCAACCATAGCCAGAATCTGCCCGGTTTTGGGATCTTGAGCAACCAGGGCCGCGTTTTTTCCTTGATATTGTTTTTCATTGTACTCCGCTCCCTTTTTTATTTCTTCTTCGGCAATTTGCTGTAGGCGCCAGTCAAGCGTAGTTATAACTTTAAGCCCGCCTTGCTCGATAAATTCCTCGCCGTACTTATCGACAAGCTGATCGCGCACATATAATACAAAGTGCGGCGCCAGAATAGTTTCTTTTTTTAGTTTAACGCGCGCGAGGGGATCTTCTTTTGCGGCGCTATCCGCTTCTTTTCTATTGATATACCCTTCCTCAACTAGACCGGATAAAATATAACGCACGCGCGCGATAAGTTCGTCAGTGTGGTTGCCATGGGGAGACAAACGGCTCGGCGCTTTTGGGAGGGCGGCAAGAATCGCCCCCTCAACAAGATCAAGATCTTTCGCGCTCTTGCCAAAAAATGTTTGTGAAGCAGCTTCAATCCCATAGATTGTTGATCCGTAAGGGATCTCATTAAAATACATGTTTAAAATTTCATCCTTGCTGAACCTTTTCTCTATTTTATACGCAAGCATGAGTTCTTTAAGTTTTCTGGAAAGCGTTTTTTCTCGGGAGAGCACAGCATTTTTAATAAATTGTTGCGTAATAGTGGAGCCGCCACGAAGCGGTCCTCCGGCGAAGATATCTAGAAAAAGTGAACGCAGCATCCCGCGAATATCAAATCCGGGATGAGCGTAGAAATCACGATCTTCCGCAACTAGCGCGGCTTTAATTGCAAGCGGCGCAATTTGATCAAGGGATATGGGCGTGCGCTTTGCTTCCCCATGGATATCGTAAAGAAGTACTTTGCCTTCCCGATCATAAATTTTTGTAGAAATCGGCACGGAGCGGTCTATTAAGCGCCCGAGTTCTGGCAGATTATGTGAAAGTGTCGCAATTGCGAAGGTAAGAAAAGTTGCGCCGCTTACAATGGCAATAATGCTAAACACTAAGAGTCTGGTAAGTAAGCGGCGAGAGAAAAGAGAGGAAAGTAAATAAAAGCGAATATGGCGGGAAGATTGCCTTAACCGCGGTTGAGGCGGCGGACGTGTAGAGGCGCGCCGATTAGGACGCCGTTTCCATCCGCCAGGAGAGCGGACGCTATGTGTAAGACGAGACATGTAAGTTAGGGGCTAGCGTCTATGGGCTAGTGAATTAATTGAAGACCGTGTTGGAGAGTGCTAGTAGTTTGCACGCGGCCGTGATGATCAAGGAAAAGATTAATTTCCGAGCGAAGGCCAAATTGTCCGCTTTTATAAATTCCCGGCTCAATGGTATAGCCGCGGCCGCGCTCAAGCGATCGGCGGAAGCGCGGCGAAAGATTAATCCCCGGGCCATGCGGATGGTCATGGCCAAGATCATGGCCAAGTCCATGGATAAAAAGATTTTTGTAACCACAGCGATCAAGATGGTCGCTTGAAAGCGCGTGGAGTTTTGCGCCGTGCGCAGTTGCATTTTGCGAAAGATGATTTAATGCTTTGTCACGCGCATCACGCAGATCATTCCACAGTTTTTGAAAGCGCGCCGGCGCGCGTTTCCCTACAAAATACATATGAGTAATATCCGCGTAAGGGGCATCTGGCCGATTGATTTTTCCCCAGATATCCAGCAGTAAAAAATGTCCGGGTTTAATCGTACGGCTTTTTCCGGGCGCAAAGCGATAATGTGGATCAGCGGCTGATTTTCCATAAGCAACAATCGCCCAGTTATTTACGCTGGTCATTTGCGCTGTTCGCATTTTTTGCACCATGAAATTGTAAAGTTGCTCTTCCGTAAACGATTTTTTGCGGCTCACAAGAGCAGTGGCGGCTTGAAAAATAGTTTCCAGTCGGCGCACGGCTTGTTTGTGCAAATGCAACTCTCCGGCAGTCCAGGGTTGAACTTTAGCAGGCGAATCAGTTGTCTTACTTGTCATATTAAATATTTTGCGCCCGAGGCGCATCCGCCTTTGGCGGAAAATTTATTCAATTTGGAGGCCTGGGCGGGAATCGAACCCGCGCATAAGGGTTTTGCAGACCCATCCCTTACCACTTGGGTACCAGGCCACGCTTAAATTGTCTCATAGTTTAGCAAAAATCACGAAATTAGTCCAGAAACCGGATTTTGCAGGAAAAGTTATCCACAGGCAGGGGCTTGCCCCGTAGTGAAAGTTCAACGTTGCGCCGAAGGCGACTAGATTGTTTCTTCTCCAAAAAAGCTTTAATGAAGCACAAAATTTAATTTCCAGTGTAAAAATTTTTATTTTTTTGTCGAACTTCTACTACGGGGCTTGACAAGTTAAGCAAGATGGTTTCCCCATTGATGACAGCGACAAAAATTGATAAAATTAAATCAGCGACACGCACAGACCAAAATTTTCTTCACGGCTCGTGCGCGCCGCTTCCGCACCTTCTCAAATCGCCGCACTCGCGCTTGCGAGATAACCATACTTGGTAATGCTACCCCCTCCTCCGCTTTGCGGAACCGATGGGGTGGCTGCGGTGTACAGCTATAGTGGTGAGGCCCTTCCCCGGGCATCCGGCTTCCTAGTGTCTCACCCTCAGAGACGGCAATTATTAAAGGGCAACGACTTTTTTCTTCCACGTAGTACCTTTATCCCTGCCGTCCCTTGCTTTTTAAGGGAATTTTTGTTATTGTAAAAGCACGGGTTTAAAATTATAAATTATGGGTGAAATAATAGATTTATCAAAACATCGTCCGCCAGAAAAGGAAATACCAAAACCGCCAACCGGCAAAGAAGCTGAGGTGCTTCCTTTAGAGGATTATTTAAAACATATACGCGAAATAGTGGATGGATCAAAATACGGCGACAGTATAAGAGACGCGGAAAATTACGCAGAGGCTATAGTGATGTTAAGAGAAATGATTCACCGCGCACAAAATAGTACTGATGTGGAGGAAGCAATGCTTAATATTATTGAAGCAAAAAGTGATATGGAAGAAGCATTAGCTGATCTGGAGAAGCGTTTACCAGGATTGCGGGAACAATTGGATCAACTCGATAGATATACGGAAAAATGGAACGTTCGAGAAAGAGCTAGACAAGCCGCTGCAGAATAACATCGGGCCCATAGTAAAATGGTATTACGCGGCCATGGCATGGCTGAGGTCCGGGTCCGATTCCCGGTGGGTCCACCATTCTTCGTTCGCCAAAGGCGAACTCCGAATGGCACAGCCATGAGAAGTAGTGAGATAAGTGTTGATGATTTAATTAAATAAAATATATGGATACAACATCAATTGTTTTAATAATTTATTTAGCAGCGATGTTTTTCGTTGCGTGGTATTTTTCTAGAAAGGAATCCGTTGAGGCATATTTTGTAAATCAACGGAAAACAAATCTTTGGCTTATGACTTTTTCTACTGTTGCTACAGTGGTGGGGGCTGGCGCAACAGTTGCGATTGTTTCGGAAGTTTATAACACAGGTATTTCGTATGGTTTGGCGTTGCCAATTTCTTTTATAGCTGGCATGTGTATTCTCGGATTATTGGCAAAAAAAATAAAAGAAATTGGCGATCAATACGGCGCGCATACTATTGTTGATTTTTTTGAAAAAAGGTTTGGAAGAAAAAACAAAATCTTAACGGGTTGG
>MGDU01000026.1 GCA_001790815.1 Candidatus Uhrbacteria bacterium RIFCSPHIGHO2_02_FULL_46_47 | reverse complement strand
AATCATTTTACTGCGCTGGAGATAGCGCAGGTGTTCTAGTTTTTCTCGCTTCATTTGGCGGTCTTGCAGCTGTTCGTACGCCTCAATATTCATGTAAGCTTTGCCCGAAGTGGCCCAGGAAAGGAATCCTGCCAATTCTTGCAAGGCCACGCGTGTGGCGTTTAAGCGCGACTTCAAGGGTGAATTTTTTTGCTTCAGTTTTTTGGACATAGCTTTTATTAAGTTATCAACAGCCCTTCCGGATATAACTAGGATTATGTTCTCTATTATAGCACACTCAATCATACGGCTAAAAGTGTGCGGCCGCACACTTTTAGCCGCAGGGGATTTGGATGGTTTGTTTTATATTAAATGGAGGAGGCGGAGGGAGAGAAGGGATTATGGTGATGGGCACTTTTGTGATAATTGTTACAAAAGCGCCCATATAGTTATTAATTAATGGTTTGTAAGTACAGCGAGAGGGGAGAAAGAGGTAGAGAAGGCATAAAAAAATGCGGTGAAAAAGATGCGGCCGCACACTTTCGTCCGCAAGGGGGTTTAGGGGGGTGTTTGGTGGTTGGTGGGGGGAGGATGGGGGGAGTGTGGAGAAAGAAGGGTAAAAAAGGGAGGTATGAAGGGGGTAGGGAAAGGGGAAGGGGAAGTACACGGAGTTGATCTGCTTATAAAGACAAATAGGATAAAAAAAGTGCGGGGGATTTGATGCGGCCGCATCAAATCTTCCGCAGATTAGTTTTATTAATTGTTAAAGTTGGACAGTGTTAAAGAGGTGGAAGTGTAAAGAGAGGGGTGTGGGATGGGAATAAGGAGAAAGGAGCGGAAAATAGGTAAAAAAGGCTAAAAGGGAAATGAAAATGGCCAAAAACTTGACAAGTTTCATTTTTTGTGCTTAAATAGGGGTCAGTAGGAGGAGTTTGTTCGTTAACCACAGTGAAAGGAGATGGGCATGGAAACGATGGTAATGCGCATCAATACTGCGCTATCCGGTATCAATCCGCAGGCCAGACTTCCGGAGGGTGCGGTCCTGCCGGATTTCACGACCATCACGCAGATCGACCAGCAGGGCATCGACGAGAAGATTCCCGAACGGGATCCCTTCAACTACTTCCTGCACAGTGCACTCGTCTGCGCTGGGCCTGACAGCCAGCTCTGCGTGGTTGCACCGTGCGACATTCCGCTCGAGAAGTGTGTGGGGCATTTCCCCAAGTACCCAATGGTGCCCCTGCATGTTCTAGGTGGGGCCATGGCACTCACATCAACGGTACTCGTGGGTCACTACATGCGTGAGAGTTTCCCGCTCTCCGACGACCCGTTCTATCCACTCGCGATCGAAGGTCGCCAGGTGAGCTGGACGGGTGGTTCACGCGTGTTGGTGCCGCCCATCACGACCGTCGTCACTGCCGAGTTCTTGGGCTACGACAGTGCGAAGAATAAGGCCTCGACGCGCGCAATAGTGTGGTCGCCCGATCGTGCAGTTGCGTTGATTGACCCACTCGAGTTCACCGTACTGCCGGAGCGCTTCTTCGCCGCGATGTACAAGCGCTCGAGCCGCAGAGTCAACCAGTAAGCTGTGGGTTCGTTCGTCTTGACACGGAGATATGGATGTCTCCGTGTCTTTTAATAGTCTGTCATTTTATGGTATTATATATCCAGTATGGATTTTCGTTTTATTTCTCTTCTCATAATGGGTATAATTATTTTTTCTTTAGGTTTTTTTGTATATTTACAAAATCGTAAAAGTCGCATTAATATTAGTTTTGGAGCATTTGTTATATCAGTTGCAGTTTGGAGTTTCAGTCTGATGCTATTTTATAGCACCAATAAAACCATATGGGCTGATTTTTGGGCAAAAGCAGTATATTTTTTTGGAGGCATTATACCAGCATGCTTTTATTATTTTTCTCTTGTCTTCCCCGAAACACCCACCAAGATTAAGAGAGTCAAAATCTTTATTATTTTTTCCCCTAACATAATTTTATTTTTTCTTTATTTTTTTACAAATTTAATGATTGCTCACGCACTACTCGAGGATCACAATAGAGGATTTATTTATGGACCACTGCATACACTATTTGATATACATTTTATTAGTGTATTTTTTTTAGGGTTTAGAAATTTATTTAAAAAATATCAAATCACCCATGGACCAGTTAAAGCCCAACTTAAATATGTAGTATTTGGCACACTTGTAGGTCTAATTCTAGCTGGTATAGCGAACGTCATTCTTCCATGGTTCACAATTTTTCAATTCCTATGGCTAGGTCCACCATTTACACTTATTTGGGTTCTTGCGCTTTCTTATGCAATAGTTAAACATCGTTTCATGAATATTAGAGTTATTGCTACGGAACTACTAATAATTTTAATATTGCTTGTACTGTTGAATGAAATCTTTCTTTCCATTTCATTGGTTACGATTTTATTACGTATTAGCTTTTTCCTTCTCGTAGCAATTTTAAGTGTCTTATTAGTTCGAAGTGTTATCAACGAAGTCAAGCGGCGGGAGGAGATGGAGAGGTTGAAGAATGCATTGGAGGTGGCCTATGCGAAGTTGAAGGAGTTGGATCAGGCCAAGACGGATTTCTTGTCTATGGCTTCTCATCAGTTGCGCAGTCCGCTGACAGTGGTGAAGCTCGGGATTGGAGCGCTGATGGATGGAACTTTTGGAGATGTAAAGGATAAGCGGCAGATGGATGCGCTTACTAAAATGTTGGAGAACACGGAGCGGCTTATTGAACTGATTAATGAATATCTGGATGTTTCGCGCATTGAGCTGGGCAAAATGCAGTATAATTTCAAAGAAGGGGATTTGTGCGCGCTTATAAGTGCGATTGTGGAGGAGTATCAGCCACGGGCGCAGGCAAGGGGGTTGAAGTTGGGGTTTGTTCCCCTCACCCCAGCCCTCTCCCACAAGGGGAGAGGGAGTGTATCCTTAGCCAAGTTTGATGAAGAGAAGATGCGGCATGTGATTACTAATTTGATTGATAACGCGATTAAGTACACGATGAAGGGGAAGATTGAGGTGGGGTGTGAGGGGCAGGGTGAGGGGGCGTTGTTGAGGGTGGCGGTGAAAGATACAGGCATGGGATTAAGCGAGGAGGATATGGGAGTCGTGTTTCAAAAGTTCCGTCGCGCTCAAGGAGGCAATTTGCGGCGGCGCGATGGCGAGCCGATTGAGGGAAGCGGACTGGGATTGCATGTGGCGAAAATGTTTGTGGAAGCGCATGGCGGAAAAATTTGGGTAGAGTCGGAAGGGAAAGGCAAAGGATCAACATTTATATTTACAATTCCGGTTGCGGGGCCGAAGGAGGAGGTGAAGGCGGTACAAGCGGCACCGGCGGTTCCGGAAATTACGGCGAAGGCATAGATTATGTTTTATTATCAACACAAGGAGAAAAAGAGGAAAACAATAATTCGCCCGCAGATTTTCAAAATGTGCGCAGTGGTTGTGGCTGTTGTTTTACTTGGGTTTGGCTGCAATAATAGGAAGGGTGATGTGGAAGTTGTCATACCATCTTGTGAAGATACTAATCATACCCCCGCAGAAATACAGGAAGCAACGCAAAAAGCGATGAAGCGTATGGAGTCGGAAGGATATAAGGTCACACCCGCGCTGTGGGAAGATGAAAAAGGGTGGGCAAAAGTAATGAATTATACTGTGGAAATCTTAAAGTGCGACCCTAATAAGCCATCGACTAAACCCGCAGGCGTTAGGAGGTAATCTTTGTTGAGTCGGGTTTCAACACTGAGTCATTGCCCGCGGCGCAACACAAAGACTCAGTGTTTTGAATTAAAATTTGTGTTTATATAATCAATGGGAGTATACTTTTGAGTGGGGAGACAATGCTCTTTTGACAACAAGCTGTGTATTACGCCGGCTTCCGCCAGAGGCGGATCTCCGCTTCACTACGAAAAGACCGGCGACTACAACAACAAGGAGAGGAAAAATGCACAACGCCAAAATGCTGGGGCTGTTTTTGGTTTTTGGAATCGCGTGTCAGAACAATAGTGCGGACAAGGATGAGTCGCCAGCGAACGGCCACGAAGCCGAAGCCGAAACTGCCGACGGCGGCGAGGGCGAAAGCAAAGCCGAGAGTCAGGTTATCTGCGAGGAGCAATACTATATGCAGGAGCGGATGAACACGGCTTTTGAGCACGCGCGCTCTGCCTTGGAAGCCGAGGGGCATCCGGTGGAACCCGCACTGTGGAATGATGCGGATGCTTACGAGCGTTTGATGACTGCCATGGTTGCGGATCTGGGGTGTACGCCTGCGGATAATTCTCAACGCGCCGGTTCGCGCCGATATGGCGCCGAGCCATCAACTTGTATATTAGTTACTGACTTTTCGGATTACCAACCGCAAACATTTCCAGACGCGCTTTATTGCGGGCCGGGTGCAAGATCCGGGACTGGATGCGCATGGTATTGGAGAGACCCCGGCGACTGCATGAATCGCGTCTGCTATGAGCACGACAAGTGCTACGCGGACTACGCGGCAGTGTACGGTCCGCTTTGCATGTGGAGCGATGACACGGAGGATTGCGACGATATTTTGCATGCGGATGCGGCATTATGTTTGGTCAGAGGCATGTGTGGATTCCAGTGTATGCTGGTCAATTCGGTTGCCAATGGCCTGGATGGACTTCAGGAAGCCGGCAAACTCCAAGGCGAGGAATGCCTTTACGGCAGTTGCCAAGAAGGCCGTGCGGACTGCGACGGCGATCTGCAAAGCAACGGTTGTGAAGTGTTTTTGCAAACCGACGCGGAGCACTGCGGCGATTGCGTTACCTCTTGTGATGACATGGACATTTGCACGGACGACGCTTGTAGCACCGGTTCGTGTGTACACACGCCGGTTGACTGCGATTGCATTGACGATGACGAAGTGCCTTGCGGAACGGACGCGGGTGCGTGCATTCACGGCACGCAAACCTGCGTGGATGGTTTGTGGGGCGACTGCGTTGGCGCTATTGGCCCCGCAACCGAAACCTGCGACGGGGTGGACAATGACTGCGACGGCGCAACTGACGAAACCTGGCCACTGCTTGGTGAGCCTTGCACAGTTGGCATTGGCGCGTGCGCAAACACTGGAGTGTTTGTGTGCACTAGCGATTTTGCCGACATCGGTTGCAGTGTGCTGCCGCTTCCAGATTTTTCAGAATCCTGCGACGGAGCTGACAACGACTGTGACGGCGCAACGGATGAAACCTGGCCGCTTCTTGGAACTGTTTGCACCGTCGGCATCGGCGCCTGCCAAAACACCGGCGTGTGGGAGTGCGCATCAGGCGGTATTGGGACAGTGTGCAGTGCGGAACCGCTGTCAGCCACCGACGAAACCTGCAATGGTGAAGATGATGACTGCGATGGGGAAGTGGATGATGGCGTACTGAATGTCTGCGGGGAGTGTGGTTTCGTTCCTACGGAAGTCTGCGACGGTCTGGACAACGACTGCAACGGGGAGACTGATGAGGGTCTGCTCAACGCCTGTGGCGCGTGCGGTTTAGTTCCAGCAGAGGTCTGCAACGGGCTTGATGATGACTGCAACGGCACTATAGATGAGGGTGACCTTTGTGGTTTGGCGACTGGTGCGCCATGGCCAATGGCTGGACATGATCCTCAACAAACCTACCGTTCCACGCAGATTGGTCCTACAGGATCGTCACTGTTGTGGTCAGCCACGACATGTGGATCTTTGCAGGAACCTGTTGTAAATTCAGCAGGCGTGAGTTATGTCGTTGCAACAGGTTGCGGTCTTTATGCGATAAATCCGGATGGGAGTTTGCTCTGGAATATAGACGGGGATTTCCGTACTTCCGCAACCCTGCTTCGCGATGGTGGTTTGGTTGTGGGGACGACTGATACAGTTGAAGTGCGAAATGCTGATGGACTTCTTCGTTGGGTAGCATCACTGAGCGGTAAAATACCAAGGTATTTTCCGGTAGTTGCATCAGCAGGTGACATCTATGTGATTGGTGTCACTGGCTACGCACGCTCCGTGTTTCATCTTACCAACGGTGGAACTGTTCTTAATGAAACGGTGTTCCCCTCTTCCTATTACGCAAGTCCGCTTTTGATGGATGCGGCGGAAAATGTGTACCTGCCCACTACAACCGCACCTCCATCGCCGTATCTGCAAGCACGCGGTTCGATGATCTATTCGGATGCGTTCTTCAGCAGCAATTGGAGCTACTCTGGGTGTTATTGTCCAATTGACGGAAACTATACGGATTGTGGAGAATATTACGCACGCAAAATCACACTCGCTGGCGCTGGCATTTGGCAACAGTATCCCGGGGTAGATTATACGGACTGTTGTCAAAGAACGACTTCAAACTTTGCCGCGCTTAGTGACGCAGTCGCGGTCTATGTTTTTGGCCGGGAAACTTTCACGAGCGCGTGCTACTCGCGATGGAGTACAACATCGCGAATCTATGCATTCGATACAATGAGTGGCGCTGTTATGCGCGAAATTGCTTCGCCAATTATAACTGATGGCATAGTAACAGATGGCAATGACGCCATATATGCCTTTACTGCGTCTGTTGAGAGTGTATATCGGTACAATGTCGACGGTACCTATGATGTATTAGCTTTACCGTTTGATGCCGCTCTTTTAAGATCCGTAATTGTGCTTGACGGCAAATTGCTAATTACGGCGGGCGCTATGCTCTACGCGGTTGGTGATGAGTAATCCGCCATAGCGCGCGTTCTTGCAGTTTAAAAAGGGGTGTGGTACGCTGTACCCACCCCTTAATTTAATTACCCCTCACCAGACCTACGGTCTTCCTCTCCCTCAGGGAGAGGGTAGGGTGAGGGTTATGCGCTAAACTTTTATGTTCAAAAAAACGCAAGATTTGAGCGTAGTTGCTCCTTCCTCAGGGGACACGACTGAATCCGTGATCGGCCCTTCAGTGCACCTTGAGGGAAATTTTAACTCCTCAGGAAATATCGTGATTGGTGGCTCGCTTACCGGCTCGCTCACAACGAGCGGCGATGTGCGCGTGCTTGAAGGCGCGCGCGTGCAAGCAACCGTGAGCGCAACCCATATCTATGTCGCAGGAGAAGTTCGCGGGGATGTGCGCGCTTTAGAGCTTCTTGAACTTTCGCCAACCGCTCGCCTTCTGGGCAATGTAGAAACAAAAATTCTTTCAGTGGCTCCGCAAGCTATCTTGCACGGAAAGTGCGTAATGAAAAATGGAAAGGGTGAAAAACTGGAAACTGGAAACTTGAAACTGGAAACTGGCAAAAAGACAGAATCACGAATAGGAAGATCTGAAAGCGCGGCCGAATAGTAAATTTCTAATTTCGAGTTTCATGTATCTATATCTTTACGCGCCTTACTTGCGGCATAAAAAATATGCCGCACAGCTCGCGCTTCTTGAAGGGCGCATTACTGATTTTGGAATCAACGGCAAAATCTCCCAGCTTTCCCAGTTTTTAAAATTTCCCGCGGCAATAAAAGAGTTTGGGGAAAAACGGATAACCACGCTTGTTATTGTTGGCAACGATGATTTGCTTGAAAGCGCGGTTAATGCATTTGCTTTGTCAAACATAGTTGTTGGCTATGTTCCGTTGGGCGAAACCAGCGCCTATGCTGACGCGCTTGCAATTTCGCAAGGAAGTCAGGCGGCGCAGGCGCTTGCGGCGCGGCGGATTAATAAGCTGGATTTAGGGCGAGTTGACAATAAGCTGTTTCTCGGCGCTTTGCGCGCGCAAGGAAACGGATTGGAATTGCATTTCCCGACTTTCAGCATATTTCCAAAAGGATTTTCAGCGATTGAGATCGTGAATTTAAAAAATGGTGTGGATGCCACTGATGGCGCTCTGGATGTCATTATCGCGCCGTTTCAGGGAGGTATGTTTAAAAAGCCGGCTGAGCCAACTAAATTTCGCGCGGTTTCCTGCCGCATTAAATCCGCAAAGCCGATTAGCGTGCAGGTGGGCGGACATGGGATTGTAAAGACACCTCTGCAGGTTGACATTGTTCCAAAAGCGATTAGAATGATAGTGGGGAGAAAAATAGTCGCACAAGGTCGCCGGAACCCCGCTTCGGAGCACGCTCGGGGGATGTAGGGTCGCTCAAGGTGCCTGCCGGCAATGTGGCCGGCAATACAAGGGTCCTCTTTCGGCCCGACCAAGGTCGGACCTGCAGACGCTCCCAAAATTGCCTTGCCACACCGTCGGCAGTTACTTTTCGCTTGTGATATATGGATAGATATTCTGCGGGTCTCCTCAGCGGAATTCCGACACCCTTGTGCTAAGAGAGAAGGAAGAAAGCAATAGTGCGCGGGTGGTGGAACGGCAGACACACCGCCTTGAGGTGGCGACGCCCGCAAGGGCATGGAGGTTCGAATCCTCTCCCGCGCATTAGTAAACAAATTAAATAAGCGCGGAGCGAGCAAACTGCTTTGCTCGCGTGAGGGATTCGAAGGCCGCAGCCATATCCGGCGAGAATGTTGGCGAGCCGGATGGCGAGGAGCGGCCTGCGACCTAGCGGTCGGAAGACCGCGAGAGTTGTAGGCGAATCCTCTCCCGCGCATTTAGCGCGCTTAGCCCCGACGCGCTTCGCGGTCGGGGAGCCGACCCTCAAAGGGCGTCGGCTCTCAGCATGGACGGTTAGCTCAGTTGGTAGAGCATCGCTTTTACACAGCGGAGGTCGCAGGTTCGAGCCCTGCACCGTCCATATGACGGTTAGCCCCGACGCGCTTCGCGGTCGGGGAGCCGACCCTCAAAGGGCGTCGGCTCTCAGTTGGTAGAGCATCGCTTTTACACAGCGGAGGTCGCAGGTTCGAGCCCTGCACCGTCCATGGAATATATGCAAATCTTATGCGTTATATTTTAAGCATAATCGGGGTAGCAGTTGGCGCGCTTATCGTAATTAAATCAGAAAAGATTTTTAATGCGCTCGGGCCGGTGCAATGGGCTGAACAGCATTTGGGGGCTGAAGGCGGATCGCGTCTATTTTATAAACTGGTGGGGGTTGGAATTATTGTGGTTTCGTTTTTTTATATGAGTGGAATTTTGCAGTCAATCGGGTTAGCCATTTTTGGCCGGCTTTTTGGCATTTCGCGGTAATGTGTGATATACTAAAATATATGTCATTACAAATGAGAGGCGGCAATGAGCTTATTGACCCAGTCAAGCTTTTGGAGCATGGCGGCATACGGCAGGGCTATGTTGTTGCTGATCTGGGTTGCGGTACAGTTGGGCATTTTGTGTTTCCGGCGGCGCATATGGTCGGACCGCAAGGAAAAGTGTACGCGGTAGATATTTTGAAATCAGTATTGTCCGCGATTGAAAGCCGGCGCAAACTAGAAGGCCTGGATAATGTGGAGGCGGTCTGGGCTGATCTTGAACAGCCGGGCGCGCTTAAAATACAAGACGGATCAGTTGATTTAACGCTTCTTGTGAATGATCTTTCGCAAATTCCCAAAAGAGATGTTGTATTGCGCGAAGCTACGCGTATTACAAAAACCGGAGGCACTTTTATTGTGGCGGATTGGAAATTAAGCGCCTCGCCTTTGGGTCCGCCGCCGCAAAAGCGCCTTAGTCCGGCGGAGGCAAAACAGCTTGCGCAGGCCGCCGGATTTGAGTATGCGGGCGAGTTTTCGGCCGGACCGTATCATTACGGATTGATATTTAGGAGGAAGTAAAGCAAGTAAATTAAGTAAATCAGGTAAATCAAGGCATATGGCTATCACAAATCTTTTGCATGTCTCTTATTGGTTTGCAATAACCACGCCTCCGTTGACCAAAATCGCGCTGATTGCAATATTGAGTTTTTTTATTTTGATTTTGGCGCTGGGGGTATTTTTGCGCGTTTTTTCCAAGACCAAGCGGAGCAACCCTTTGCTCGCAAAATCATTAAAGCGAATTTCACGTCCTTTGTTTTTTTGCGCAATTATGGGTTTGATTTTAGTTTGGTTTCGGAATCTTGGCGCGGCGATTTTGTCCGCGCGATTTTGGCTGGCGCTGATTTTGATAATTTCAACAGTTTGGTTTGCATTGGTATTTTACGCTCTGCGCAAACGGTATGATGCGGAGTACGCGCGGCTGGAGCAAGAGAAAAAATATAAAGAATACCTGCCAAAGCGCAGTGGAAAATAATACAATATGGCGGGTTTGGCTTCAAAAATAGAGTCTTTGCTGTTTGTCGCCGGAAAACCGCTTACTGCTAAAAAAATCGGGGAACTGGCCGAGACCAAAGAAAAAGATGCTGAAGATGCGTTGCGCGAACTTCAGCGTGAGTATTTGGATAGGCGATCGGGAATACAATTATTTTCTACCGGAAAGACATGGCAATTGGGAACCGCCGGTAACAATTCCGCAGTGGTGGAAAAGTTTGTTAAAGAAGAATTTGCCGGAGAGTTGACGCGCCCACAACTGGAGACTTTGACGGTGATTGCTTATCGCGGACTGATTTCAAAAGGCGAGCTGGAAATTATTCGCGGAGTCAGTTGCGGGTTGATTTTGCGCAATCTGATGATTCGTGGGCTTATTGATGAAGAATTTGACGGTAAAATAAAGCAGTCAAAATATCGTATCAGCATGGAGTTCGCGCGCCACTTGGGGCTTCCATCGATTGAAGCATTGCCGGGATATGCAAGCTTGCATTCCCATGAAGTTATACAGACATTGATGTCCCAGCAGTCAACCAAGGCGGATGAAGCTAAAACTGAATAAAAAATTATGCTAGCTCAGCTTATTGCTTTCCTAGGTGTTATTATACATACCCTGAGCGCGCCCGCGCCTTTAATCGTTTCGCGAAGTATCCCTATGGCAACAGTCGCCGGCGCGCCCGAGATAAATGCTGAAAGCGTTTTTTTAATTGATATGGCGCGTGGAGAAATACTTTTCGCAAAAAATGCGGATGATCCGCGGCCAATCGCCAGCATTACGAAATTAATGACCGCACTTACGATTTTGGATAGTCGTCCCAATTGGGGCAAAGAGGCGATGTTTGAGAAACAAGACCAGCGCTACGGGGACATTGCCTATCTTTTACCCGGGGAAAAGCTTGCGTTTGAAGATGCCTGGAAGCTTATGTTAGTTAGTTCTTCCAATGATGCAGCTACGCTTTTGGCGCGCGCCGCATTTAACAGCGAAGCGCGATTTGTGGAAGAAATGAATAAAAAAGCCGCCGCGTTCGGACTGCGGTTTACGCGCTTTGTTGATCCTACGGGATTAAAAGCGGAAAACATATCAACTGCGCGCGAGGTCGCAGCGCTTGCGCGAGCCGCATTGAGTTTTCCAAAAATACGCAATACCGTAACGCAGGAACGATTCACTTTTGCGCCTGTGGGAGGAGCGCACCGCACGGTTTTTTCAACTGATTGGCTTTTGCGTTCGTTTAAGATGCCGGGAGTGGAGGTGTTTGGAGGGAAAACAGGACATATTGAGGAGAGCAAATATAATTTGGTGTTTGCCGCCGGCAATGACGGGCATGAGCTCATTGGCGTAGTGCTGGGAAGTGAAGATAATGCCGCGCGTTTTTCAGAAATGAACAAACTTATTAAATGGGGATTTAGCGCAGTTCCAAAAGAACAATCTCTGGGGGATTAAAGGAAGGGGAGAGAGCGCGAATATCTACCGGCACCCTGCTTCGGATACGCTCGGTCATGGAAGGTGGTAAAGCAAGTAATATCCCATCCTCGCTCCGTCCTCGGCCCGCATAACCCCACTCTTAAAAGAAATTCAATACAGGCGGGCCTGCGGGTCTCCTCGGCAGGGTATCCGGCAGATCTTCGCAAGGAGGGAGGAGAGAAAAAATTAATGTAGTTCAAGAAGTACAATCTCTGGGGGATTGAGGGAGTAGAATGGGAAGAAGGAATGCCTCCCCGTCTCCGCAAATCCGCCGCTTCGCGCCACGCCAATAAAGATTAGCAAGAATTTACGGTAGTTTCAAAAAATTTTCTAAAATACAAAAAGAAAAAGACAGAACAACTGGTGCTCTGTCCTTTGCAATCGAATGGCGGCCGTGTCCACAGGGGCAATCTAAAATCTTTATATCTTTTTGGAGTACGAGTGTCTTTTCGATAAAATCAACCTCGGCAAGAGTTTTCTCTGGGGTAAGCATGTCCCCGTACTCTTTGAGATAGCCCGGCCCGAAGAACCCAGTTTCCTCGCTGTACCATGGAGCTTGAGATGTTTGCTTCTTTGTCATGACGTTTCTCCTTTCAGTCCATGCTACGTTGATGCGACAATCTTTTTCTTACACACGGCGATAAGACTACTGCCGCCGCGGTACGCGAGCTCCGGATAGAGGCACAATTTCTTCTCTAAGGCGAGTAGCCCTGCCCGAACTTTCGAATCTTTGAGTTGAAGGATTGAAGTATCCATTCGCAACAATTTTGTATCCTGGATAGAGGGGTAAACAGTCACGGGAAATCCTAAGATCGTCACATCCTCAAATCCAGCGTCGCGAAGGATCTTCTCGAACTCTTCCGGCGTGTAACAAAATATCTCTGGCATGTCAGTTTTGAACTTGACGGTTCCGTCATGTACCACACGCAAGACCTCGGTTTCATCCCTGAACTGTCTAGTAAAGTTGAAAGCGTGGTACTTATTCATCGCCATGATGAAAGCAAGACCATCATCTTCCAAATACGTACAGAGATTGTGGAGTATAAGTTCGGTATTTCTCCCCAGTCCTATGACGTTGTGCATACACAACACGAGGTTACTTCGTTGTGAGGGAAAATCACTCAAAACTTCCAAGTTTCCCTCCACAATACGCACGTTGTTGTGCACTTGAACGAGTTTAGGTTTGGCCACTCTCAACATGTTCGCATTCATGTCGAACATGATCCCGTGCATACTCACACCAAGACTGAGAACGAAACGCGACCAGTTTCCAGTGCCGGCTCCAGCATCAAACACGTGTGTAGTACGCGCGTCGCGGAAATGCTCCGTGATGAATTTCATGAGGATAAACTTGAGAATGTCGTGGGTAAATGCCCAGTAAGGATTTACGAGATCACTGTCGTAGTCCTTGCTTGCTTCCTGAAAGAAGGCGTAAACATCCTTGTAGTCGCTTCTCGCAAAATTGATGCCGGCTTCGCTTGCTCGAAGTAGGCGCATTTGTCTGTCAAACGAAACCTTTTCAAGAACCGCAATCCGTGATAGATTGAGTCTCTCAGTTACACTCATTCGAAAGAGGCCAGATGTCGCTTCGGGAGCATGCATGAAGATACCACTGCCCGTCTGCTTGGATGTCATTTCTATACTTCCTCTCCCTTTTGTCAAAGAACTCTAAGAAGACATACGTCTTCTCATATTGGCAGACTCTATCACGATTTGAGGTTCTTGTCTATAAGTTGGAATTTTGTTAAGATAGAAACAAGCGATACAAAAAACTACTTTATGATTAAGCCCAAAAGATTAAAACAAGGAGATGTTGTAGCTATTATCTCTCCTTCATGGGGAGGGCCTAGTGCGTTTCCGCATATCTACGAAAACGGACTCAAAATTTTGCGCGAATGGGGTTTGAAAATTAAAGAATTTCCGGCAACAAGAGCTGATGCTGAATTTCTTAGGCAAAATCCCAAGGTTCGGGCGAAAGAGATCAATGATGCTTTTGCTGACCCCAAAATAAAGGCAATTTTTACTTCAATCGGCGGTAATGACTCTGTGCGAATTTTGCCTTTCGTGAACAAGAATATCATTGTGAATAACCCGAAGATATTGATGGGTTATTCCGATACCTCAACCCTCCACGTGTTTTTAAACCTACAAGGACTAGTAAGTTTCTATGGTCCATCAATTATGGCTGGTTTCTCACAGATGAACAGTTTACCGAAGAGTTTCAAATCCCATGTTCGAGAAATTCTTTTTGAGCCAAAAGAAAGTTATGAGTACAAACCGTATAAAAAATATTGCGACGGCTATCCTGATTGGGCGAATAAGGAAAACCTAGGCAAGGTCAATCCGATGAAACCGAATGACGGCTGGCACTGGCTTCAAGGAAGAGGCAGAGCTCAAGGCGAGTTATTTGGTGGCTGTATTGAAGTTTTAGAAATGATGAAAGCAACGGATTTCTGGCCTTCGCAAGATTTTTGGAAAGGCAAAATCCTTTTTCTTGAAACTTCAGAAAACAAACCATCCCTTCACTTTATTGACCATGTACTACGAAACTATGGAATGCTTGGTATTTTCGATCAAATAAGCGGACTTATTTTTTCTCGTGCAAGAGATTATTCTGATAATGAGAAGAAGAAATTGGAAGAAAAAATTGTTTCAATTATAACAAAAGAGTTTAGCAAACCAGATTTGCCAATCGTTACTAACTTTGATGTTGGACATACTGATCCCCAATTAGTATTGCCACTTGGTGTAAAAACAGAAATTGACTGCCTTATGGAAAAAATCACATTAATCGAGTCATGGTTGATCTAAAAAGAAAAAAGTGCGCCAGGGAATGGTAAAACTTCCCAGACACACACCGGCGTCATCCTTATCGTGTATGTTGCTTTAAGGCAACACGGCAAGAACGATCGAAATGACGACCGAAAGAGCGATCGAAACAACGATCAATGGAATGACCATCCGTCTCCAGAATGACCATCCGTCTCCAGGCCTTAGGGTTTTCTTGAATATATTCTCTAATCATCCTTTCTTCTGCAGGAGTCGGTTTGAGCATTTCAAAGTGATCCAACATGCACCTCCTAATTATTAATCAACAACCCCGCGGCAAGCCGCGGGGTATGACCAACGGCATGGCCCTAGGTGAATAAACGAAGCTGAGGCGGGGTATCCATTGTCTTTCCCT
>MGDU01000025.1 GCA_001790815.1 Candidatus Uhrbacteria bacterium RIFCSPHIGHO2_02_FULL_46_47 | reverse complement strand
GAGGGTTTCCAGACCTTCCTCCAGGGATCCCGCGGCAAGCCGCGGGGAAATCCGCTACGCGGATTATACAAGAGGACAGTCCTTTTTGGAAGGACTGTCCTCTTTCATCTCGCGTTCTTTACAGAATGGAATCCTTTGCCGCCTTTGCCACCCGGAACTTCACGACCGTCTTGGCCGGAATCTGGATTGAGGCGCCCGTTGCAGGGTTGCGTCCCATGCGCGCGGCTCGGTGCTTTTTCAAAAGCTTTCCGAGTCCCGGGATGGTAAACTCCCCTGCCTTTTTGGCCTCGCTGTAGGCCAAATTAACAAGCGCCTCCAGCATCTCTCCTGCCTCTTTGCGCGTTTTGCCGAGCTTTTCAGCAAGCGCGTTAAGGGTTTGTGACTTATTCAGTCCTTTTGCCATAGGGCTTTTATCTTAAGTAATTAGTCCACCAGTATAGCAAACCTTAAGAAATTCCACAAAATCAATCTATCCACACCCCCCACACTCACAAAGCAAATCGTATAGGTGTGGGGGCACAGGGCTATTTTAGCTTACCAACATTACGCGCGGCACCAATTAACTGTTTATATGTTTCCGGCGCATACTTTTCCAATGCGGCTTTCCATTTTCGCAAATGATCCACTTCTTGCGCTATATTATCGCGTGAGAGTATCAATTTTATCATGATTCGCTCGCACAGTCACCTCTGTTGCCGGTTTTAATTCTAATGCCACCAACGCTGACATAGCTTTGGGATAAGCGTCGAGTTTAAGCTCATCTAAATCATGAAGTTTTTCTTTAACATACTGTTCCTCATATCCATCTCCGCGATCATTAGAATATGGTTTGGTCATAAATTTAAGCTACGCCAAAATATTTTTCTCTGAAGTGGCGAGGATTGTCAATAAATAATTTCTCCACTAACTTCCGCTTTCCATTATCATTCAACTCAATGGCCTGCCGATTTGCAGAACCGGTTCCACCATCTTTGTACAATACGGGCATAGCCATGCGTAGCCTAGGGTTATAATATTCACCCGTATTCTTTCCGCCTTTCGCAAATCGCGTCGTAACTGTTCCGATGTATTTGTATCCTGCTTCTTTCGCTATTGCGGCATGATCTGGTGAAAGCGCATATTGACTATCGGCATAAATACTTGCCACGCCGCCTGGACGCAAGCGCTCATGTATTTCCTGAAGTGTCATTGCCGCATCCTTATGTTTTTCTTCAAGGTTAAGCGGATACGGGTCAGCAAGAGCACCGGTAAGAATTCCTTTGGGAATTTCCTTAATTTTTTCTTTCCAATCTCCTTCCAGTACCACTACTGGAATCTTCTGCCGCTTAGCCCATTCGCGTGCTTTTTCAGCAACCGCGTGATTAAATTCAATAATAATATGCGTGGGATTCGCCTCTCTACCTTCCTGAAGAGCTAAATCTCCTTGCCGTACAAGCTCTTTTTGGATAGCATTCCCGGATATGCCCATGCCGAATCCTATTTCTAAAACCGCGTGGTCATAGCGTGCGGCATTTGTGCCAAGGAGTTCAATGTAATCTCGCTCAAACTCATCCATGACCGGCTCGCCGGCAATCTCTAAATAATATAACCGGCGCGCCGCATCATATTCGTAATTCGCTCCACTGTTTTGCCAAATATCACGCAGGTCTTTTTCCGCGCCGCGTTTTACGCCTTTTTGTTGATATTGCTCAACTGTCTGTTTTTTCAATTTGGCTTCCTCCTCCAAACTAACAAAATCTCCCTTTTCCTTTTCAGTCATAATACCTTCCGAAATGGCGGCATCCATCACTTCAATAGTAGGGACATTATTTAATACAAAATACATGTCTCCGCTCTGCAAAAACTCAAACTCTTTGCTTCCGATTGTCGCGCGCAAAATCCGCTCACCGCGCTGATCTACATCAACATCCTTCTGCTCTTTGAAATGCTCGGCCAGCCACTGCGCATCCTTTAAATTATGATCATTGGTTGGACCTTCAGAATCATACGGCAAATATGGTCGTATCTCGCCTCGTTTGCTTTGCATCGCACTTGCAAATGGATTACATACCTTGCGCGTCATTTCACCAAAAATATTGGCAAGTCTGCCCCGCACTTCTTGCGCCTTATACTGGGTAACAAAATCATGAATACCCTTAGCTAACTGTTCTAATGCTCGCTCATCAAAACTATCACGAACATCAAGAGTAACGGCATAGCTTTCATGCCCATCTTCAACTTTTACAACCACCTGCCATGGTGTGTCCTTTTGCGGAGGCATATACTCTAAACGCACAACCGGAACATCTGACTTCCGCCCGCGAAAGTCCGGGCGAGATTGTCCCACATCAAATACTGCGGTGAAATATCCTTTTGGATCACCCGCTCCTAATTCCGGTGCCTCAAAAATTCCCTCTGCAGTTTCCAAGCGCGGTGCTTCCGCCGCTACCGCATCAGGGGTTAGATGGTTTCCTCTCTCTGTCATAATTAGAAAAACAAATTATTACTTTCCTATACTTTATCAAATAGCATGCGAATGTCAAGCAAGATTATAATCTACTTCCGCACTTGATTGCATGGATAATATATGATAGAATCACATACATTACGGGGGCGTGGTGAAGTGGTATCACAGAGGTCTCCAAAACCTTTATCGTGGGTTCGATTCCTACCGCCCCTGCCAAAAATACCTCGGTTGCCACCGGGGTGTTTTTGTATGATATACTTTAGCTTGTATGAAGACTATCAAATCCCTTATTACTGCCTTCTCCTTCCTGATTCCTTTCCTTGTCCTTGCCGCCGGTGGGGGTGGTGGCGGTGGTGGCGGATCTGCACCTACGCCCCCGCCGGCTTGTAGCGCTGATGCCTGGACTTGCAGTAACTGGAGCGAGTGCGCAACCTCTGGCACTCAAACCCGCTCCTGCCAGCTAACCAATGATTGCTTGTCAATTGATACGCCCCAACCTACGGAAATTCAAACTTGTACTCCGCCTCTCCCACCCCCTCTAACTCCCCCTCTGGCAGGGGGAGAAAAATCCATTTCCCCTCCTTCCGGAGGAGGGGTTAGGGGTGGTGCAACTCAAACCTGCAGTGAAGACACTTGGAACTGCGCGCCCTGGAGCGCTTGCAATAAAGTTGGACACCAAACGCGGACATGCCGGCGTACGTTTGATTGTCCGGCAATTACTACTCCGCGACCATTTACTGATCGTTTGTGTCCAGGTCTAAAATGCGGACAGCTTCCTACATTAAAAGAACGCATCAAATGCCGCTTGCAATTAAGTCCGGAAGATTTTACTCTTGAACTTTCCATTCAATACGCCCCAGAGCTTTGCCGCGCGCAAACAACACAAAAAGAATTTGCCAAGTGCACTGACTTTTATCGCAAACTTGCGCCATGTTGGAATGAAGCAGACGGCAAACCGCGCATCTTATGCGCAAAGCGCGTAATTGGCTTGCCGGATGATCTTCAATCGGCAAAGCAAACCTGCCTTGCAAAAACTAACACTCAGCGTACGACCTGCCTTGAAGATTTTAAAGAAAAAATTATTTGGCTTACGCTTTTCCGCATGTATAATCTGGAAGTGACGGCTGAACTTTTAATAAGCCACGGCGCGCCATGGGAGCGAGTTGCGGATTTTGATACGCAAGTTGAAGAACACAAAATTGCGCTCTACGCCGCCAAAGACAATACGGATCGCGTGCGCATTGTGCAAAGCTTGCAAACCGCGTGGAGATTTTTTATTGAAAATATAAGACCGCGCCTTGTATTATGAAAAAAATATTTTTCCCTCTTGCCATAATCATGCTTTTAGGAGCAGGGTGCTTACGCGCAACACCACAGCCACCTACCCCAACCGGCCCAACCATCCCCTCCCTCCCCTCTTCCCAGCCAACTAAGCAAGACTTCCCCGACCGCCTTGATGAAGGACTGAACGATCTAAAATTACTTGAAGATATAAAATAATTATTTCAACTTTCTCACAATCCCTTTTACCGCGTCAACTTCCACTAGGCCATCTCAGGCATATTTTATATCCCGTTTAATTCATCAAGGAAATCTCGCGGCGAAATAATGCGAATACCACGAAATGTTCGCAATTTAAGCAGTACGTTATCGCCGGTTACTATTGTTCCTGCGTATCCCGCAACTGCCGTACCAAGTATTGGGAGGTCATTTTCATCAATATTTTGATGGTTCACCACTGCCGGCTCAACCACTTCAGCAATATAATATATTTCTTCAATTCTGTGAAGAATAAAATCTTGCTCAAGGCCTATCTTAATCTCAAGGATACGTCCGATTTCATTGATGATGTAATCCGAAGTTACCAAAAGAAAACGCCTCTCCTGCCATGCGTCAAAAATCTGCCCCACCACGCCATATGGCATGGCAAAAGCGGATACAAGCACATTACTGTCAAGCACAATGCGCTCCATATCCGCTGTTTATTTCAAACGGCCGCTTCGCAAGTCGCGTACTGCGCGGACTGCATCTTCTAATGTTTTTATGCCTGTCTTCGGAGCACGGCGCGCTGTCTCGCGCTGTAATTCACGAAGAGCAGAAAAAGAGACCTGGCGGCGTATAAGATCTCGCACAAACTCCGAGCGTGTCATGGACCGCGCCTTAGCTTCACGATCAACTTCGCGCGCCAGTTCTTTAGGGAGTGAAATTGGAATAATGGCTGTATTAGACATAGATTTATTATTTAATAATATTTATTAACTATTATCAGTATACCATTGACATAAATTCTGTCAACCCCGCTTTAGCATTGTTACTACTCCATGTGTCGCATCCACCTCCACGAGATCCCCATCCTTGAGCACCTTGGTCGCGATCTTGGTGCCGATCACACAGGGAATGCCCAGCTCGCGGGAGACAATTGCCGCGTGGCAAGTCAATCCACCCTCGTCTGTAATGATAGCAGATGCGCGATGCATAAGCGGCACAAACTCTGGCCGCGTCATGGTTGTAACAAGAATCGCCCCACGCTTAAATCTTGTTTTTGATGCATCCAAAACAACTTGAACACGCCCTTGCATATGGGCAACCGGAGCCGAGGCAACTTGCCCAGAGATCTCACCGGTTTTTTGCATTCCAAAAATTGCTTCCCACAATGAATGCGCTGCACGACCAGTGATAATACTCTCCTGATGCATTCCTTGCCGTTTCAGCTCCACAAATACAGAAAACTTCCTCCGCTCTTTAAGAACTGCATAAGATACAGCCGGTCTACTCTGATGCAATGAATTTTGTAACTCATCCAGCGTCATATATTTAATTTCCCATATACCGCATTGTATTCTGCGCGCAATTTCTTGGACATATTGCTCTAAATAATAATTTACCTCCAAAGCGACTTGTTTGCGCTCGTCAGTCCAATCGCTCCAACATTCCAGAATTTCAAATGCGGAGCGCAATTTCTTTGAAATATGGTGTACCCGATATAAATTTTGCTTTTCTGTTTTTAGACGCATTATCTTTCCCTGTAATCTGTGCGCTTCTTCTATTAATTCCGCGCGGTTTCTTTGTTTACAAAGATCTTGCAATTGCCGCCACACTTGCGTTGCAGTAAACGGCACGCTTTCGCGATAATTTGAAAAAAACCAAATATAATTGGTGGCCAAATTTTCGCATACATATCGGATCTTTACCGGGATCGCGCGCCCCTTATGCGCTTTAATAAAGCTATATGACCGGCTTGCCATGCGAAGCAAATTAATCCGCTCTTCTTCCATAAAACTTAATTGCGTCGGAGCAGACAGCGTAAACGCGAGATTGTTGCGATCCTGAAAATCCAAATGTGGTAATTCTTTTGTTAATATCCGCGGCAATTCATAGCTTGTAAAAATATCAGCCGCTTCCAGTCCCCAAGTTACGCGCCAATGATTAGTTGCATAGTTTGCAAATCGTTCAAATGAGCGCGCAACATCCTCATTACTCATGGCGATGGAGTAAGTAAGAAAATGCTCCCCTTCTTTGGTAATTCCTTTTGCAAAACCGCGCCACTGCCGATAAATATCATCCATAAAACCCGAGCTCTTCTGATATTTCTGCCAAACATAATTCCAGATTTTTAATTTTTCATCTTCCGGAGTTTCTTCGTACACAAAATCATTTTTGAAAAATCCAATGATCATGGAAGGCAATTTGGGATGCCAAAATTTGGATTGCTCCACAAATGCGCGTATCCAAATGCAAAATAGAGGCACACCCGGCGCTTCCTCCGACCACCAGGTATGCCGTCCAATTTCAGAAATCAATTTTGTAATTTTCATAACTTTTTCACTAATCCTTTATAAGCGTCCACCTCCACCAAATCTCCATCCTTAAATACTTGCGTGGCGACTTTGGTTCCGACAATGCAGGGTATGCCAAGCTCGCGAGAGACCACGGCCGCATGCGAGGTCATCCCTCCCTCATCGGTTACAATTGCGGCCGCCCGCTTCATGACCACAATGTAGTCCGGCGAAGTCATGGCAGTGACCAAAATATCTCCTTGTTTCATCCGCTGCTGTTCTTTATGGGGTGAAAAAATCAAACGCACTCTCCCGCGTACCTTTAGTCCACGGCTTACCACCAGTCCTTGCACTTCTGCTATACCACTAGTCGCACGCCTTTCAAATGGAACTAACCTTTTAAGCGCGTCTTTGTCGGCATACACTCGCAAAGTGCCTTTTCTCCATTCCAAATGCATTACACTAACGCGCCGCTTTTGTGCCAGGCGGCGCACATTTACTTTAGCACCCGACAATACCGCTTCAATTTCTTCTGGCATCAAATCTTTACACATCACCAACGGCGCCCGCGCGCGCTTTGCTACCTCCTGCAACCAAATATCAATCACTTGATTGGCTTGCCACACATATTTTTTCCGTTCATCTTGCCAGGAAATTGTCTGGCCAAGCTTACGCGCCACAGTGGCTTCCAATTTTGAAAACTCCAGTTTTTTGATCATGGCTTCTTTGGCGCGCGCACGCTCTTGTGGCGCCTTCTCTATTGCCCGCAGTCGTTCTTGAATATGGCCCTTCTTTATTTCCTCTTTGAGTCGCTTTGCAAAATCCGCAACATTGAGCACTTGTGCGCCATAATAACTATTGTGTAGCCAAAAATACTTTTGCGCGTGCTTCTTCAGATCATTCATCAAATTATCATCACCTACCTCATAACTCCCCCTACCCCCTCTTACCTTAAGAGGGGGTTTCAATAGATCTCCCTCCCTTAAGATAAGGGAGGGCTGGGGAGGGTTATGCATAAGGGCAATCCTCAACAAATCCCTTTCTTCCTCTTGAAAAAATCCCAACTCCGACGGCGCGCTTAAAACTTCCAGCGCCTGCAGATATTCTTGGCCAGCCAGTCCGCGTTTTTTAAGCGCATCCATTAAAAACTTTTCCCCGCCCCAATTGGCCAGCTCCGACACCGTCCCATGATTCCAAAAATCTAGATACGCTTCTTTCCACTGATGGTACAGTTCTGCATTGAGTGCTCCCCTCACCTTATTCCTCTCCCGCGGGGGTCGAAGACGGGCCGAGTGAGCGCAGGCCCCGGGGAGGGCAGGGTGAGGGTCAATCATCTGCATTATTTTATGATTGAGCGCAAGAAGCTGTTTAACCGCCTGATCAAACCTCCCGCGCACTAAATTATATTTCTCATCCGGCAAAATCCATTTCTCCATCACCCGCCATCCTGCGGCACGCAACGCATCGTATTCGCAAATATAGGTCATCTTATGATGATTAAACGCAAAAAGCGCCTCTGGCCAATGCACGCCATAGGTTTTTGGAAACCGACTGAAGTAAGTCAAGACCCAATACGAAGGATATTGCCATGCCCCCTCAATCGGCCCCCAGACAAAAAGTTCGCGCTTGGGATTGATGCCTAATTTTATGTCACCCATGATAATGATTGCTTTACTTCCAGTTACACCAATGCGCTTAAAAATTTATCAGCGCTCATCACCCTAACGCCATTCTGCAAAAAATCGACTTTTGGCTCGTGCGCTACTTGATATGCAAACGGAATGCGGAGTTTTTCCGTAAAATATCGCAGGGATTTTGATACCTGCGTATCGGCCCATTTTACTTCAACCGCAAACCAGGGCTTTTTGTCCACCGTAACTAAAAAGTCCGTCTCGTGGCCAGCACGATCGCGCAAAAAATGCAATGCCACTCTATATCCTTCAGCATCATAAAGAAAGTGCACAAATTTCAACAAATGAGAGGCAACCATATTCTCAAAGCGTTGCGCTTCGTCTTCCACCTGTGACCAATCCCATAGATACATCTTTGGCTCTTTGCGCAAGGATTTTATAGTCGCGAATGCAAAAGGGTAAATACGAAAATGATAATAAAAGCGCTCCAAAATATCCATCCAAAGCGCAACGGTTTTATGGGCGACCTCTAAATCTTCACGAAGCGCATTAAGTGAAAGCAATGCGCCTACTTTATGCGGTAAAAGATCAACCAAGACTTGAAGCGACGAAAGATCACGTATTGATTCAATATCACGAATGTCCTCACGTACCAAACGATCAACATATTGATTATGAAATTGACGAAGTACCTTCTGGTCTTTTTTGAGCAAGGGCTCAGGAAATCCGCCAAATACAAACAGATCATCAAGGGCCGCTCTTGCCTTCGGCAAAAATTCTGGAAATATAAGTTCGCCCAGTATCTGCGGCATCGCATTGAACTCTAGCATTTCCGCAAGTGAAAAAGGGTGAAGGCGATAATAATAGTACCTCCCCATCAAACTATCACCGCCCCGACGATATACATCCAGACGCGCGCTGCCAGTCACTAAAATATGAAGCCGATCGTGATATTTATCAAACAATCCTTTCACTCTGGTCTTCCACAGCCGATATTTATGGAATTCATCAAATATCACTAATGGTGTATCCCCCGGAATTTTGCCAGACAGCATTTGCGCGCGGTCCTCGCGATAATCCCAATTGAGATAAAGAGAACGAGGATATTCTTGTTTGGCAATCTGCTTTGCCAAAGTAGTCTTACCAACCTGTCGTGGGCCTCCAAGAAATACCATCTTTTCTTTAAGATTCTCTCCAATAATGCGCTGAATGTAACGTTCTTGAATCATAGTGTTTTAGTGTGCATATAGCGATAATTTAAGATAATATCATCTCCAACCTTATTATACCAAAGTCAAAAAAAGTGTCAACCATTTTTGCCTTGGGTAGAAAATGTCACCCCCAGTATGTCACAATGTCAACCTGTAAGGTTAACTGTATACCGCCTTGACAATCGGCAAGTTTCGTGTTACTATAAAATTGTTTTGAATGTAATTGATCCCCCTGCTCCGACTGTAATCGGAGCACACTGAAAGGAGACGCACCTTGAGTAACCTGCGTAATACAACCGTTGCCGGACGCATGAGTTGGGGAGAAGTAGGCGCGGCCATCCGAAGCGACAAGGCGCCGAACGGTCGCTGTTTCGCGGTCTGGGGCTGGGGTTCGCAAGAACAGCACGGTCCGCGCATGCCGCTGGACACCGACACGCTCATCGCCGAGCACTTCGCGCGATTCATCGGGCGTGAGCGCAACATCCTCCAGTTTCCCACGGTTCCCATCGGCATGAGCCGGCACCACGAGGCCTTCCCCGGCACGGTTTCGCTTTCGCAAGAAGCGGCCTACGGGGTCGCCGCGTCTGTCCTGCGCTCGCTTCACCGCATGGGTGTCACGCACCTCTTCGCCATCATGGGACACGGCGGGAACGTCGCGCCGTTCCACGCGGCTGTCCAAGGACTCGGCAAGGAGATCGCCGGACTCCAGATCTGCGAGCCGCTGGACGCGCTGTTCTACGTAAAGGATGGCGAGCTGGGCGAGCTCCTGAACTCCTTTGGCGAGGCAGTCAGCCATGCCGGCGCGGCCGAGTGTTCCATCATCTACACCATGCTTGAGGAGCATGGCCGCGCTGATGAAATGCTCAGCTATGTGAACGCGCCGATCACCGATGACATGGTAACCCTTGGCGGTCACGGCGTCGGTACCCAAGGCGGCAACCCCGAAGCGTTCCGCCAGATGTTCCCCTCCGGCTCCAAGGGCGACCAGCGCAAGGCGGACACCACAAGAGGTCGCCGAATGCTTCGCCTCATGGAGCAAAAACTTCTGCGCAAGTTCAACGAGTTCGTGGAATCCTAGCCACGACAAGTCGACGATAACCACAAGGGCGTGCGCCCGTCAGGACGCACGCCCATTTTTTTTTACCAAATTCTCCCCCAATTCTCCACCTTAAATTAAGGGGGAGCTAGAGGGGGTTACGGATTCTTCATAACCCCTCCTAACCTCCCCTTATCTTAAGGGGAGGAAACCGTTTTATTTTTTCCGCACCATTTCTGCTACTCTTTGCAACCCGGCATATAACGCCTCATGCAATACTTTCATCTTCTCGCGATCATATTTACCATTGTTAAAATATCCGCATTGATTTACCTCAATCTGAATTGCCCGACTGGTAGGCGGAAGCTGGCCTTTTTTAAACCACTCTTCTCGTCCCCAATATCTGATATTGCGAGTTCCGGTCCACATTTCATTGACCGCAACTTTTCTATCCAAAAGCGGAGACCAATCTTTAAAATCATCTGGTATTTCACGCTCAAGCACTTCCTGCAACGCCTTAACAATCTCGTCTTCCACGCCAAGCATGCCGACTTTGCCCTTTCCTGTGCCGAGCAAAATTAACGGTTTTGATGCATCTGCTCGTACTCCGTATGCCGGCACATCTTCATCACCAGGAAACGAATGCCCGTCCACAAACAATGCTTGTTCATGCTCTCGCAGGACTGTTGCGGCAACCGCGTGCAAACGGCGGTAATAGGCGTTGTAAAATTGACTGACCAATTTTTCTTTTTCTTGCTGTGCCAACTCTTGCCCATTTTTATAAATTGGATTGCCTTGCAAATCTTTCTCCCACGACACACCCATAAAACTTGGCGCTTTGCCGGAAAAATCAGTGGGCTCACGATTGCAATCCACTACCACGCGGCTCAATCGCGTGCGCACTGCTAAAAATTCCCCGCGCGACGGCTCAAACAAAGTGCGTGTGCCCGCATCCAGCCCGCTTTGCGGCCCGAATGATTTAGTATCTGACGCTCGTCTGCGCCAGATATGCTCCGGCACCATTTCTCCACTATGCGGAATTCCAATAAAAACCGGCGACAGTTCTCCGCGCTTAACCGCATCTCTATAGACCACCACTGATTCTGCCGGCGTCATTTCATGCGATTTCACTTCCGAACCCGTAAGATCCGATTCAATTCCTATCTCACGAGCAAGGTTTACGCACTTCATCTGCGGCTCATTCTCCCGCTCCTCCGGAGCAATGGCCAGTTCGCTCCTTTCAAATCCTCCTGGGAGTGTCCATGATGATCTGCGTTCTGTCATATTTTTATTGAAAAAGTTCTATACTTGAAACTATGGAACTTTTTACTTACGATGGCTATTGGCCATTGCCACGGCATGAACGATGTGCCAGAAAAAATCTTTTTCATTGCGGGTGCCGTCTTCATACACAACGCCTAAGTCCAGGTATGGGCAGGCCAGACAATTCCAACCGCCCAAATATAGCAGGGCCTTAAACCAAGCATTTCCGACCAACCCCATAGAAGGCACAATTAGTGTGGCGCCGTCCCATACTGCGGTCTCATACTCAAAATAATATTCTTTTGTGTCGTATCCGCGGCCGCGCAAATATTCTGCCAGTTGCGTATTGATCGCGGCAATATCATCCAGCAAGGGGTACTTCCCGACTTTGCTTGTGGGCCGCAAGCTAGACATCACGCCAATTTTGGGAATCATGCCAATATCCTCTTCCATGTACCGAATCAGCCGATCAATTTCATATTTCTTGTCCTCTAAAGTGTGCCCTTGATAGATTGAACTGGTGCTGGCCACAAAACAATACTGATCTTTTTGTAATATGCCCGGACACACTTTGCGATTGCTTGGCAAAGGTTCTTTACCAAATTGCCGATGAAACTCATCCAGCGTAAAAGAATCCTTGACTTGCCCGCGCACAATGCCATCCACCTTTCCTTCCTTGAGCAGACGAATAATAATGCGACTCGCTTCATCGTCATTGGCCTCCGCAATATTCTCAAAGCCATCCACTTTTGCGCCCACCACCACAAGATCCGCATACTCGGACGCGCGCTTCAAACTTTCCACGGTCTCCGGAATCGGCCGCATAATGCCAATCGCGATTTTGCGTTTTTGCTTTTTTGCGCGATCTAAAAATAATTGCTGGATAGGGTGTAAATTATTCCTTGACATATTGTTACTCATTCTCCAATTCGCGCGCCTGTCCGCCTCTGGCGGGAATTGGAGAATGGATTTTATACCTCCACCCCTTCTGTTTTAACGAGATTCCCTTCTGCGTCAAACATAAACATTTCACAAAACTTTGGGGCATCTTCGGCAGTTGCCGGACGGACTCCTAGTTTTTCATATCGTATTTGCCCAAGCGCGCCGCTGTGTCCGGCGCCAAATAATACTACAGGCACTTTATCACTGGTAATTCTTTCGCGCAAAGTGCGCACTGCCTGCCGATACCGTTGCGCTGATTCTTCCGGATGAATTGCGGGGTCAGTGCGTGGCACCATCCTATTCATTTCATTTAGCCAGCGCGCCACTGCTTCTGCTTCGCTAATCCCATCTCTGGTCATCATTTCCGCAAATGGCGTCCAGGTTTTATCGCTGGAATCTGCCATGAGTTTTACCAGCTCTTTTTCGTCCACCTGCAACATATCCACTCTTTTGGCATCTTTCCCATGCTCTTTATTATACTGTGCCTCACGCTGGGCAATACGCGCCGTGGCCAGCGCGCGAGTAAGTTGCGCCCGATCTTTTCCACTGTCAATGCTTACCAGCACACTCCGCTCTGGTAATTTTTCAAAAAGCGCGTCGCCTAACCGCAAACTGCGTTTAATCCCTTCCAGTTTAAGCGGAGTTTCAGTAAGCTCTTCAAATTCACTTTTTAACACTGACAAAACTAATTCGGCTTCTTCCGGCGCAAGCGAGGCGCGCAATTCTTGCTCATCAATTTTCCACTTCCCCTTATCGCCGTGGCGGACGATAATTGATTCTCCTTCAGACATATATTTTAAAAATCATATCATTTTTATATTGTAATTGTATCATTTTTGATACAATTAGGCAAGCTGGCAGACATGCCTTCATACCGCTCGCTTTAACACCGTCACCACCCCATGATTAGCATTGACTTCTACCAGATCACCATCTTTAAGCACCTCGGTAGCAATCTTGGTGCCTATCACGCAGGGAATGCCGAGCTCACGCGAAACAATCGCGGCATGGCAAGTAATGCCGCCTTCGTTGGTAACCACTGCCGCGGCCTTTTTAAGACCGGCAATATAATCCGGCCGGGTCATGACTGCCACTAATATATCCCCTTTTTGAACTTTCCCAACCTGACGCGCTGAATCTACTATTTTTACTGTCCCCACTACCCTTCCCACTGAGGCGGCAAGACCCCGAATATCACGCACGGCATCTTGTTGTTTTTGTGGAAACATTGTGCGCCGCATTGCCTCTATAGCTTTGCCAGTCACGATGGAATATCCGCTACGAATAGACACCACTCCACATCCTTTCTGACGTTCTTTCAGTTCTGACATACTCGGTTTCCCATGTACAAACCACCGCTCCACTTCGTTAGGTACAAAAAATTTGGTGAGCTCTGGGTCAATCCCGCGCCGCCGCGCCATCTCGCCTAAGATCCGCACTCCCATATGGATATTCAAAAATGTCGATCTCTTGCGCTCATCCTGCCACCAAGTAAAATCTTCGGAAATTTTAAGCAGCGTACGCAAAAGCCGCGAGAATTTGTACTTTTTGAATAGGGCGGCTTTTTTCTGTGCGCTAAGTCGCGGCGTATCGCGTAACTGCTTATACTTCACTTCCAAATCCGCACCAGATTTCCTCCACAGTTCAACCTCTTTCTTAAAATGAGCCTGGGAAAGCACATGTGCATCAAAATAGTTATTCTTGATCCAGAAATACTTTTGCTGGTAGTTCTTTAGTGCCTGCTCGAACTCTTTGCCATAGCTCCCCCTGCCCCCTTTTTTGCCCTCACCCTCCCCTCTCCCTGAGGGAGAGGGTGGCCGTAGGCCGGGTGAGGGAATTTGGGAGGGGTTATGTTCAATCGCAATTTTCAACAACTCCATCTCCGCTTCATTGATAAACGATTGATGTGTTGGTGCGGTAGCTATACTAAAGACCTTGGTAAACTCTGTTTCTTGTTCTATCTTTCCTATTTCTTGCCGGATCATGTTTGCAATATATTGGTCTGTACCAAGAGCAAAATGATCAATAATGGGAGAAGAGCTGATGCGATTGATAAAAAGATTAATGTACCTATTGTAGAACTTGAACAACGCTTCATCGGAAAACGCCCGCAACTTGATAGTCGAAAACTGCTCAAAGAATCGTTGAAATGCTTGCTCATCGCTCCGCCACGCGCGTAATAGTTTTGCGCCAGTATGGGGATCGCGCTTGGCAAGACCAATCATGACTTCTGATCCACGCTGCACGTCCTCCATATCAAGATACCAATCCGCCTTTCCATCTTTGAAAAAACACACCCTGACGCCGGCCTCGGTTCCGGACGGCCTCCGTCGATCCCGCTTCACCTTCCCTTCGCCCACCGCAAATAAATAAAGCGGCGATCCATCAAACCGCTGATGATACCACGCTTTCCCTTTCAATTGGTTCTGCAACAAACTTTTCATAAACTACATCACTCCCATACTCCAAAGCATGGGAGTGTATTTTTATTTACCGCAAATTGCGTCAGTTAAAAGCTTACTTTGCCATTCAAACGCTTCCCTGGCGCGCAAATGCAATTTTTTCATACTTACGATTTCTTGAGTAATCAGACGCAGCAGATGCAATTCAAATTGGTCTCTTTTACGATAGAGCGCTTGGTACAAAGGATGGTCAGTATTGATATAGATAAGGTTGCCTTGTGAAAAAACCTCTGGTCCATCAACACCAAGCGCGCCGAGGGCAACTGAAACACCAAGCTGTTTCAGGCGGATACGCTTGATGACTTCTGGCTTTGGGGGAGGCGGCCCTGTCTCTTTTGGCTTTTGTTCCTTTTCTTTAACTTCTTTGGCGGCCTTCTTTTCCTCCGCGGATTGCTCCTCTGCCACCCCCGAGGCGTCTCTCGGAACCGCATGCGCTTCAATAGTGCTTCCTGCTGCTGTGCCGATTCTCTTGCGCCGCGCCGCGATAGCGCGCCCCGACGGCGTCAAATCGGGATTAAGCTCAAGGGCGGAGCGGACGCGGCTCAACACCTCTTTTAATTCTTCGGTAATTCTTTGCAGATGTTTTTTTTCAGATTCCCGCTTTAAGTCTTTAAGGAGTTTTTCCAATTGCGCGCGCATAAGCTGATAAAATAATTTAAACTCCGGACTATCGCGCACAAAATCGTCGCGGGTCCCCAGCACTGGCAAAAAATCCGCGTTCACTTCTCCGGCAATGCGATTAAGCCCCATGGTATGGGTTCGCTCCAAATCAAAGAAATCGCGGCGAATAAGGGCTTGTTTTACTTTACACTCCACTCCGGGTTTTTCCACAAGACCCGTACGCACGGCCAGCACAATTTCGCCTTCAATCGCGCCGTACATGGTTTTGATGTTAACCGAGATGCGTCGGCCGGGAATAAACCGCGCGGTAATACGTTTGCCATTTAAGTACACGGCAAATTTTTTTGCCTTGAGCGGCACTGCCTCTTTAAGATAGCGTTCCACATCCGACATGCTAAATTGTTTGGTGAGTTTTGCTAACGTCACTTTGGTCCCTTCATGATGGAGCGGAGTTGCCGGTTCTTTGGAGATTGGTAATTCCCAGTGATCGCTCTTTTGCCACTCATTACGATCAAACACTACTGAATATATCCAGTTGCCGCGTTTGCTTTCTACAACAAAACGCTGCGCCGCGGCAAGCGCGGCAAATTTACCAATCCCAAACTGTCCGATGCGTTTGCGCCCATGCTTTGGCGAAACTGAACGGATACGTTTCTCCTCTGATCCCACGGTAAAGAATTGCGCAAGCCCTTGCTCGTCCATGCCGCTCCCATCATCTTCAATCACCACACTCTCTGGCGTTACGGTCACATACACCTCGGTCGCGTCCGCATCGTAGGCGTTGTTCACGAGCTCACGAATAAGTTCAATTGATTCGGCGTACATCCGCTCGCCAAGCGTTAAAAGATGTCCTTTTTCCACTGTAACTTTAATCGTGCCTTTGATCATAAGTGTTACCTCGATCCATTTCACAACATCCCTCTTCCGCTAATCACTCCCATGCTCCAAAGCATGGGAGTGTCTTACTTTTTCTTTGCTGTCACTGCTCTTTTAAAACCACCACGCCCAAAATTAAGCCAGCGCTCCACACGCGCGATCGTAGTAGTACCGCAATGTAGCTGATTTATAATTTCTCCATAGGTATAACCATCCAGCAACATTTCAGCAATGAGCAAACGCCGAATCAGCATCGCGCGCTCTTGCCGATTAAGAAGATCTTTCAAAAAATCCTGAACTGCCTTTTTCGTCTTCAGTTTACAAAGCGTTTCACAAAACATGCCCATGAGCCGATCCTGAACCGCATACGGCAGTTTTTCTTCTTTATATCGCGCCATACGACCTTGAGCACTCCCATACTCCAAAGCATGGGAGTGTTTTCTTTAAGTATAATTTTTAATCTGTATCACCACCCCCTATTTTATACCGCGATACAAAGTTATGTCAAATACGGCAAGTGCTGCGGTAAAACAGGCGCGCTTCGGGGCCAAAAACTTAGGAATTCGGCTATTGAAAAGCCCAATGACTACTGCCGAGGCTCCAGTAATTGGGAGACCCTGAAGGTTCTTTCTACGGACCTGGCAAGTGGCGCGGCGGGAAGCCATCGCATTAACTGTTTGGAAAGGGGAAGGGCTGACAATTCTCCCCTCCCGTTTAGTAATCTGCAACAGCAAAATTCCGCCATTGCAAAGGCGGATTTTTGTATTATATTTTTTACCCACGCACCAGAAAGCCACGCCCGTAAGGGCGTGGATGAATGGTCTACACCCACGGCTTTCGGTGCGGGATTCCGCGCTCCGGAACCCGTTGATGGTAATGCCACGGCCGTAAGGCTGTGGAGCGCTTCACATTTTACATGTGTGCCCAATCAAAACTTCCTCACAATCCCCCGCTCCGCGTCCACCCCCGTACCATCCCGCCAGAGCGGGAGGTACGGGGCAGGGAGTTTGGCAAGCTCGATGATTTGCCAACTCCACTACTGCAATTCTTTGAGAATATCCTTCGGTGTATATCGCTTTAGATCAGTCCTATCAAAGTCAGTGTCAAAACTCACTAGTTTTGCGTTGAGTTTCTTGGCCGCCCAATATTGGTGGGCATCGTCAAAACTTAAGCGGTAGGTTGTGCAGATAGTGAGAATCTCTTTTTCTTCATGCGGTCCAGTACTGACGAATAAGAACTCATGCTTTTCAGAATCGGATAGAAATGACCGAAATCCTTCCTGCATATTGTGTTTTTCGAGCTTCAGACCTATAGAATACAAAGAAAAAGTAGTAAGTACAATCCGATACTGCCGATACTGGCTTAGACTCACTCGTTCAAAAAACAAAAGACACTCCTTGACGCGCGATTGTTCAAGGAGTACCTCAAGGAATATATTGGTATCTACGAGGAATACTTGCTCGCCCATAAATCCGAAATCATATGCTGAACCTCCACCGATGTCTTCCCCTTAAATTCTGGCACATCTTTCAAAAGACCAATTAAATAACTAAAATCAACACCTTTTTTTTTCTTGGGAGGGATCTTTTTGGAATATATAGAAGCACCAATCGCATCCTTGGGAATCCGAATGATAATTTCTGTATCGGTCGTAGTAATAGTGGGAGTCGCCATAGTACATTTACTGTACTATACTGCATTTCCGTTGTCAAATTTTCCGCACAATCCCCTTTACCGCATCCACCCGTACCAAGCTTGCTTTGGTATCGGGGCAGGCCTCCACCCGACCTGCCACGTAGTGAGCTATGCTCTACTACTGTGGTCGCCGTCTTTTCCGACCGAGGCGGATGCGCCTTGGGCGCAGAAAACTCATTACTCCTTAAGTAGTCGCACAATTCCTTTTGTGGCATCAACCTCTACCTTCTGACCATCACGAAACACTTTGGTGGCGATTTTGGTACCGATGATACAGGGTTTTTTAAGTTCACGAGCCACAATCGCGGCGTGACACAACATGCCGCCTTCATCAGTTATAAACGCCCGCGCACGTTTCATAATGGGCAGCATATCTGGTGAAGTCATCGCCGTTACTAGCACTGCATTCTTTGGGAATGCCTTTGGTGTAATTGAAACTCCTTTGAGTGATTCTTGTACCACATGCACAATCCCGCGTACTTTCCCATTATATGCCGGCTGACCTTGTACCGTCGCGCGCATACGAAACATTTCTTTCCATTTTGGTAGGTTAGTATTGATAATATAGGAATGATTTTTGTATAAAAATTCAAAGCTATGAAGACGTGATTTTATATTGTAAGGGGTTACATTTTGATGCAAAGCAATCAGGACTTCCTGAGCAGTAAAATTCTTAACCTCCAAAGAAGACATGTTAATCTTTTTCCCAATCGCCAGAAAAAGTGGCTCGGCCTCTTTAAAAGCATCCATCCAGGCATGATGCATGGCCAGTCGTCGCTTACCAACTTCCCTTAAAAGAACCAGCTTTACCGCTTGATCTGCAAGTGCTTTTTCATAGAATTCTGGCCTGGAAAATCGGTAGAATGCCATAAGATCGGAATAGTGATCAAAAAAATTCTTAAAATATTTTACTAGCACACTGTTAGAAATATTTGATGGGCGGATCAAATGTAATTCCTTAACGCATGCGGCTAGTTTTTTCTCAAGAGCATGGCTTTTTCGGCAATACCATTGCACAAATTGCGGATCATTATATTTCCTCCTTCCAAACTGCCGAGCTCTTGCTTCACTTTTTGTATTCTTCCAGAATGTCGTGTGCTGATTAAAGGATATAAAATAATGACCGCCATAGCTAAAACCGAAATATTGTTTCATCTTTTTGATATCTGCCCAAAAGATCATTTCGATCCACAAAAGCGGCGAGTCAGCATGATCCCATGTCCGTACGAGTAACTTCTCTCTAATCATGGCGCGTATTCTCTCATCCATACTATAAAGTCGTATATTTTTAGCTTTTGAAAAATCTCCTTAAATCTGATGCCACCAAAATACGCTGAATATCGGATTTAGCAATCATGGTCTGCAGTGGTCTGGTTACTTCTTCCGGACGACTGCTGTCAGTCAGTGAAAATCCTACATACTCAACTTTCTTTTTCATTCTGTATCGTATCCAATCTATTGCCGGTACCAGATCCGCATCAGAACTGACAATAATCGCCGTATCATATTGGTTGTCTACTGCGCCAACAATCAGATCTATGGCGAGCTTCACATCAATCCCCTTCTCGCGTGTCCGCTCATACTCAATTTTGTCAACTCCTTTTTGTCGCAGTTCTTGATAGCCCTTCACTCGTTCATCAATAACTACATGCTCAAATCTGGTGCGCAGTTTACTGGTCTTAATTTCCCATCCCTGACCGTGAAGCACTGTAAACAATTTCGTTTGCCGCGCCATTGTTGCCTTACTCTTCAAATCTCCTACGCGCTCACGCACTGTGCCTACATAAAATCGTTTTCCTGTAACCACCCTCCCGTTAGCAAGGAAATGAGCAAATTGGTCAAAAGAAAAATCGAGCTCATGCACATGTAGCCGTTTCAGTACCAGATGATGAAAATTCCCGCCATCAAGGTACAGATGCACTCGCCCGAAAGGAGCTGTTGTCATAGTAGGCCTATGATAGCATAAAAACAAAAGTCCTGCACACTGTCCTCTCGGACAGGCGCAGGAGACTTTATGATATTACTCTACATGATATCCAAACTTCTGTCAATAGACCTCTATCCACAGCACCATTCGATATCAAATTTTCCTCACCACGCCCCTTGTGGCATCTACTTCGACCATATCTCCATCCTTAAACACGCGCGTGGCGATTTTGGTGCCGATGATACACGGTTTGCGCATTTCCCGAGAAATGATAGCGGCATGAGAAGTAATGCCACCCTCGTCTGTCACAATCGCGGCGGCTTTTGCTAAAATAGGAATAAACTCCGGCCGAGTCATTGATGCAACCAAGATATTCCCCTGTCTAAATCTTGCCATGTCCTTAACACTGCTTACAATCTTAACCTTGCCCCTGATTTTGCCCAAAAAAGTGGCGGCGCCAGATAATTCGCTCTGATGCTTGACTGAATAAATCTTCTTTAAAACTATGGCTCCGATTTTGCCGGCGCTCACAAAAGTCTGGCCCTTATCGTTTACATAAACAAGCACCGGATCAATTCTTTTTTTAAGTTGTTTTAAGTAATCCGGACTATTTTTAAGTAATTTTCCCATTTCCGGAGGCAAGGCCCGCAGTAGCAGCCCTTTTGCAACCCCTTTTCTTCTGCCGGCTTCAAATAAAAACTCATACATCCATTCCGTGGCGAGCAGGGCATGTTTTTTCCTCTGGTCTTGCAGCCAGGTGAATAAATCCGCCGCGTTAAAAATATTTTTCAATTCTTTTGATAAGCCAATCTTTTGCATTAGTTGTTTTTTCCTTTCTCTAATCTGTCTGAAATTAGGCGTTGAATCAGGCCGCCATGATTTGAAAAAAGTCTCGGTCAAAGGTTTAATGTGCAAGTAATTGAAATGAATCCAATAAAAATTAGCAGCAAGATTTTTGGGGTTCATTCCGCTTTTTTTGGCAATGGCCGCTTCCTGGACAAAAGATGGTCTGGTGGTTTGCGTAAGCAAAGAAAAATATTCGCGGGATTTTTCCGCCATTTTTTTCTTGGCAAGAAATTGCTGAAATTCCCCGCCCAGCCACTTCTCGGCGTTAAGCGAAAATCCTTCGATGATTACCGAAACTGTTATTGTTTTGAGATAAAAATCGTAAAGCGAATGAAAATTTTCCAACAGTTCTGGGTCCGGGAGCTTGGCCAGGTCCAGGGATCTCACTTTTTCCAATAATTTAAGATATGTCTTCAAGCGAAGTTCCCATTTATGCACCAATTTTCTAGAAAATAAGGAGTCATTCTTAATTTCCGCAACCAACCAATCCCTGACCCGTTTCAAATCCTTCTGATTCCAAAACCAATTGACCTGGAAATTGGAAGCGATTATTATCGCTTCTTTCAAACGCACTTTAAAAAATTTATCTTTTTTTTGGTAAGGCAAAAGAGCCTGCCACTGATAATCCGCGAAAGCAGTGGCTTCAAAATTTTTCCGGTACCAATCCTGGCTCAATATGTATTTTAGTAATTTCTTGTTCATTTTATTTTCTCAATTTGATAATGGGCATGTTTTGGCAAATGTCCTTATCCAGGACTATCCATTCACTTTCAGAAAATCCTACTTTGGCGATAAGATCACGAACTTCCTTCTCGTGAATTAATCCTCGAAATCGCGCCTCTTCAGACATTAAGACGGTCAATGCGTTTGAAGATAAGAAGATTGGCCAGCTCTAAAAGAAGAAAATCCGGACAATACATCTGTACTTGTCCGGCTGAAATTGCGTCTCTCAAGCGCTCGGCGCCTGGAGAAAATTCATCTTGTATAAACCAAGCGCCAATGGCTGATGTATCAACGACATAACTTTTATCGGCCATACCGTGTATCACGCATACGGCGAATAAATTCAACAATACTGCCAGCTTGTGCACTGGCCTTAATTTTATTTTGTATGGCAATTGCCTCACTCCAATGCCTTGCGCGATCTGAATGATCGCGTGTAAGGCGGTGAATGAGTTCATGGAGAAATGTTTCTTGGTCCTTTCCTGCCTGTTTTGCCGCACGGTCCAGCTCTTCCGCAAGCCGATGGGAAATAGTAATGGTTGCTTGTGTATTCTGCATACAATGATAATAATATCATGCTATTACAAATTGTGTCAAATTTTCCGCACCACTCCCCGCGTCGCATCCACCAGCTCGCCATCAAAGCGTCGTAATCGGCCGACTTTGGACGATGTAGAATTTGCCGCGCTCCAGCGCCCACTCTATATCGCACGGGAATTTGTAATGCGTTTCAATTTTTGCACAAAGTTTGGCCAGCTCCACGATTTGACGATCGTTAAACTTTTGCTGTGGATATACCCCCGCTTGACATATACGGACCATGTGTTATTCTAGTATTGTCATACTACGGTATGGCGGAACCAAAACCTTCCACCCCGCAAGGGGTGGAAATTGTTATTTTTGGAGTTCCAACATCTCTCTACACTTCTTGAGATCAATGAACTTCGCTTGCTTAATGAGCTCAATGGAAATGTGCCCCTTTGTTGAAACTACAATACATTGTTTCCTAAAACTTTTCAAATACTTGATCAGTGACTCAAAATCACTATCACCGGAAAAAAGAATCACCGATTCGTATAAATCGCGATTGTGAAGCGCATCAATTACCAGATCCACATCAAGATTGCCTTTATGGTAGCCACCGCGTTCATCATCATCATCTTTAATAAACTTAATCGGTTTCTTTCGAACTTGATATCCAATAATCTCTAAAAAATCTATAAACTTCCGCTGGGCGCTATTTTCCGGATCATACGCAAGATAATAATACGCGCTGAAAAAATCGACCTCGCGATGCAAAAGTTCAATCAACTTCTGTAAATCAATCCTCCATTCCAATGTCTTTTGCGAATGGTAAATGTTGGAGGCGTCAATAAATACGATCGTCTTTCCGCGCACAAATTCTTTAAACATATTTTACAACGTCGTAATTGGCCGACTTTGTACAATATAGAACTTCCCACTTTCCAATGCCCACTCAATGTCACAGGGGAATTTGTAGTGGGTTTCAATCTTGGCGCAGAGTTTGGCAAGCTCCACGATTTGTCGGCCATCAAGTTTTTGGCGATGCAGAAATTTATCTGGAACGACCACCTCACGCGTTCCGCCGCCATCAGATAGTCTCCTAGTCGTGCGACTAGGAGACTGTATCGTTCTGCGATTCGCGCGAATCGCAGAACGTAACCCCTCCCTACCTCCCCTTACCCTAAGGGGAGGAACACCACGGCGCGTAATCATCTTTTTTTGTTCGGATACGCTGACATCAATCAAACTCCAGTCGCGTTTGTCTATGACATAAGCATCGGGCGTTACTTGCCCACCTACAAGGGCTTCGCCCAGCCCCCAGCAGGCCTCAATAATCATTTGATGGCGATCTTTGGTAACTGGGTGCACAGTAAAACACACGCCGGCAATTTCTGACTGCACCATTTTTTGCACCACCACTGCTACGGAAACATGCGCTTTGTGCATGCCTTTTTCATTGCGATATACCAGCGCTCGTGGTGTGAAAAGCGATGACCAACATTGTTTCACATTGCCCAGCAGAACTTTTTCCGTGGTGTTTAAATACGACTCTAACTCCCCTGCCCATGATGCTTGGCTGGAATCTTCAGCGGTTGCGGAGGAACGCACGGCCACGAGAAATCCCTCACCCGACCTACGGCCACCCTCTCCCTTAGGGAGAGGAGACGTGCTCAAACCCCCTCTCCCGCGCCTGCCCGCCTCTGGAGGGGGAGAGGGTCGGGGTGAGGGGCGCGCGGCAAGTTTGTGATACGCCTCCAAAATCTCCACCTGCAAATCCTTGGGCATGCGCTCGTCGTGGATCAAATCGCGAATAGTTTCAGAGGCATGTTCAACGCGATGGATATCTTTATAATTGAGCTCGTGCACGATTGAATCAATCTCGGCTTTTAAATTGGTCTCCTGCAAAAACCGATCAAACGCGCTGGCGGTTACCACAAACCCCAGCGGCACAGCAATCCCGGCTCGCGTCATCTCTCCGAGTGACGCGCCCTTGCCTCCGGCAATCCCGACGTCACGCTTAGATAGGTCTTTGAAAAATTTAATATGTTGCATAATTAATTGTAGCCACAGCTCTTTAGGTCCGACGTTTCAGTCGGACTCCGACCTAAAGCGTCGGAGCTGCAAAATACGCCGGCTAAAGACCGGCGACTACATCTTTGTAGATAACATCATTGTGCTCTAACTTACGATAGAAGTAAAGACCGATAGGAGTCGGGAGCCAAAAGGAGAATAGGCGGAAAAATAAAGTAACAACTGTGGCGGTGGCAAGCGGAATACCCAGGGCCTTCATAGTTACAATTTGCGCCACTTCAAATGAGCCAAGTCCGCCGGGCAAAAATGAAATCGCGCCAAAAAATCGCGCCAGCACATATGATACAATGATTGCCGCAAACATCGCGCGCTCCCCAAATGCCAGAAAAATTACAAAAATTGTAAGCGCGTCAAGCAAAAGAACGCCAAGCTGGTATAGCGTAGGCGCGATAAATTTTCGTTTGGATCGCAAAAACATCGCGCGCCCCTCACCTAGGTCATCCATAAAAGTTGAAAATCTATCAAAAAGCAAAAACCGGCGTTTTTTCGCATTAACCGCTTTAAGCATATATTCAAAAAAATGCGTCACCTTTTCGCGATACACCACCAGTCGATCCACCACAATAAAAAATACAATAATTATACTTAGAACAGCAATTACTTCAGTAAGTCGTACATATTGCCCCGGATGAGTAAATGAAAGATAAAATACTCCGCCAATGAGCAAAATAAAAAATGCAAGATAGCCGGTAATAATGCTGATAAGGGCGGCGGCAACGCCTTGCCCTTCCGGAAGTCCCAGACGTTTGAGTGCTTTTGTAAAATATACTGAGCCGGAAAATCCGCCAACCGGAAGCATGTGCGTTAAAAATGTCATCGCCAGATACAAACGCACCATTACTCCATGTCGCACATGAAAATCAAGCGTTCTCAAAATATCACGGTAGGTTGAAGCTGAGGCAATATAGGTTCCGACCTGCAAGATTACTGCCACAACGACCCATGCAAACTCCGCGCGCTGAAATAACGCAAAAATTTGCTGCAATTCCGCAAAACGCACAGCAACTGCATAGACAAGTGCCACAAGCAATATGCCAAACCAAATTGGACGTATATGCCTCATAGAACAAGGTGACTCATTGCGATCGCGGCTTTGGCCGCCACATAGCCCCGATTTTCTTTGTTGTTACGGCTGCGCGCAATGGCTTGCTCTTCGCTGTTGCATGTAATAATGCCAAGTGTTACCGGAATCATATATTCTTCAACAATCTCCTGAAGCGCGGGAAAAACCGCGTGATTAATCCAGAAGTCATGGGTTGTTTCACCTTTAATCACAGCGCCAAGCGTTACGATCGCGGCATACTTTTTTGTACGGCCGAGCATGTGCGCGGCAAATGGAATTTCCCAAGTGCCAGGCACATGCACAATCTTGAGCTGTGATTGCTTAACATGCGCTTCTTTAAATGCCTTGAGCGTGCCCTTAAGCAGTCCATCCGTAATTTCTTTATTAAACTCAGCGACGATGATTGCGTATTTCATAATTATTTAAAAATTGTAACATATATTTCGCCAGCATATCTACCTCTATATTAACACGGTCGGCTTTTTTCAATTCCGCTAAATTCGTATGTTTCAGCGTATAGGAGGTAAGCGCCACTGAAAACCACCCCACCCCCTCTTTCTCCCACTTTTCCCTCACCCTGCCCTCTCCCTGAGGGAGAGGGGTTGGGGTGAGGGGGAGATTAAGTGGGGGTTTCGCTTCTACGATAGTTAAACTCACTCCATTAACCACCACCGAACCCTGCGGTACAAGGTAGCGCGTGAGTGCGCGTGGCACATCAATCACCATATACCGGGTATGCCAGCGCGTGCTGATTTTTCGCACAACACCCATTCCATCTACATGTCCAGAAATAAAATGTCCCCCAAGCGGCTGTCCCATAGTCAGGGCTGGCTCAACATTTACACGATCCCCTACTTTGCGCGCGCCAAGTGTAGTGCGCTTGAGCGTGGAATCCATCAACTCAAAGGTAAGCAACTCACTATGACGGGTAGGCGCAAGCTTTAGCTTGCGTTCCTTATATTGCGCAGGCTGAAGCCTGCGACTACCTAACGATGTCAGACACACTCCATCAATCGCCACGCTTCCCCCTTCTGGAATTGTTCGCGCAATTTTTGGATCGGTTTTAATTTTGATAAATCGTCCATGTTTCGTCTTTTGTGTTTTAACAACTGTGCCTGTTGCTTGAATAATCCCAGTAAACATACTATGCGAAGTATTTCTTTGCCTCTTTTATATCCTTCTCAATCTTTTTCAAAAGATCACTTTTATTTTCAAAATGCTGTATTTCAGAAATTTTATCTAAAATTTTCACTTCCAGTTCTTTACCATACAAATCTCCTTGAAAATCAAGCACCAGTACTTCAATAAGTGGTTTTCCATCTTCTTTGCGTACTCCCACTACTCCCACGGCATCCCGTGTTACACCATCAAAGGTAGCATGCGCGGCATACACGCCGGGCATGGGACACATTACATTACCGCATTCAAGATTTGCAGTTGGATATCCCAGCTTTTTGCCAGCCCCCAACCCATTTACCACCTTTCCTCTAATTACCATACCTGCTCTTTAGCATTGCAATGGCCTTTTGCAAAACCGGGCGCACGTCTTTATAGCTTGAAAGTCTAAGCGCTTGATCAAGCGGTACCCAACGCACGGCTTTAATTAATTCACTTTTTTGTGGGTAAAGTTTTGTTCCTGCCGGTGCTTCCATTAAAAAATAATAGGCGAATTTATGAACCAACGCGCCTTTGGGAGAATGTGCTGTGCCACGCCGCTCGCGAAACCACCAATCAATCCGTCCAAGCGGCGCCATCACTCTTAATTTACGAATTCCCATTTCTTCTTTAACTTCCCGTACCCCAGCTACATCCGGTTTTTCACCACGCTCAATATGGCCTTTGGCAAATGTCCACTTATGAAAAGGATCTAGCAAAAATGCGATCTCAATTCCATGTGGATGTTTACGAAACACAATCCCGCCAGCGCTGTATTCAGTGCGGACTATGCGCCGCTTTTTCCCTGATTCATGATTCATAATTCCTAATTCACTTCAATAACTCCACCGCTTTATCAAGCTGAGGATCCTTATCATTTTCGTAATCTTCCGGAGTAAGTTTTACTTCAATGTCCGGAGCAATCCCCTCTTTATCAATTTGCCGGCCGAGCGGGGTAAGCCAATGCGCGACGGTAAATTTAAGTGAAGATCCGCCGCGAAGCTGTTCATAAGTTTGCACTGATCCCTTTCCAAATGTTTTCTCTCCAACAAGCGTTGCGGCTTTATAATCCTGAAGCGCGCCAGCGACAATTTCCGAAGCAGACGCAGAACCTTGATTGATAAGCACCGCTGTTGGAATTTCCTTAAATCGCGCTTGCCCTTGCGCTCCGAATGCTTCGCGACGGCCGCCTTGATATTCTTGAAACACAACCGTACTTTGCGCAGGAATCCATTGCGAAGCCACACCGATCCCAACCTCAAAAAATCCGCCCGGATTGTTGCGAAGATCAAGAATAATTCCCTTTGGATTCTTTGCAAGCACGCCTTGAACCGCTTCCTCAAAAAGAGATGGCGTAGTTTCATTAAAATAACTGACTTTAATATGGGCAATCCCACCCTGCAATTCTTTCCAAGTAACACTTTTAACATTGATGGTATCACGCACAATGGCAATATCTTTTGCTTCTTTCCATCCATTGCGCAAAATTTTTAGCGTAACTGTTGTTCCCTTTTGTCCCCGTATATTTGAAACTGCCACATCAAGCGGCATACCAATTGTATCCTTCTCATCAATCTTAAAAATTCTATCTCCGGCGCGCAGTCCAGCGCGCTCTGCCGGAGTTTCAGGCAAGGGCGCGATGATTACCAATTGATCGCGCTTGATACCAATCTCCGCGCCAATGCCTTCAAATGTTCCGGAAAGCTCTTCAGCAAATTTTCTGGTCATTTCCGGATCAAGAAAGGCAGAGTATGGATCGCCAAGGGAAGCGACAATTCCTCCCACCGCTCCATAGAAAAGCTCCGTATCAAGGACTGGTTGTTCAAGATATTGATCTTTTACTGTATTCCAAACATCCCAAAACAAATCAAAATCCACATCCTTCAAAAGATACGGCGGCACTTCTGTTTTTCCTTTTACACTTCCACCCTCCGTGATTGCGCCTTTAGATTGCAGCTTAGTCCCGCCAATATACAATCCTCCCAAAAATGAAATTCCTATGAGGATAAGGATTGAATACAAGGTAACGAATCGCCGAAGAACTTTTGATTTTTTTGGCTGTATGTAAAACATACTAGGAAACGCGTTCTATTTTTGCTCCAAGCGCCGCAAGGCGCGCGTCCAAATTCTCATAGCCGCGCTCAATTTGATAAATATTATCTAGTGTAGTTTCACCGCTGGCAATAAGCCCGGCAATGACCATAGCAATCCCAGCGCGAATGTCTGGACTTTCGATCTTTTTCCCGCGCAAGTTTGTCGGGCCTTGAACAAGCGCTCGGTGCGGATCGCAAAGAATTATACTTGCGCCCATACGATTCAAAAGATCCACGTAAAAAAGGCGCCCTTCAAAAATAGTCTCGTGTACAAGCGTTAACCCTTCTGCTTGAGTTAAAAGTACAGTAAGCGGCGGCTGAAGATCAGTGGCAAATCCGGGATATTCATGCGTGATTACTTTACCCGGACTCTTGTAAGCTTTCTTGGACGGTTCAATCAAAATCCAATCATTTCCCTTGGCATAGTTTATACCCATTCGATCAAAAATTGTAAGCAGGCTTTCTACATGCTCTGGATTACAATTTGTGACTCTCAAACGGCTCCGCGTGGCTGCTGAAAGCACAGCAAACATTCCTGTTTCAAGCCGATCCGGTATCATCTCCCATTTTCCTGCGCTGAGTTTATTTACTCCTTCAATGTAAATAGTATTAGTTCCCGCGCCTTCAATCTTTGCGCCGCATCTATTCAAATACTGCGCAAGATCTTTCACCTCCGGCTCACAGGCGGCATTTTTAAGTATCGTCACGCCCGCAATGCGAGCGGCAGTCATCATGAGCGTCTCTGTCGCGGTTACGCTGACAAATGGAAAAAAATAAGTCGCACCTTTAAGATTTGATGCAGAAAATTTGTAACCCTCATCCGTATCCTCAACCTTAACTCCCAGGGCGCGAAACCCTTCCAAAAATTGATCTATAGGCCGGCGTCCAATAATACATCCGCCGGGATGACCAATTGTCACTTCTCCAAAGGCAAGAAGAAGAGGCCCCACAAGCATAATTGAGGAACGCGCTTTTCCAGAAAGTTCCGGAGTAATGTGATGCGACACAGTTGAGGATGGATCAATTGTTACAGTATGCCCATCCTTCTTAACATTTGCCCCGAGTTTTTGCACAATCTCAAGCATTGTTTCTACATCGCGAATACGCGGAACATTGGTAAGCGTCGTAATTCCACCACATAAAAAAGCGGCGGGAATTGCCGCAAGCGCTGCGTTTTTTGCGCCAGCAACTGCAATCTCTCCAGCGAGCTCTTGCGGTCCTTGTATCACAAATTTTGACATACTATGGACAGTATACTACAATCTATTCCACACATCAAGCCTTATGTCACTTACGTTTCGCCGCTTCTTTTTTTACTGTCTGCTTGCCACATTCTTAGTTATAGCGCCAGTACTTATCGGATACACCATGGGCTATCGTTGGAGTTTTACTCAAAAGCGTTTTGTAAAAACCGGAGCGCTATCGCTTGCCACAATACCAGCAAATGCAAGTATCATACTAAACGGAGATGAGCAAAAAACGCATACACCTATCCTTATCAGAAATCTTACGCCCGGTAATTATGAAATTGTACTTCAAAAAGATGGGTATTTGAACTGGCAAAAGACCCTTGCGATAGAAAGCGAAAAAACCGCCTTTGCAATCAATGTCACACTTTTCAAAAACTCACAGCCGATGGCGATACAAAATCTTTCTACACTGGCACGACTTCCGGATCACTCACTTCTCCCTTCTCGTTTCAAACAATTTTCAGTATTTCATGACAAAAAATTGGATACGATTGTAGTTATCAACAATGGAACACAGAGCAGAGTTACGCAGTTGAACGGGAACCGAGCGGTATGGCGTCAAGTGCCAATTGCGCTCCTTTTTGCATATTCTCCTCATGAAGTTTGGCAATTCAATCCAAAAGATCAAAGAAATACTCTTATTACACGGCTCCTTGAAGAAATTAAAATTGTTATTCCAATTCCCAAGCAAGAATCTCTGCTCCTAATTTTAAATGATCGCGTACGCGCAATTGAACTTGATAAGCGCGACCGCCAAAATAGCTGGGATCTTGCGCAATTTGATAAAATTAAAAACGCTGTCCTCTCAGAGGACAGCAAAACACTTTTTATTGAAGGAAGCCGCGATGGAAAAGAAGGAGTGTGGTCTTTGGAATTGTATTAAATTTCCACCACGGTGTTGTCTCCGATAATAAGCTTGTGCCCCAGCGGTAAAGTTGCGTGCGCGGAATTAACTGCCGCGTTGTATCCAATAATACTGTCTACAATGCGCGTGCCGGCATTTATATCTACGGCATCAAACACAATTGAATTCTCAATTTCGGTATTGTAAATTTCCACCTCATTTCCAATGGATGTGTACGGCCCGATATAACTATTTTTTATCACACAGTTTTTGCCAATAATTACCGGCCCGCGCACTAAAACATTTTCATCAAGCTGTGTCCCCTCTCCAATTTGAATTCGTCCCTGTATTTGAACGCGCTCGCCAATTTTCGCGCCATTTTTGTTATCTTCAAAACGAAAATGCGACATAATAAACTGATTTCCCTCCAAAAGGTCTTCCGGCTTTCCCGTATCTTTCCACCAGCCAGGAACTTCAACCCAACCCACATTATATCCTTTTTCAATCATCCAAGTATTGGCGTCGGAAATTTCATATTCGCCGCGCGGCGACGGTTGAATGGCTTTAACCGCTTCAAAAATTTTCGGGCTGTACAGATAAATACCGGTTTGCGCCAAATCAGAGGGCGGATTTTCTGGTTTTTCAATAATTCGCACAAGTTTGCCATTTACAATCTCGGCCACTCCGAATTGCTTGGGATTGGCAATATGCGCGAAGGCCAAACACATATCCAGATTGTCGCGCTGAAATTTTTCCACCATGTGCCCAATACTGTCTAAAATAACATTGTCGCCAAGATAGAAAATAAACGGCTCATTGCCAATGTAAGACTGAGCATTTTTTACAATATGCGCCAGCCCAAGCGGGCCGCCTTGCTGTTCAATGCATTTAATGCTTACACTCCAACGGCTGCCATCTCCTAAAACTTTCTGCAACTCCATCTCGCCCGGATTTACATTAACAAAAATTTCTTTAATTCCGGCTTTAACCAAAGTTTCAATGCCGTAAAACAGCATGGGCTTATTAGCCAAAGGAATCAAGTGTTTATTCAAAGTATGTGTAATCGGGCGAAGCCGCGTTGCTCGTCCACCAGCGGCTAGTAATGCTTTTCTCATATATATGATACGAATCTACTAATTTTTGGCGAATCAACGAATATGCGAATTCGTATATTTGTAGATTCGTCACTCATTCGCTGATTCGTATCATACTACCACCACATCATGCGCTTGGCAACTTGCCAGTACGCATTGAAAATCGGATTCACCAGATATTTAAGCACTGGACTCATTACTTCCTGAAACAAAATCTTGCCGGTAAAATCGCGCGTAAGAGCGCGGTCGGAAATGGTACGCATTGTTTGAATTTTTTTTCGGTCGCGCAAAATCATTTTCCAGTTTCGCAGATTAAAAAAATATCCCCAACTACGCAATTTTGGTTTGGCATATTTGCCAATAATTGATCCCGCAAGCACGCCTAACTCCAGTGCGAAAAACGCCGGGGCAAGAATAATCAGGGTGGGCCATTTATAAAATTCCAGCATGGTGAGCAATCGGTTGCGCTCCATAAAATAAACCTGCATTATTGAGCGCTTGAATTCATACTTGTGCCACATAATAGAGCGCGGAGCAAGCACAACGCGATAACCAACAAGTTTAGCTTTCAAACACAATTCCATATCATCGTGATACATGAAAAAATCCGGATTGCAAAGTCCGATTTTTTTAAACACCTCGCCTTTTACATACATGGACGCGCCAGAAGCATAAGGAATGTCCACCGCCTCTCCTCCCTCACCCCCAACCCCTCTCCCTAAGGGAGAGGGTGGCCGCAGGCCGGGTGAGGGGCGATCTGGTTCACCATACCCCTTACAATACCCAAATCCAAGAAAATGAATTTGATTGCCCACTGAATTCAAACGCTGTATGCCATCTTTGCCAATTGGCCAAAGGAGAAGTTTTGATTGGACAATACCGATTGGACGTCCCCCTCCCCTAGCCCCTCCCACCGAGGGAGGGGAATTCGCTTGTGCTTCCTCCCCCCTTGTGGGGGAGGATTGAGGTGGGGGGGAATCCGAATACGCCGCCTTTGCAAGCTCACTTAGCCAATCCTTATGCACAATCACATCCATGTTGGAAAGCACAATATCCTCACAGCCATCCTTGAAAGCTTGCTCAATACCCACATTGTTTCCTCCGCCCCACCCGGCATTTACCGCATTTGGAAGCACGACTGCTTCCGGATACACTTCTTTCAAATATGCCACAGTTTCCGGCGTTGTGGCATTGTCCACAATGTAGACCACATATTTGTCTTTGGGATAATCCATCTTCCTCATGCTATCCCGACAATCCTCAAGAAACCTTTTTGCGTAGGTTTTGTAATTTATTAAAATGATTCCAACTTTCGGCTGCATAAAATTCTGTCATTCCCGCGCACGCGGGAATCCAGTCAATCCCCTCCCTTAGGGTAAGGGAGGGCTAGGGTGGGTTATGACATTCAATCTCCTCTCCCCGCGGGAGAGGGCGGGGTGAGGGGCAGTAGTCGCCGGTCTTGAAACTGCGTCTTCACTTGTGTACCAATGTTTCATGCATAACTTCTGCTCGTGCACACGAATATGCCCACAGCTTTCGATTCATATCCGGATCATTCCCCATGTTCACTGTTCCGCTAAATGGTACGCTATCAAACTCTTGAGTTGCGCGATTGCCAAACAATGAATCATAATTAAATGATACATAACTTGCATCGGGATTGTTACGAAGCGGTTTGTCCAACTCGTCATAATAAATGGCGGAATACTGAGAAGCATCTTCCAGTAAAACGGGGGGTTTGGGTGGATTTTGATAATATTCTCGCGTTTTATCATCAATCGCGCTTGTTATGTCCGGATTGATATTTTCGTACCCTTTATTTTGTAGCTGACGCACCAAATCATCTCTAGTTTCATCTACTTCCTCCCCTTGCTTCTCAATTCTCTTCGACACTATTGGAACTGGTATTCCTAGCCGTTCTCGTATGTCCGCTAACTCTTCGTTTAATTCTCCGACTACTTCTTCCTCCGTGAAATTCCAAAAAAATTGTCTTTTGTCAACACGCACAAACACCTGCTTAGTCATACCTCGGGCCGCTGCCCTTTGCTTACAAATTGTAATTTCAATACTGACAGGATAATACTTTTCCGTTGCAGCATACTCAATCTCATCCTGATTCAGATCGTGGAAGGCTCTTGCCGCTATAGTTATTTCCTGCGACATGGCGAGGTACTGTCCAGAAATATCACGGATCCAATCGTTGAACTCTTGCTCCGCGTGTTTGACCCGCGCGTGCAATTCCTCACTATATGCTTCTAGCATTCTATGTTTTGCTTCTCGAATATCAGCCACCGGAAACTCTCCGCCTTCGCCTTTTGGTCGTCTGGGCATACTATTGTTTCAATGCTTCTAAAAAATCATCAACGCTTACGCCAGCTTCTCTTAAAATTCCATACAGCAAACTGCGATCAATATCGTGTCCCTCGTGCATAGACACGACTGTCGTGTGTCCGGTTTTTGGATTTCGATAGAATGCGTGGCTTCCTTTTTGCCTCACTAACACAAAACCGAGCACTTCAAGTGCTCGGACTACTTCGCGTGGTTTGCACTGCGGCAAACGGCTCATACCCGGACAGCAACCTCTTCAATTCCAATAAAGGTTGGCGCGTATGCAGCTTCCGCAAGTTTCTTTTTATAATCTGGCGTATCGTTAGCAACTTCCAGACACAACTGAATAGCTTCTTTCACATTTGCAATCAACTCTTCGTAGGTTTTTCCCTGCGTATGACAGCCAGGAATTGCCGGCACCCATGCGATAAAAAAGCCATCCTGTCCGCGTTCGATAAGGACTTTGTAGTGATGTACTTGTTCTGTTTGCATAGTTATTTACTATATCACGCGAAGCTTGCGCTGTCAAATTTACTTTCCCTTCCACTTCCAGGCGTACTTTAACAAACTTTGAATATGCACACGGGTAAGCGGATTAAAAAGTATGGATTTCAGACCGGGCACGCGGGCCGAGGCGCGCTCATGGCCGTGTTGAATCACTATATCGCCCTTAAAGTACACTGGCCAGCCGCGCGACCAGAACATTCGACACAAATCAGTGTCTTCAAAATACATAAAATAACGCTCGTCAAAAAATCCCACTTGTTTTGCCCACTCCCCTCGTACAAACAAAGCCGCCCCAGTTGCCCAGTCAATCGGCTGGGTTTTGGAATGATCAAAATCTTTCATGTATAAATGCGCCACGCGACGCCTAGCCCAATCATATTTATTTTGAAGCCCAAGTCGATAAATTGGTTGATCTAAAAAACGTGGAAAGCGCATACAAGATGGTTGAGTATCTCCTGATTGAAGCATGAGTCTTGGAGCCACCATCCCAACCCTTGGATGCTCCTCCATAAATTGATACATTCGCTCGATCGTATGCGGCTTAGTTTCTAAAAGCACTAAATCTGGATTGGCAATAAAATAATATTTTGCGTCAAATTTTTTCAGACCAAGATTATTACCGCGTCCAAATCCAACATTTGCGCCGGCATCAATGAAGGCAACTCCCCTCCCTTTATCCCCTCCCACAAGGGGAGGGGGATTCCTTTTTTCTTCCTCCCCCTTGATGGGGGAGGATTGAGAAGGGGGTGACCACACACTGAATTCCTTCTCCAACGCTTCCTTAATTCCATCTCCTGACGCATTGTCCACAATGACCGGTTGAACACGAAGTCCACTTCCTTCAATATCACAAAAAAGCGAGCGCAGCATCGCCAAAATTTTTTCTTTCATCTTGTAGTTGACTGTTATGGTAACGATGTCGTACATATTTCCCTTGTAACTTGTAGCGTATAGCGTGTAGCGCAAGATTGATGGTCAAAACCAATCCTCGAGTTACACGTTACAAGTTACACGCTACACGAACCAAGCTCTCATTTCTTCCGGCTTTACTTTATAGTTTTTCATAATTACATTGCGCTTTTTCTTTGTTTGCGGCCAAAGTTTTTTCACTTCCTTCAATCCCTTAAGCGTTGACCAGTCAAACAGCGCAAGATAGAATAACTTCTTCAACTCGTAGAAACAAATCCACGGCCAGTCCTTTGCAAAATTAGCACGATGCTCGTTTTTTAGCAAGACCGTAAGATGATTTTTGTAAGAATGGTAATTTACAAATGCGGATTTTGTTTTGCGATTTTTTAGCATGGAGCGGTCAGACTTTTCCCGCGGCCCGGCGGCAGTGCGATCATGCCATGCGCGCGCCTCTAGCGAAACACAGGCCTTCCATCCGGCAGAGCGCAAACGAAACGCCAAATCCACATCTTCTTTATAACTAAACAAATCTTCATCAAACATCTGACCCTCAAACATTACATCTTCTATTGCTTTGCGGCGATAAATAGGCAAAGCACCAGAGACGCCAAAGACTTCAACACCTCCCCCTCTTAAGGTAAGAGGGGGTTGGGGGGCGTTATGTTCCCCCGTTTTCCAATCCACCACTCTCCGATTTCTCAATACTTTCAACCCCATCGTATCAACCACATCCGTATAAGTATTAGTATTAAAATCCCACTTTAATAGCATCCCTTGTCCCGCTCCTGCCTCCGGATTGGCATCCATCATCGCGACCACGCGCTCAAAATAATCCGGCGCTAAATACATGTCTTGATTCAAAAGTTGGATATATTCCGGCGCCCCCCTCCTCATTCCTCCCCCACTTGTGGGGGGAGGAAGGGTGGGGGGAACTCTCATCTCACGCACTGCCTGATTATGCCCTCCTGCAAATCCATTATTTTCTTTATTGCGTATCAACCGCGCAGGAACAGGAAAATTTTTAAATTCTTGTTCAATCAAATCCGCAGTTTCATCTTTTGATCCATTATCAATCGCCAGCAACTCCCAATCCTTATAAGTTTGAGCGCGCAATGACTCAAAAAGATACGGGATATACTTTGCCCCATTCCAAGCTACTAAATGTACTGATAATTTGGACATACTATTTTTTAATGGCACGCAATTTATCGCCCAGCCATGCGGCGGTAAGAGTTGGCGGCCTAAGTGCCCACACAATCCTGTATTCCCACCATGGCCGATGTTTTTTAAAGTATGCCACCACAGAACGAGTGAACATTTTTTGTTTGGGATACAATCGCATTTGCTTGAAACTTTGGCCAACATAGTCTACGCATTTAACTGATGGTGTATACATTACTTCATATCCGGCCTCAATTGTGCGTTTGCAAAAATCAACTTCCTCAAACCAAATAAAAAATCCTTCATCAAGAAATCCAATTTTATCCATGAGTTCTCGCCGGATCATAAAAAAAGACCCACGAATAGAATCCACACGCGCTTCTTTTGAATAATCAAAATCTGTCATCATGTAAGAATCTAGTACTTTTGGAAAAATATGTGGCACCTTTAGCATGATGGAAAGTTGATCTGAAAATCGGGGAAATCTGCGTACATGGGGAACGGTGATAAAATTCCCCTCACCCTGCCCTCTCCCTAAGGGAGAGGATGGCTGAAAGCCATGTGAGGGCGAAACTAAATGGCACCCCGCCACCCCCACTTTCGCATTTCGCTCCTCATCCATAAATTTCACAATACCAGACAGTGTGCCAGCAAAAAGTCTCATGTCAGGATTAAGTAACAAAACATATCGTCCTTGCGACAAACGAATCGCCTGATTATTCGCTTTGGCAAAACCAAAATTTTGATCGTTAGCAATGACATGCACCCAAGGAAATTCTTTTTCTATCATTTGCGCGCTTCCGTCTTTGGACGCATTGTCAACTACAAAAACTTCGTACTCAAAGGAATCCCCTCCCCTAACCCCTCCCACAAGGGGAGGGGGATTTCCATTTACTCCCTCTCCCTTTATGGGAGAGGGTTGGGGTGAGGGGCATGTCTCCTCAATCGACCTCAAACACTCCCGCAATTTATCTTTTACATTCCAACTGACAATAATAATAGACAAATCCATAAAATAAACGTTTAGACACTATATCTAAAAACCACTTTTTGGTCAACCCGCCTTAACTCTCCTAAAATCTACCATAAACAAATTATGTCAATTATGAGCGATCGTTTACAGTTGACATAATTTAGAAGTGGCAAAATTACTTAAAAAGAGCCGGCACCCTTGGGCATGTCGCGTGACATACTTCGGGCACCGGCCACAACCTCCTTGTGTACGAACTGCGAACTTATGTGCCGCGTCAGATGGATGCGAACAGGAGCGTCTCCATCTCCACGACCTTGACCGTCGCGGGCTTGACGGGCTTGAACACCCCCACGTAGCCCGTGAGCCGGTTCTTGTCCGCCAGGAACACGGCCGCGACATAGCCATGCGAGACACCGGCCACGGTGAGCTCGCCAGCGGCACTGATCGAAAACACCTTCGCCTTCGACGGATCTGGCGGGAAAGTGAGATTGGACCAGCTGAACCGAGCCGTGACCTTGCCTTCATCGTTGAGCACGATGGCCCCGACGATCGCGCCATCCACCTCCACCCCGCAGTTGCGGCACTGCACGCCAAGCGACGGCTCCTGCTTGATCTTGCCCGCGCCGTAGGGATTCCCGACCGTGGTGTAGTTGAAGAACTTGGACTGACCCTGATCCGTGGGATTGCGATGAGTGAAGTCATAGCCTGTGTCGCAGACCGTGACCCGCATCATCCAACCGCCGCGTCCGGGCAAAGTCACGGACTCACCGATCCCAAGCTTGGAAAGCAGGTTGAGCACTTCTTGTTCTACTTTCTCTACCTCGTCCGTTTCCATTGTATCCTCCTTTAGGCATTTTGCCTGCCCAAACTGTATACGTTTTACCTAACCATGTCAAGCCTTTGTTGAGTTAACCTTAAGAGGTGACATTATGGCATACTAGGGGTGACAGAGGTTAACTCTTAAGCGCACCCTATGCCCAAACAAGTCCCTAAGGTACCACGGGAGATGCGATTTCGATGGTATCGGTTAGTTGAAGGTGAAGGAAAATCAGTAAAAGAGGTATGTCAGCTCTTTGGCATGCCTCGCAAATCCTATTACAAATGGTATGCCCGGGATCATGGTTACGGCCCTTCCACCTACCGGAGCCAGCAACAACATCCTCACACCAAGCTCACCCCCCCCGAGTACGGATCATCGTGTATGAAGCAAAACTCAAATACAACTATGGTCCAAAAAAGATGAAACTCTATCTTAAGGATCAATGCGGAGTGGAGGTATCTACTACGGCCATATACAAGTATTTCAAAAAGAGGCGGCTGATTAAAAAGCCGCAACGCAAACAAGCCTGGTACACTCCTATGAAAGAACCGTTTGTATCCACGAAACCCGGAGAAAACGTCCAATTAGACGTGAAATATGTGCCTGGGGAAGATAAGAGCTGGAACTATCAGTTCCGTTTTACTGACACTTTTACCAATATGCAATATGCGGTAGATTGTATGGATAAATCAGCCGCCTCCACAATCTATGCCTTCCGCTTAGCGCGTCGTTCATTTCCATTTGACATTACCGGCATTCAGACTGATAATGGATCAGAGTTTCGGGGAATGTTTGCGTTACTTCTGCAAAGGATGAGCATCGCGCACCGGTTCATTCCCAAGCGCAGTGCTCCTTGGAATGGGAAGGTAGAGAGAGCTAACAGATCAGTGGATGATGAGTTTTATTTGAATACTGGAAAACCCTGGAAGACTTTGGCAGAATATACCAGATGGTACAATCATGAACGGTACCACTTGGGCAAAGGAATGCATGGACTCACCCCTTATCAGAAGTATCAAAATTACCTTACCCTAATTGCTAAAAGTGTCACCCCGCAAGGTTAACTATACAGCCTTCAAAAATTCTTTAAGCGCGTCTTGCCATGAACGCAAGGGCGGGAGTTTAGTATTTAAAAGCACAACTTTTGCCGGGCGCTTGGCTTTGCGCGGAAAATAATCAGGGCCAACGGGTACAACTTCTGCTTTAATACCAGCAAATTCCACCGCGGCTTTGGCATATTCATACCAAGTACAAGAACCGCTGTTGGTAATGTGATAAATGCCGGATGCCCCCCCTCTTAAGGTAAGAGGGGGCTGGGGGGAGTTATGAGCGGTTCGTAACCCCTCCTCACCTCCCCTTACCCTAAGGGGAGGAAAACCAAGGAGTTGTAGCGTCGCCTCCGCTAAATCCTTCACATAAGTTGGCGAGCCAACTTCACTATCAATGGCTTCAATTTTTCCTTTTTGCCGCGCAAAACCAATCATCATTTCTGGAAAGCTTTTTTTGCTTGTCGCGCCTGTGCCGGGAGGACCGAAAAGTTTTGATGTGCGCACAATATACCAAAAAGACGATTCCTCACGCCTGCCCGCCGAGTATATGGGCGCCACAGAACCGAATGGTAAAGCGACGGACTGAGAGGCGGGATCGTGAGGAATCGTACTTACTCTATATTCCCCTAATGCTTTGGATTCTCCATATTTTGAAATCGGATCTGGCGTATCCTCTTCAGTATATTCTCCTGCGGTCAGATTTTCTGCGGCCGCAGAATTTTTACCCACTGGACGATTGCCGCTAAAGACATAGTCGGTTGAGAAGTGTACAAAAATCGCTCCACACTCTGCGGCGGCGCGAGCTAAATAGCCGGGTGCTTCTCCATTGATAAGATTGGCAATTTCCGGCTCTTCTTCAGCTTTGTCAACATTGTTGTAGGCGGCGCAATTGATAATAACATCAAACCTGGCTTTAGCGCCGGCTAAAGACCGGCGGCTACAAATTTTCTGCATTACTTCCTTTTCATTCGTAATATCAATGTCTTCCTTGCCCCAACCGGTCACTTCAGCGCCGGCTAAAGACCGGCGGCTACCCAATTGTTTCACAAATTCTTGCCCCAACATTCCTTGTGAACCGACGATCAAAATAAGCATAGTGTGATACGAATCTACAAATTATAGGCGAATCAACAAATATGCGAATCAACGAATTCGTATATTCGCAGATTCGTCAGATATTCGTTCGCTGATTCGTATCATATTACTGCTCATAATATGGACTCACTCTTTTAAATTCTTCGTAATCCTCAATATAATCCTCGCGGTTGGGGTTGTAATTGGTAGAAGATATAGCCATGATCATGGAATCGGAAGACATATTTTTAAATCCATGCCATACAAAGTTTGGCACATAAATAGCGTCATTGGGTCCTTGCATCGGAATTTCCATTTTTCCCTGACCATAATCAATAATCGCAACAGAACTTCCTTTGACTTGCACAAACACTTCCTCTTCTACTTTATGGCAATGCTCGCCGGTTTGCACCCCTGCGCCTTCATTCTGAAAATAATATACTCGCTTTACCTCAAACGGAACAACATCCTTAAACTCCACCGAAGTTAATTTATATCCGCGGCTCTCAGATGTCTTAAGTTCAAATTTTTTAAACATAGTGCAATGCGGATGATACGGATGACCATGCGGATTTACGGATACAACGAATGAATTATCCGTAGATCAGCATGAATCCGTAGATCGGTGTTACATTTTAATATGCGGATTAACTTCGCTTTGCCGCTTGCGCAATGCTTCTACCCATGCCGTATTTTGCTGATACCATTCCACAGTTTTGCGCAGGCCTTCTTCAAAATTTTGACGCGGATATTGCGGAGTCCAGCCCAATTTCATAATTTTTGACGCATCAATGGCATAGCGACGGTCGTGCCCGGGACGGTCTTGCACATGGCTCATTAACGATTCTGGTTTATTTAACATAGTTAGCAACATCTTTACCACTTCCAGATTTGATCGCTCATTGTCCGCGCCAATGTTATATACTTCTCCCGGCACGCCTTTTAAAAGCAAAAGTTCTAGCGCGCTGGCATGATCAAGCGCATGAATCCAATCGCGCACATACAAACCATCACCATAAATTGGAATTGCCTCATCAGCCATGGCTTTGAAAATTGTCTGCGGAATAAATTTTTCCGGAAATTGGTAGGGGCCGTAATTGTTTGAGCAGTGCGTGACAATCACTGGTGTTTTGAAGGTTTGAAAATATGAACGGCAAATTAAATCACCGCCGGCTTTGCAAGCCGCATATGGCATGTTAGGCGCAAATGGTGTTTCCTCATGAAACAAACGCTTTTCATCAAGGCGAAGCGCGCCAAAAACTTCATCAGTTGAAACTTGAATAAAAAGCGGCACTTTATATTTTTTTGTGGTTTCGCAGAGTACTTGCGGCCCCATGACATTGGCAAATACAAAATCGCGCAGTGACCCGTGAATTGAGCGATCCACATGCGTTTCCGCGGCAAAAGAGATAATCGCATCTGGCTTATGCATTTCAACAACTGCGTCAACTGCTTCTTGATCTGCAATGTCGCCACGGACAAGCTGATATCGTGGGAAGCTCAGCTTCCGTTGCAACGGAAGCTGAGCTTCCCTATATTCTAAATCCTTCAAATTCAAAGAATTGCCAGCATAGGTTAGTTTGTCATAATTGACAATTGACCAATCCGGATACTTTTGGAAAATATAGCGGATAAAATTAGAGCCAATAAAACCGGCACCACCGGCAACAAGTAACTTCATAATGCTTGGCGGATACGCTCTGCTATTGCAGATATCTCTCTCTCTGCATATTCACCTTGTCCCCAGGGTTTTAAGCCGTCTCCTGCTTTTCTAGGAATTATATGCATGTGCAGATGAAAAATAATCTGTCCGGCGGCGCGCCCGTTGTTCACCCCCAGGTTAAATCCCTCTGCGCCCACTCCTTTTACTACGGCCGCGGCGACTTTCTGCGCCGCCTTTATCAGCTGTGTACCTACTTCGGGATTGCAATCAAGAAAATCATTACAGTGCGCCTTGGGAACGAGAAGCGTATGCCCGGGACGGGTGGGATGAATATCTAAAAACGCCACGACATGTTCGTCCTCATATACTTTTGAGGAAGGTAATTCACCTTTGATAATTTTGCAAAAAATACAATCATTCATAAGTCCTGTCCAGTGTAACAAATGTATCAGATTTTTACAAGCTGAAACAGCCGATATTGCCAATCCAATATTTGTGGAGAAACGAACTTCAATTTCAATTCTTTAAATTTTACGCGATTAATATAATCAATATCGCGATCAGGAAGCGCGCTTATATAATAGATTGGTCGCTCGCCTATCATTGTTTTCAAGCGCGGAAAAATCGTGTAATCCAAAAGAAAAACTACAACATCATACTTTGGAAAAAATATTTTATCCGTGCGATCCACAATAAGAATAGCGTTTGGGTCAACTATTCTACTGACCGTTTCATACAGTTGGTAGTAACTTTCAGTATCGCGCTTGACACTCAAAAGTCCGTCATATCGCGCGGCATATACGGTTTGATATGAATGGTATCCAAATGCCGCAAGCGCAAGCGCTAAAATTGCGCGAGAGATTATTTTTGGAATTTTTGATTTGAGCATGACGCTGATTAACATACCAATCCAAGGAAGAAAAAGCATAAATATCGGTATAAAATAACGCGTATATGAACTCCCGATAAGATTATATTTAAGCACGAGCTGGTCGCCAAAATGCCAATTTCCATAATACAGCGCAATCCATGCAGAAATCATAAGCGATATTCCAAGAAACCACTTCTCACTGCGAGTTCTCCGGCCTTTTATAAACCAAGTCACAACTCCCAAAACTGCACCAGAGGCGAACGCGAGATTTGCAAACACTACATAGCGCGCGATAATTTTAAGAAATGTATTGGCATCCCAGCCAAATGGAAGAATTAAAGCTTTTATTATTGTAAAAAGTGTCGGTAAATCTCCGACATTAAACTCTCGTGGAAGCCGTGAAATATAATTGCCAGTTTGTCCCAGAGTAAAATATCCAACGCTTACATATTCTCCGTATAGTTCTTTATTAAAAAAGAGTATGGGGACAAATGCAATCGCGAATGCCGCTGTGCTAATTATAAAATGGGAAAACCAACGAGAAGACCCGTGCGCAACCCAAAGCAATGCCAAAGTAAGCATAATCCATGGCAATTCAACCGTTCGAATTGTTAGAGCAATGCCAATAAGATTTATGCCTAGTGCAAAACGATATATGTCAAATTTATCTTTGCCGGGGCTATGCACAATAAGCGCAAACCCTGCGATAAGTATGCTCACAAATACAATATTAGGAAGCATGATAAGCGTGCTGTAATACCAATATGCTGGCAAGACAAAGGCCAGTACCGCGGACCAAAAGGCAATTTCACGATCAAATACTTTCCGCAAAAGCCAATAAAAACACCACACTCCAATCACGGAAAAAAATGGCCCCAAAAATAATATGCCGGTGTGCCCTAAAATCTTGCCCAGCGCGCCAAACAAAATAGGCATTCCTAAAAATCCGGCAGGAACAATCGCGCCATTCAATGCTTTCATACTGCGCGGATGCACAATATTTTCAAGCGACTCATTTAATGGCTCCGGCAGTGAAAAACGCGATGAATCAATAAAAGCATCAATCACCGCTTGATTTGCTGTAGCGTCCGGCCAGTTGTAAATCAAGTGCCCTACTTCACGCTCTTTTGGTAGCCACAAAAAAAAGATTAGCGCGCAGTAAATAAAAAAGAAAGCTACCCCAAGGATCAAAAGAGCAGCATTCCACCGATTAAATCCTTGGCGCGCTCTGTGCACACTTCGCCTCAGACGTGTGGAGACGACAGTTATGACTGGTTCTTGAAGTTTATACGCGTCGGACATGTACGATAATGCTCAAAATTCCAAACGCGATTGAGCTTACAAAAATCCAAATGGAAACATCAGACCATACTGCCCTGCCCCATATAACATCAACCAGCAATACAACAGTCGCAATAACCTGCAAATTCATTTTTATTTTTCCCCACAAATTTGCCGGATGAATTGTTCCTTTTTGCCTAAAATACAGCACTCCAAATATGCCCAGAGTTTCAAGCCCGACAATAAAGCCAGCAAGCCATATTCCAAGATGCTTTATTACCAGGATAAGAACAGTGCCGCCAATTAAAAATTTATCCGCCACAGGATCATAGGCAATGCCCCAAATAGTAATCTGCTTGCGCGTACGAGCGAGCGCCCCGTCAATCGCGTCTGTCAACGCCACTGCAACAAAGACGATAAGGCCGACAAAATACTGCTCTTTCAAAAAAAGCAAAAATACCGCGGGAGACGCGAAAAGTCGAAACATTGTTACATGATTTGGCCTTATGAAACTAGGAATAAGCGGCAAAAGCGTGTAGCGCAACATCACATCGTAAAATGTGAGCTTGATATTCTGATTGTACTCCTGCTCAGTTTTCTGCATACATTCTTAAAATATACGGGATATCTGATACTATGTCAATCCTTTATACACGCTATACATTCGCTTTTGAAAAGACGCCAGAGAAAAATCTGCGGAGCGCGAAATGGCGGAGCGCCGGAGGGCCGCACCATCCTTTATTAAAATACGCATCGCACGCAAAAGCTCTGTTTTATCTCCGGGAGTAATCAATATACCTTGCCGGCCATCCTCAATAATTTCCGGAAGCGCGCCAATGCGCGATGAAATTACCGGCACGCCCGCAGCAAAACTTTCAATTGCCACAAGCCCGAAGCTTTCATAGGCAAGCGTTGGAAAAATAACCGCAGTTGCACCCATAAATACTTGCGTAAGCTCATCATGCGGCACAAAACCGCGATAATGCACACTCGGAAACATCCGCGAGACGCGATCTACTTCATCTCGCATGCTTCCCTGTCCGACAATCTCAAGTGTAGCAGAGGAATACTCCCGTACAAATTCTTGCCATGCGCTTAAAAGCAGTTTGATGCCTTTATATGGCTCCAATTGTCCCACATAGAGAAAACGAACACCCTCACCCTGTCCCTCTCCCATGAAGGGCGAGGGAACGCGATTTACTCCCTCTCCCCTTGTGGGAGAGGGTTGGGGTGAGGGGGATATAGAAGAATTGTTTGCAATATCCATCACCGGATTGGGCACGACAAATTTTTTAGAACGCGGGAAAAATTGCGCGGCATTATATTCATTCAAGATAAACCGCGACGGCGCGACAATCGCATTTGGCGATCCAAAAAGATGCCGTGCGGCCGCGCGATAAATTCGCACCAAAGGATTGGGATTGCGAAGCGCGCCTTCCTTGCCCCATTCCATAAATCCTCGCGGATGCAAAAGACTTTCATCGTGAAGGGTATGAATCCATTTTGTCGTGTAGCGTGTAGCGTGCCTGCCTGTCCGGTAGGCAGGTAGCGTGTAGCGAATCGCAAGAGGAATTGTGTAACCAAGGCCTTTAAGATTGCGCGTAATAATCAGATCCGGTTTTTCGCGAAGCAAAATTTTACGCGCCACAAGATAGGTGTGTAAATTGAACATATCAATGATATGCCACATGATACGCAGTAGCGGCGGATATTTTACAATATTGAAAATTGTAAAAAGATTAAAGGGGGTAAAACGGAATACCCTCACCCTGCCCTCTCCCTCAGGGAGAGGGGTTGGGGTGAGGGGTTCCCACTTCCCGGCAAAGCTGGCCCATCCGGAAAAAGGCATAGCACTGATTACAAAAACTTCCGCCTCCGGCCAAATGCGCGTAAACGCCTGCGCCACATGTTCAGCTCCTCCGCGCGCATACGGCGGGAAAATGCTATGGATGACGCAAATTTTCATAAATGGTTTGCAATTTATCACCTATCACTTGCATGTTAAAATTAGCGACTGCGCGCGCGCGGCCGGCCTCTCCCATTTTTTCCGCTCGCGCGCGATCTTCCAAAACATAAAATATCTTAGTTGCCAAATCTTCCGGATCGCCCGGACGTACAAGATATCCGGAAACGCGATCTTCTATTGTTAAACGCACTCCGGGCAAATCTGATACAACTACTGGAATACCGCAGGCTTGTGCCTCCGCCGCAGTAATGCTGAAATTCTCAATCGGCGCAGTTGAAGGCACAACGCAAATAGCGGCATTTTGATAATATGGCGGAAGTTTTTCATGCGGCACAAGCCCGACAAACTCCACTGATCCGGGTGCAAGAGTTACACCCGAACCCAACACTGAGTGTTGAGCGGCTGTATCGCCCAAAAAACACTCAGTGTTGTGCGAGTCCGTCACTGAGTGTTTCCCTAACCAACACTCAGTGACGAGTAAATCCGCTTCCCGTGCCTGCGCCTCATATTCTTTGCGCAGATCGCCATCTCCCGCAATAACGCACTTAAAAGATACTCCTCCCCACTGCAGCATGCGCAAAGCCGCCAAAAGCACATGCACTCCTTTAAAATAATGCGCGCGATCCAGTCCGCCGACGAATAAGATAGTAGGTAGTAGGTAGGATGTAGTATGTAGTTCTTGCGCAGGGTGAAAAAGGTCGGTATCCACCCCGTTTGGCACAAACCCAATCGGTGGAGCATTGTCGGATTCTTGATATACTTTTGCCAAACTGCTTGCGCGGAAAAAATCTTCTGAAAGAGTAAATAAAATATCAGCACATGCAAAAATGCGCGGCATGAGCTTAGCGGTATGCCAAGTAAAAAAATGCCCAAGCCAGCCATCATAGGCAGCATCCATGGTATGATGCACAATAATATTTGCGCGGCTTATCTTTTTTATCAAAGGCAAAAGCTCGGCTACGCCGTAAAATGGGTAAAGCAAATGAATGATATCAAAATCGCGCAGCTTCCAAAGTAGCTGGGGCAAAAAAGCGCCATTACCCCATCGCACCGCTGGCCTTAAAAGATGAACTTTTGGATTTTGATAATTTGAATTTGTTTGGGATTTGGGATTTGGGATTTGGGATTTCACCCCACCATGTGGGGTGTACACATGCACCCCATGTCCTCTTTTTGCCATTTCCTGCGCCATGTTTTGTGCTGATACTCCAATACCGCCCGGATATGGAGGATAGACGCAGGTAAGATAGGCAATCTTCATACTGCCTTATCTTACATAAAAAAACAGAGCCTGTGAAGACTTGTCTAAAAATCCGAAACCAGAATGACTAATGACTAATCAAACCCCAATGATTGAATGCATTAATGAATTTGAACATTGATTAGTCATTCGGATTTCGCCATTCGTCATTTTGCACCCAGGAGGTGTTTTTGCCCGCGTGCGTATTCAATCATATCCTTAAGTCCATCTTCAAGCCGGACAATCGGGAACCATCCCAGATCCTCTTTGGCCTTGACAATGCTAGGCAAGGGAAGCTCAGTCATAAACATCAGACGCGGTTTGAACACAATTTGTGAAGATGAGTTGGTAAGTTCAATGATTTTCTTTGCCACATCAGCCAGCAAAATATCCTGATCACTTCCAAGATTTACCGGCCCGGGATTGTGTTCCGCGTTCATCAGCTTTAATAATCCATCCACGAGATCTGACATATAACAAAGCGAAGTGCGGAAATTTTTATCTCCGTATATTTCAAGCGGTTTTCCTTCTAGGGCATTGACCACAAAATCCGGCATCATCTCGCCAATCCCCAGTTTCTGACGCGGACCATAAGTACGAAAAATACGCGCGATACGCACATCAAGACCATAAACAGCGCGATAAGTATCCGCGGTTGTCTCCGCAAACCTTTTTCCTTCATCATAACAAGCGCGCGGGGAAAGATGATTTACAACTCCCTGCGCATCCTCCGCGATAAATGAATCACCTTTTGGGCGAGGACCATATACTACTGAGGAAGAAGCAAATAACACCTTGGCATGCCACTTTGCCGCGAGTTCCATTACAGTGATCATCCCCGTAGAATTTGCTTTGATAGTTTCAATTTTATAACGATCAAAATCTTTGGGCGAAGTTGGGCAGGCCAGATGATAAATTTCCTGCAGGCCTTGAAACTGCACTTTAAATTTTGCAAGCTCCGGCCACTTTGCTAAATCAAATGGTTCGTTTACATCGTGTTTGATAAATACAAAATCCGGATAACGCAAAAGATGATCAATGTTCTGCAAACTGCCGGAAACCAGATTATCCATGCAAATAACCTTGGCTTCTTTCAAAAGCGCCTCGCACACATGACTACCAAGAAACCCGGCCCCGCCGGTAACCAAAACATTCTTTTTCTCGAAAATGGGAATTTTAGGCATATAATTATGATACGAATCTACTAATTTTTGGCGAATCAACGAATATGCGAATTCGTATATTTGTAGATTCGTCACTCATTCGCTGATTCGTATCATAACTTTATTATACCAACACTTAGCCCGCCGCGGAAGGCCTTGTCCAAAACAGTAAACTGGCTCTTGAGTCTACCAAAACCGTCAAACACAACAAGATGCGGCCCGCCGCCTTTGCCAGGCCCGGCAATAATCTCGGCTTGACCGTCGCGATCAAGGTCGCCAACCGCAAGATTTACACCACCGCGAAACGCATCGCTATAAGCCAAAAATGCTCTTTGCCAACTTCCATCCGCGGAATACACACGCACTTCCGGCAAAGCTCCCGCGGCCGGCGCAGTCACAATTTCAGCCGCTCCATCACCATCAAGATCTCCGGCGGAAGTAGTAATTCCTCCGATAAGAGTTGCCGGATACGCTGAGAATTTTCGTTTCAACCGCCCGCGCAGGTCAAAAATTTTAATTTCTCCGCGATAGCCGGCGCCGCGGCCGGGACTGGCAATAATTTCGGAAACGCCGTCTTTGTCAATATCCGCCACGCTGACATTTACTCCTCCGCGCAAATACTTGTCATAGGCGAAAAATGACGACAGCGCTTTGCCCTGCGCATTCAACACTCTGATATTAGGTCCGCCCCCTGCGCCGGCGCCGGTTACAATTTCTGCCACGCCGTCCCCGCTTACATCCCCTACCGCAACATTTACTCCGCCGCGAAATCCCGCGCTATAAGCCAAAAAACTGTGTTCCAATGTTCCATCCGGCGCAAATACGCGCACCTGTGGAGATCCGCCTGCTCCTGCTCCAACCATAATTTCGGAAACGCCGTCATTATCAACATCTCCGGAGGCCAACCGCGCTCCGCCTTTAAATTGCTCCGGAAACGCGAGAAAATCGCGCGACAGCACGCCTGAAGGAGTAAGAACGCGCACCGTACTTTGTCCGCCGGAAAACGCCGCGCCCATTACATATGATACGCCGGAAGACGGGCCAAAAATACTGCTCCCGCCGGTTGCGGCAAGTTCAAGCGCGCGTCGCGCATTCAAACGCCCCTTGCCTAATTTCCCCGAAAAAGCAGGATTGGCTGAATCAATAGGATCAGCACTCTGCAATAAAATGTTGCGAATTTCCTGCGCGCGATAAGAAGGGTTGAGCGCCTTAATCAGCGCGGCGGTTCCGGAAACCAATGGGGCGGCCATGGAAGAGCCGGCCCAGCCATTGCCAAACACATCAATAAACCCCTGGCTTGGTCGATAATACTGCGGCCCATACATATTATTTCCCGGCGCTGAAATATCCACGCAGTTTGCGCCGTAATTTGAAAAGGCCGATTTTTTATCTTGTTCATCAACCGCCGCGACACCCAATACCACATCTTCTCCGGAGCTACCGGTATAACAAACCGGATACAGTGGAGCGCCATCAAGATCAAGTCCGCCGCCATTTGTAATTTCATTATTCCCCACTGCGGCAACTACCAGCACACCGCGATTCAGCGCGTCTTTAAGCGTTAAAAATAATTGCGTGTCAAACCCCGGCCCCACGAAAGAAAGATTGATGATGTTGGCGCCTTTGGCCACCGCGTACTTAATCGCCTCTTCAACAGTAGCGACATTTCCGCGCCCGCGAGAATCCAGCGCGCGAAGCGGCATGATTTTTACGCGCCAAGCCACGCCCGCGCCGCCGATTCCGTTATTGCCGGCCGCACCAAGAAATCCTGCCACCAGCGTCCCATGGTGAATGGCTTGCGGGCGCGCGTCCGGTTCATTGATGCTGGGCGAGGGATCATTATCGCCATCAACAAAATCCCAACCGTTGATATCGTCAATGTAGATATTACCGTCATTGTCTTTGCCGTCCAGCCGTTCGCCCGAATTGATCCAGAGATTGTCTTTAAGATCAAAGTGATTCAAATCCACGCCGGTATCAATAACCGCGACCACCACATTTTCCGAGCCCTTGGTTTTTGACCAGGCCTCATAGGCCTCAATTTTTTGCAAATACCATTGCTTGGAGGCCGCGTCCGGATCGCCGGGATAAACCGGACTGGCAAGTACGGAAAAAGGCAGAATAAAAATGGAGATAAGAGTGAAAAGGGATAAACACCAACGCATAGTTTCCTATTGTATACCATTCCCCCAATTTTGCCCATTACAAGTACAGGGCTAAGCCCTGTCCTCAAAAGGGCTTAGCCCTGCAATCTCTCGTCCGCCCCATTGTTTTAAGAATATTTTATACTTTTCCGGAGTATTGAATATTTGTCCTATTACTGATTTTTCTACAACCGGTAATTGCTGGGGCTTGCCAAGATAAACATTATGGCTGGACCACGGATACTCCTCCAAAAGTTTTTCGGCTTTAGCCCAATCTTCACCTTTCCCCTCTCGCCAATTCACATCCGTAAGGTCAAGCGGATTGAGATGGATGTAGCGCGGCAGGTGTTCCAGTTGCGCGTCGCGCTTAACCAGCACGGCTTTAAATGGACCTTCAAATAGACGACCGGTGCGATCATTTTTAAGATTGAAATATTGAGTGTAACTCGTAGAAAGACTATGCATGAAACTAGTAATACCGTTATCGCATATTTGCTCTAATAAAAAGTGGTAATGATTCGGCATAAGACAAAAGCTGGCTATATTAACAAGTGGTTGCCGATTGGACAGGGCTAAGCCCTGTACGCTTTCAACATTTTTCCCGCTCATTGCAAAATAATTCGCATCATTAAATAGAAAAAGACTTTTATAAAACCGTAAATAATCATTCTGATCTAAAAATATCTCGCGTTTATCCACACCTCTATTATAAACATGGTAATAATAGTTATTTGCAAATTGGACTTTACGCATATTGAGTATTCAACAGACCAGGGCTAAGCCCTTTTGAGGACAGGGCTTAGCCCTGTGCATTTGAATCAACAACCCCGCGGCAAGCCGCGGGGTATGACCAACGGCATGGCCCTAGGTGAATAAACGAAGCTGAGGCGGGGTATCCATTGTCTTTCCCTGG
>MGDU01000024.1 GCA_001790815.1 Candidatus Uhrbacteria bacterium RIFCSPHIGHO2_02_FULL_46_47 | reverse complement strand
TGATCCTAAAAGCCACTGATGGCGCAAGCTGTTATCGGGTTACCGTCAACAACGCCGGCACACTCGCGACTGCTTCAGTTACTTGTCCGTGATGTATAAAATATGCGAGGATTATTGTATGTATGAGTATTTGCAGAATGATATTGATCCGTTTAAAGAATTTAAACGGCAAGTGCTGCGGTTTTTAAATAAGAAAAAATAATATGCGCTCCCTTACCAAACTCTCAACCATGCTTGCCACCCTTGTTGTGGTGGTATTTTCCGTACTCATTTACCGCGGCTGGGCGCAGTCAACCGCGACCACGATTGGGAGCAATATTACGACAACCGGTACAATAAGTGCAGGAACTACAAGCGCGTTGAGTAGCCTTAGCATTCAAGGAGCATCCTCCTCAACAGGTACAGGTACTATTTCAAGCTCAGGCACTACGGTGACGGGAAGCGGCACCAGTTTTCTCACTGAGCTTCATGCAGGAGACGTTCTGGATGCTACAGGATATGGCAGCCGGATCATCAGTGCGATTTCTTCTAATACCTCACTTACGATTACAAATGCTTTCTCTACGAATCTTGCAAGCGGAACGAGTTTCAGTTTCCGTCTGCCACTTGCTCGTTTTATCAATAGCTCAGGGACAACTAAGGTAGCGGTAAATGCACTGGGATTAGTAGGAATTGGAACTGAAAGCCCAAGTGGCGCAGTGCATGTACTACAAACAGTATCAACTGGTCCCGGCCTTATTATCCAAAGCGCAAGTGATGCCGTTGCGGTTCTTAGATTAAATTTCCGGGATAGCAAGCTTTGGGAGTTTTATGCGGGATATACTCCCGCAGGTAGCGATGAGTCGGGATTTGCGATATATGACCGCACTAATGATAAGGCGCCGTTTTATATCAGCCCCTCCGATAATCTTTATCTTGGCGGGACAAGCGATCCCACGACCAGTTCAGCAGTATTTATCAATGGTACGACCAAACTCGTTGGCATTGGGACAACAGATCCACAAACCGGATTGAATCTTGCCAGCACAGCCGCTAATAATCAAGCCGTAATAAGAACTGAAAATACCCAAGGAAGCGGTACTAATGTCGGACTTTGGATAATTGGAGGAGCAACGAATGCGAATTGGCTCATTGGAACTAACCGGGGGGACATTGCGGGTGCCGGAGATAATCTAATGTTCTATAAGAACGCTGGCACTGGAGGGACAAAGCTGGTTATTCAAGATAACGGCAATGTAGGAATTGGCACAACAAGCCCGGGTGCCAAATTGCAGGTAACCGGTGGGAATATCTATACTTCAACTGCCGGCAATGGACTGGTTGTAAAAAGTCCGGATGGGAACACTTGCAAAACAATCGGAATTGATAATGCCGGGGCGATCTTGCTTTCTGCCATAACTTGCCCATAATGTAAATAGCGTGTCAAATTAAGCTATGTTGCTTGCCAGGTTTTCTACAGGGCGAAAGTGGGTTGTTGCGGCTTTTATTTTAGCTGTTATTGCATTGCCGGCCGCGGCTCAAGCGGCCAATATTTCATTTTCTGCGGATACCACGCTTTCCGGGGATTGGGATAGCTATACTACCATTGTCGCGGTTTCAGGATCTGAAGCAGATTCCATTACTGTTGAGCCAACAACAATTACAGTAAGCGTGACGTCAGGAAGCACATTGACTTTGCGCGCCTCCTCCAATATTAATTTTTCCAACACTGCTGGTTTGCGCACTGTTTGTGGGGCAACGCCAACTTTAAGCATTGGCGGACCTGTAACAAGTCTGGTTATTACTCCTTCAGGCAGTGGCTGTCCAACTGGATCATCCGCGCCAGCGCCTTCGCCTTCGCCATCTGCTCCGCCTGCTGAAACCGCGCCAACCCCAGAACCCACACCTACGACAACTACTCAAGCTGTTCCGTCCCTTTCGCTTACCAAGGCAGTGGCAATCACTTCTCAAACCTCAACCGCGGGAGTGGCAAGCAGTGCGGCATCAACTGGATTTTTGGCAGTGGCCTTTGGCGTACTGCTTTCCTCAGCGTTCATTCTGCATCGCCATAATAATCCCAAAAATCACGCGCTGAATTTTTTCGCGATTTTCCCGCTTTTACTGACTTCGTCCGCCCGCGCTTTTGAACGCTTGGCCTTGCGACAAAATAATACATACCAATCCGCGTACACGCGGCATAAAAAATTATTTAGCATTACTCGTTTTTCAGCAATGGCCACCGCGCTTGCCGGGGCTGCAAAATTGCTTTTGCTTGTAGCGTTGATTACATTTCAGGTTCCGGCCAGTACACGTCTTTTTGCCCAAAGCTTTGCTGATGATGGCAAGAGCGTTTTATCTGGAAGCACGCTTACTTACCGTTTGACGCTTAGCAATGCCGGTTCGGGTGGCGCGACTAATCTTACGTTTACTGATTCAATTCCTACCGGCACATCTTTTGTAAGCGGGTCAACAAAAATCAATAGCGTGGCTTCCGGAAATGAGCCATCTGGAGGCGTGCTCACTATTCCGTTTGCCTCACTTGCGGCATCTGAAACCAAAACCATAGAATTTGCCGCAACTATTACGGCATCCTCAGGAGTGGTAAGCAACCAGGCCTCGGTGTCTTATGCAGAATCAGCAACCGCGGTGTCTTCAAATGCCGTATCCAATTCTGTAACCGCGCCAGCCGCCACACCAGAACCAACTTGCTCATGTACTGAGTGGACCTCTGGATCATGTGGGGTAGACACTTGTAGTACAACACAGCGGCAACAAACTAGAACATGCACACCCTCAGGATGCGGAGCTACAGCACAATGCGTTGCGGATTCAACGTGCGCGCCTTCGCCAGCGGAAGAAGAGGTTCAACCCCAGCCACAACCACAACCAAAGCCACAGCCGCAACCCGCGCCAGAACCTACTGCTGAGCCAACCCCAACTCCTACAACAACTACAGAGGTAACGCCTGCTCCTACCGCGGCCGCTCCAGCAGAGGCCGCTCCAGCACCCACTGGAGGTGCAGAAGCAGCTCCAGCGCCAATTGGTGGCGCGGCAGTAGTACCCGGTACAGTTGGAGGAGAAGGTGTAACTCCGATTGTTGGCGGCGGAGCAGCAGCGCCTGAAGCCGTAAGAGGACTGTCGCCTTCTGCAGTGGTTTCTGTGCGCGTGGAAGCCAGTATTGATTTGGAAATATTGACCAGAGGCGTAGTTATTCCTCAAGCAGTCGCGCCCACTCCCACTCCCACTCCCACTCCCACTCCCACTACAAAGGCACCTACGCCAAAGGCCAGAGCGCCAGTTGTTTTACCGCGTGTCGCGCCTCCTCCTCAAATAATTCCGGTTAAAATTGTCGTGACCGGTGTTGCCACAGATCTTTCTCGGATTGATTATTTTGAATTGGTGATTGAGAGTGATCCTATTTATCAGCGTTTTAAGCCAACCTCTCCGGACTGGAGATATGAAGCTACAATTGAGTTGCCGCCCGGACGGCATAAGGTCTATATAGTCGCGGTTGAAACATCCGGGGCCGTTACCCGCGCCTCTGAGGTAAAGGAATTTTCAGTCAGTCACCCAATTTGCTATGACGGGCTTGATAATGATGGCGATGGATTATTTGATTATCCGCAAGATCCCGGATGCGCAGGATTAGTTGACGCTGATGAATTTAACTCCGTGGTTCAGGAAGTTGTGGAGTCGGCTATTAATACCGCGCTTACAAAAATTGAACAGGTTGCGCCCGCAGTAGCAAAGCCGCTTAAGGCAGTGAACCGCGTAATTTTGGAAAATCCAAAAGTTGAGTCCGTGGCTAGTCAGATCATTGTTCCTACCACGCTTGCAACCGCGGCAGTGGCTGCCTCAGCAACCGCGACAATTCCTTCGTTCCTGCCATTTTTGCAATATCTCTTTACTCAGCCGCTTCTTCTTGCAACGCGCCGTAAGCGCAAATCTTGGGGAACGGTTTACAACGCGGTTTCAAAATTGCCGATGGATCTGGCTATCGTGCGTTTGTATGATTCCACAGACGGGCGACTGGTACAGACGCGCGTAACCGATAAATACGGACGATTTGTATTCTTGCCGCCGCCAGGGAGTTATCGCATAGAAGTTGTAAAACCAAACTACCAATTCCCATCGCTGACCTTGAAAGATAGAAGCGCCGATGTGCAGTATGCTTCGCTTTATCACGGCGAAACGGTAACTATAAGCGCGCCTGGAACTATGCTCGCTCCTAATATCCCGCTTGATCCAAATATAAAAGAGGAAACGCCAAAAGCAATTATTCGCAATACGCGTTTGCGTAGAGCAAATCTTATGCTGGGTGCTCTCTCAATTGGCACTTCCGGCGCGGCATTTCTGATTATTCCGCGTCCACTCGCGCTTATCCCGATTATTGCGCACATTACTCTTTACGGTGTATTTAAGCATCTTGCGATAGGCAAGAAACCGAAAAATCTGCGGCGGGTTAAAGATGCTGATACGCGCTCCCCGCTTGCCGGCGCTATTGCCAGAATATTTGACACGCAATTCAATAAACTGCTGGAAACGCAAGTGACTGACCGCTCCGGTCGCTATGGATTCCTGGCCGGACCAAACGAGTATTATGTGGCTGTGGAAAAGCCCGGATACGATAAAGTCGTGACTCCACCAATTAATCTGCGTGATAAGGCCGAGCCGGAAATTGTAAGCTTGGATGTGGGGTTGAAAAAAAATTATCCCGTGTAGTCGCAGGCTTTAGCCTGCGCTCCGGCACAACCTCAAGGGTGCGACTATATTATAGCGCTTAATTTCAAAAAGCTGAGCTTTGATCATGAAAAAGCTCAGCTTTTGAATTCGGGGTGGGCGGATTCGCACCGCCGATCTCTGCGTCCCGAACGCAGCGCCTTAGGCTACTGGGCCACACCCCGGTGCAAGACATTATAGTTAGTTATTTGAATTGTGGCAAGTGTTATGGTAATATAGGGATATGAAAATTGACGCATATTTTAAAACCGCGGTTGAAAATCACGCTTCGGATATCCATTTAACTCCCGGCGCGCCGCCGGCGTTGCGTATCGCCGGACAACTGAATTTTATTGAAAAGAAGCCGCTTATGCAGGGCGAGGTGGAAACCATGGTGCAGGAACTTCTTGCTAAAGCGCAATTAGAGCGATTTTTAAAAGAGCGCGAGTTAGATTTTGCGTACAAAATAGATTCGTGGCGTTTACGTGTCAATCTTCATTTTCAGCGCGGCGTTATGGGATTGTCAGCGCGTCTTATTCCGGATCAAATTCCCGATCCGAAAACGCTTGGTTTCAGTGAAACTCTTTATAATCTTACGCATGTAAACAGCGGGCTCATTCTTGTAACCGGGCCTTCAGGCGCTGGAAAATCAACAACGCTTGCCGCCATGATTGAAATTATCAATCAAGAACGCTCCGCGCGCATTATTACCATTGAGGATCCGATTGAGTTTATGTACAGAAATGCTAAAAGCATGATTGAACAGCGCGAAGTAGGAATAGATACTTACTCATTTGGGAGCGCGCTTAAATACGCACTTCGTCAGGATCCCAATGTCTTGCTGGTTGGCGAGATGCGCGATCTTGAAACAATTCAGGCGGCGCTTACCGCCGCGGAAACAGGGCATTTGGTGCTTTCAACTCTGCATACTCAAACTGCCGCGACAACTGTGGAGCGTATTATTGACATGTTTGAAGGCACGCGTCAAAGGCAAGTTCTTCTTCAGCTTGCCGGGTCTTTGCGCGCAGTCATCGCGCAACAACTCATACCTACTCTTGACGGAAGATTGGTTGCCGCGCGCGAAATTATGATTATGAATTCTGCGATCGCAACGCTTATTCGTGAAAATAAAGTTGCTCAAATTCCGTCTGTTATTCAAACCTCAGCCAAAGAAGGAATGATACCTATGGAAGCGGCGGTAAGAAAATTATACCAAGATCATGTGATCGCCGATACTTATGTAAAAATGGGCACGGAGCGCGGCAAAGCATTTTAATATGCATGATGACAAATGGAAAGATACTGTAGCGATGATAAAGAGCAAATTTAACGTGCTTGATGAGCGGCGTGAGGAAATTTTGGATATTCCAAACGCGTTTGTGGAAATAATTGAGTTTTCCGCCAAAGGCGGATCCGCCTCAGGCGGAGAAAGCCCGCAGGGAAAAATGAAACTTGAGCGGGTAACGCGGCCAGTGGTGCTTGATAAAAAAACCATATATTCAAAGACAGGCGGGCGCGCTTCAAAAATTGAATATCAATACAGTACGGATGAACTCACGCACCGTTTGCAGGCATACCGATGGAATGAAGCGGCAGGGCAGTGGGAAGAAGTAAGAACGCCGATGGCGTAAATTTCTAATTTCTAATTTCTAATTTCTAATGATACGTTTAATAATTGCATTTGCGGCGCTTTTTGTCGGATTGACATCTTCAGTGAGCGCATATCTTTGGCAGCCGCCTCAAAAAGCATACTACGACATGTTGCGCGCTACTCAAACGCAGGATTTTTTGAACACGCACATTCAAGGATCGTTTCAAGGAGCAATGCTGAAAAGCGATATTGTAACAGGGAAGCAGACTCCGCCATTTTTTCGTATCTCATACCCGCCGCTCAAGTTGATCAACAATCAATGGATTGATCTAAGCAATGATGAAAAAAGTGAAGAGGTCACTGTTGCGGATTCCGCCTTGCGCGCGATTACGCTTACAAAACGCTTGTCTTCCGCGAAAGAGCAAGGAGCGCGATTTAATCGCTATGCGTTTGTCATCAAGGATAGCAAACTTCTTACGATACTTCCCTTGCTTGGCGAGGGAAGCGGTGAGATTTGGTTTTATCGCAAAAGCAAGTTGCCATACAAAGCAATGTTTCAATCTAATCGTTTAGGCGTCAAAGGCGCGTTTTTCGAGATTTCGTTTAGCTTTCATAATATATTTTCTGAAGGCGCGCCGCGTTTTGTGCGCAAAGGCGCTGATGTTTCTGCGCAACTGACGGATGTGCAAGAAAAGCGCCGCAAAGAGCCAAAAGAATTCGTAGCACTTGGCGCATCTTACGGAGAAGATCCTTTATTTTATAATGATTTTGATCATGACAATTTGAGTGATGCTCTTGAAATATTCTATGGCACTGATTCAGAAAATCCCGATACTGATAATGACACGTTTATTGATGGAGACGAGATTGAAAAAGGATATAATCCGCTTGGAGCAGGAACAATTAACCAGTAACCATTGACAATTGACGATTTAAGGAATATAATATTTATCGTTGCGCCACCTTAGCTCAGCCGCTATGGTCAGGGAGCCGACCCAAAGGCGTCGGCTCTCAGTCGGTAGCCCCGCACCTTTTGTGCCGATGTAGCTCAGTTAGCAGAGCAATGCTTTCGTAAAGCAGAGGTCGTGGGTGCAAATCCCACCATCGGCTTTGGGTACAAAAGGTGCGCGGTTCGCGAGTTCTGCGCCAGAGGCGCACTCGCCTTTGGCGAGGAATCCGCGAGGTGGCTTTGTGGTCTTTGCTGATGACAAGTACTTGCAACCGGCTACGCAAGCTGGTATAACTACAAAGGATGCTTTCCCATATGATAAATTTGCACAATGTCACAAAAACATATCCGCCCAATACCGTGGCAATTAAGAATGTCAGTTTTGAAGTTAAGCCCGGTGAATTTGTATCTATTGTGGGACAGAGCGGAACAGGAAAAAGCACTGTCATGAAATTACTCATTGCCGAAGAGCTAGCTACTGAAGGGCAAGTTAAGATTGGCGGGTGGGATATAACGAGAATTCGGTCAGCCGCGGTTCCAGCACTGCGACGCCAAATTGGCGTAGTGTTTCAAGATCTTAAACTTTTACCGAGTATGACTGCCTATGAGAATGTAGCATTTGCTCTTCAGGTAGTTGGCGCTCCGTCTCAGCGAATTTCCGAGGTTGTGCCGCAAGTGCTTAAAATTGTTGGTCTGGAGGATAAAACAGATCGTTATCCAATACAGCTTTCCGGCGGAGAGGCACAAAGGGTAGTTATCGCGCGCGCGCTTGTGCATAGGCCAAAACTATTTCTTGCGGATGAACCAACAGGCAATCTTGATACATTGAATACGCGTGAAATAATTGATATACTGACTAAGATTAACAGTTTTGGAACAACCGTGGTGCTTGTTACTCACAATCGTGAAGTTGTAAATCAGCTTCGGCGGCGGGTTATTGCCATGGATCATGGTGAAATAATATCCGACCAAGAAAACGGAAAGTATACACTATAAAATATGTTTCTTTCTTTAGCGCGGGTTTCAAAACTTGCACTTCAGCAATTTCATCGCAATCTTTGGCTCTCAATCGCGACAATCAGTCTTTTAATGCTGTCGCTTCTTTCCATAAATTTAATTATTGTTCTTGGCGCGGTTGGGCAGGCCGCAAAGTTGGCAGTACAAGATAAGATTGACGTAAGCGTATATTTCAAATCAAAAGTTGACAATGAACAAGTAGAAGAGATCCGTGCGGATCTCTTAAAACTTAATGAGGTAAGCGCTGTGGAATATATTCCAAAGGAAGGTTCGCTTGCGCGCTTTAAGGAGAGGCATAAAGATGATCCGGTTATTCTTGAGTCTTTGCAGGAATTGAACGAGAATCCGTTTGGCGCCACCCTGGCGGTAAAAGCGAAAGATTCAGAACAATATCCGCGCATTATTGCGTTTCTTGAGGATGCAAAATACGAAGATCTTATTGAAGAAAAGAATTTTGATGATCACGAATTCGTGATTAAAAAAATCAATGCGCTTATGCGCAACATCCGCACCTTTGGTCTTACGGTTGCCAGTATTTTTGGGCTGATTGCCATTTTGGTGGTCATCAATACTGTTCGTGTTGCGGTATATACTCATCGCGGCGAAATAGGAGTCATGCGGCTGGTCGGAGCATCCAATTGGTTTATTCGCGGACCGTTTTTGTTTGAAGCCCTTATCTTTTCATTTACGGCAACTGTGCTTACTGCGGCGGTGGTTTATCTGGGATTCAATTTTGCGCAGCCATACCTTAATAATTTGTTTGAAGGAATTAAGCTTTCACTCACCAGTTATTATAATTCAAACGCAGCTACGATCTTCGGCTTGCAATTTTTGGCAATTTTTTTCCTCACCGCGGTTTCAAGCTTTTTCGCCGTGCGTCGGTATCTTAAGGTATAACAAAACTCCGGGGCTTGGATTCGAACCAAGATACTCGCCTCCAAAGGGCGATGTCCTACCATTAGACGACCCCGGAATAGATACGATCAATATAATATCATAGTGCTGGTTTAATTTCAACTATTCATGTTTGATCTTGTAGCGCTTATTAAAACCGCCGGATATCTCGGGCTTTTCGGAATTGTATTTGCGGAGTCGGGGTTATTAATTGGATTTTTTCTGCCCGGCGATAGTCTTTTGTTTACTGCGGGATTTTTAGCGTCGCAAGGATTTTTAAATATCTGGGCACTGGCAATCGGCGCGTTTATCTGCGCGGTGGCCGGGGACAGTGTTGGTTATGCGTTTGGCCGGCGTGTTGGCCCGGCTATTTTTAAGCGTGAAGATTCAATAATTTTCCATAAAGACCATCTTGAGCGCGCAAAGGATTTTTACGCGAAATATGGCAAGAAAACAATTATTCTCGCCCGCTTCATGCCGGTTGTGCGCACATTTGCGCCAATTCTTGCCGGTGTTGGGCATATGCATTATCCCGCGTTCCTTACTTACAACATAATTGGCGGAGCGCTTTGGGCAATTGGACTTACTACACTTGGTTATTTCCTTGGCAGTACTATACCAAATATTGATCGTTATCTTATTCCAATAATAGCATTGATTATTTTTACCTCAGTTCTGCCGAGTATTATCCATATCTTGCGGCATAAAGAATACCGCGTTAAATTATGGAAATTATTAAAGTTTTGGCAAAAAGGCCGGACCAGCGCGTAATTAAAAAAGCCGCACAGATTATCAGGCGCGGCGGACTGGTTATTTTTCCAACTGAAACTGTGTATGGACTTGGCGCGGATGCGTTTAATTCGCGCGCAGTGCGCAAGATTTTCAAAGTCAAAGGGCGACCAGAGAAGAAGCCGCTCATTGTGCATGTATCAAAAAAATCCACCATAGATGCACTTGCGAAGGATGTTCCACTTGTGGCCCGTGTGCTTGCAAAAAAATTCTGGCCTGGGCCGCTTACGCTTGTGCTTAAAAGGAAAAAAATTGTGCCGGATGAGGTTACTGGAGGAGGGGATACTGTGGCAATGCGCATGCCAGCGCACAAAGTAGCGCTTGCGCTTATTCGCGTCGCTGGTCCGATTGCGGCATCATCGGCGAATTTTTCTGACGAAAAACCATCCACGCGTATTTCCGAAATCCCGCGTGCGTTACTAAAAAAAGTTGACCTTGTGATAGATGCTGGCTCTACGCCTGTGAAAGTCCCATCCACAGTGCTGGATCTTACAAAAACCACCCCGCCCAAGATTTTACGCACGGGTGCTGTTTCCAGAAAACAATTGGAGGTCGCCGGACTTGATTTTTCCGCAAGAATATAGTATTATTGAACAAGGTATTCTGCAGAATTGCGGGATCGTCTAATGGTAGGACACTATGTATTATGTCTATGTGATTAAGAGTGCCGTGTATGGAACGCGATATGTGGGAAGCGCAGAGAATGCGCCCCATCGTTTGTATGAGCATAATGATGGGCGTTGTCGTTACACGAGTGGACGACGGCCATGGAAATTAGTATACCAGGAAGAGTATGCAACGCGGTCAGAAGCAATGCAACGCGAAAAATATTTAAAGTCAGGCATCGGTCGAGAGTTATTGGATAAAATTTTGTCGACACCTGCGGGATCGTCTAATGGTAGGACAGCAGGTTCTGGACCTGCTTATCTAGGTTCGAATCCTAGTCCCGCAGGCGTCGACAAAAGCAATGGTTCTGCGCCTTCGGCGCATTCGCCGTAGGCGAAGAATCCTAGTCCCGCAGCCAACATCATAATTCATGATTCGTAATTCTTAATTCATTTGATATGACCCATTATATTTGTACTGGCGGATGCGGTGGAGTTTCAGAGGAGATCGGAACCTGCCAAACAGAAACCTGCGACAACTGGGGCGAGCCGCTTGAAGAATGCAACTGTACCGACGGCACGCATCAGAATAAGGAGGGTGAGGAAGAAGGCGAAGAAAAGGAGGCAAAAGAGGAATAGGTAGCCATGCAGTACAACCTGTTGACAATGGAAAAAGATCTAGGTATACTTTAAATAGAATAAAGGTAATCCTATTACATTTTTTTACTACTATGTCTACCAAATCTTCTACCATTACAGTATCATCAAAAACCATGGAATCAATTCTTTATGAACTTCGCATGATTCGGGATGAAATTGCGCTCCTTCTTCCTCAAGAAGATTTGGAAGAATATGCGAATGTTGAGCGTGTGAAGCAATCTTACGCAAAGGCAATCAAACGGTATCCGCCCGCCATGGTATGAATATAATCAGGACGGACGATTTCGAATCGTCGTTTCTGAAGTTGCCGCTTGAAATTCAGCGGCTTTATTCAACGCAAGCAAAACGTTTTCGAGAGAACTGGCGCGATCCACGACTTCATATTAAAAAAGTCCGAGGTCTTGCTCATGTATTTTCTTTTCGCATCACACGTCGGTATCGTGTGTTGTTTTATTTTCAAAATGCGGAGACTGCTATCTTTTTTGATGTTGACCATAGAAAAGATGTATATGAGTAAAGTATGATTCGCGCAGTGATTTTTGATTGGGGCGGATATACACGCCAGCCAACGTATACCATTACAGAACTTTCGGAAATAAAAAATATTCTTTCATAAATAGTTGTTCTCCAATTCGCGCGAATTGGAGAATGAGTAATTTCGTAAAATACTATGGTTGCAACTGGGAAATTGCCATTTGGGGATTCTAAAAAACGTCATTCCGAACCACAGCACCATCCGCCCAAAGCGGAGGTGCTGGGCAGACTCCGTGAGGAATCTCACACCTTGCCCAAGGCACGAGATGAGATTGCCACGCCCCGCGGCCGCGGGGCTCGCAATGACGGTAGTGACGGAAGGCGCTATATCCAGCTCTCTGCCTCAACACTTTCGCTCTATAAAGAATGTCCGCGGTGTTTTTGGTTGCAGCTGAAAGCAGGCGTGCATCGGCCGAAAGGAATTTTTCCCTCGCTTCCCGGCGGTATGGATGGGGTAATTAAAACCTATTTTGATCAATTTCGCGGGACAAAAGAAGGGCTTCCGCCGGAAATCCGCGGCAAAGTAGAAGGAAAATTATTGGAGGACCAGGAATTACTTAATGGCTGGCGCGTACGCACTGGCGGTCTGCGTTATTTTGACAAAAAATTAAACACGAAATTGATGGGACTTTTAGATGATTGTCTTGTGGATCGCGGCGCCTATATTCCGCTTGACTATAAGACTCGTGGCTACGCGCCAAAAGAGGATTCTTCAAGTTTTTATCAGCATCAGCTGGATATTTATGAGTGGTTATTGCAGGAGAACGGATGCAAGACAAAAGGAGTTGGATTTCTCGTTTATTATCACCCTCTTGGAGTGCGCAAAGATGGCATAGTGCAATTTGAAGTAACGCCAAAGCGGATGGAAACCAGTCCGCAGCGTGCGCGAAAACTTTTTGAAGATGCGGCAAAGCTTTTGCAAAGCGAGAAAGCGCCAAAAGCCCACAGCACCTGTACATTTTGCAGTTGGGGTGAGCACCAGCATGAGTTTATGCAGTAAGAGTTATCCACATCTTGGTAGTTGACGAAATTTCCCACATACTACACAATGTAGTATAGAGAATATTGCATTTTTTGTTTTCTTTATGAATAGAATAGCCGTGCAAAAAAAAGGAAAAGTGCTTGGCGATTTGGAAGAGACAATTATGAACGCGCTTTGGAAACTCGGCACGGGGACTGTGCGCGATGTTCTTGCAATTGTTGAACGTACACGCGATGCGGCTTACACCACTGTAATGACGGTTATGAGCCGCATGACGGAAAAAGGGTATCTTTGCCGCAAGGAGCTTGGTAATGGAAGTTTTGAATACAAGCCGTGCCATAGTCGCGAGGAGTTTTACGCCAAAACAAGTCGCATGCTATTTTCGCAGTTGATTCGCAGTGCCGGGCCAGTCGCGGTTGCGCAATTTGTAGACGCGCTTGAAGAGATTGATCCAAAACAGCTTGCGATTCTTAAAGAGCGCCTCAAGCGTAAAAAATAAAAAAGTATGAATCTCAAAGCAACAAGGAGAAAAATTACGGTTGCGATTGCGGGAGTTGTTTTGACGCTCATGACTCTTGAGATATTTGTTTTTAAATCCGCATGGGGAATGTTTAATAGTTTCAAGACCGCATGCGATTGTGCCAGCGGCGGATTTCATACCTGGACGCAGTGGCTTATCGCGGGACTGGGCACGCTTTTTGTATCTGGATTTGTTGTCGCAGTAATATATGCTGTGCGCACTTTTTTTCGAACGCGCCAATTTATTTCGCGCGTGGTCGGAGAGGCAAAACCCATACAGGGAGTTGTGCAGTTTGAAAGAGGATCGTGCGAGGCGTTTACGTTCGGATATATAAAGCCAACGGTGGCGATATGCGCGCATTGCGCGCGAACACTTCCGGCGCAAGAGTTGAACGCGATGCTTGCACATGAAGCGCATCACGCAAAACACAAAGATCCGCTTTGGTTTTTCATATTTGATACGCTCAGGTACGCGTTCTTTTTTATCCCGCTTATGCGCACCCTTGCGCTTTGGTATAGAACGCTTGCTGAGCTTTACGCTGATGAAGGAGTTGACCGCCTGGCACTTGGCGGGGCGCTTCTGCGGCTTGCGGAAGCAAAAAAAATCACACCGCGCGCCAGCTCGCTTGCGGTATCTTCATTTGCTTCGGTTTTGAGTTTTCGCATTGAGCGATTATTAAATCCTGACTTCAAGATGCGGCTTCAAATGAGCGCCACGCATCTTCTGGTTACTATGTTTATGGTTTTCGGGGTGCTCAGCGCGCTTACTCATTTTTCCAATGAGCCGCTTGCCGCATCCGGATGCCGCTGGAAGATGCCGCAATGCGCGCAATTGTCGCCAATTGACGGCGCGCCTCCTTCATATTATACTGGAACCTAACTTCGACTGTTAATTTAATAAAAATAATAACATGATAAGATTCAAATTCAAACCAAGCCTTGGACATCTCCTTTTATTCATTGCTGTTGCCGGACTTATGGTTGGAAATGCCGTATTGCTTTATTCCATGCAGCATAAAGTAAGCAGTGAAAAAAAGGCGCAGGAAGAAGCGGCAAAACCCGCAGAACTTCAGCTCAAAATTATCTCCGCCCCAGCATGCGATAAATGTTTTGATGTGAATAATCTTATCGCGCCTCTTAAAAGCAATGAGAAAATTAAAATCACAAGCGAAGAGATTATAGAGTATACCTCGGATGAAGGTGTCGCGCTCCTGCAAAAATACGGAATTACGCATGTGCCAACCCTTATTCTTACCGGAGATGCTGACAAAGCATTTGATGTCGCGACATTTATTCAAAATCTTGGGAAAAAAGCGGACGATGGCGCGCTTGTTGTAACGAGCGTGCCGCCTCCCTACCTTGATGTGGCAAGCGGAGCAGTAAAAGGCAAATTCTCAGTAACTTATCTGACGGATAAAAATTGCAAAGAATGTTATGATCCTACGGCGCACCGTCAGGCTCTTGCAGGACTCGCGATGATGCCAACTGAAGAAAAATATGTTGACCGCACTGATGCGGATGGCCGAAAACTTATCGCGCAATACAAAATTATAAGCACTCCGACCATTATACTTTCTGGCGATCTTGATGCATATCCTCGCTTCCTGCAAATCTGGCCAACAGTTGGCACAACTGAAAAAGATGGCATATATGTATTTCGCGCAGGACAATCGCTTATGGGCGCGTATCATGATTTGAAAACAGGAAAAGTTGTCAAACCAGAACCACCGCCAGAGCCAGCACCTGAACCAACTCCATAATCACAACACTAATAACTAATCGCTAAATCAAACATATGTCAGAGGAACAACAACTTACTCATCTGGAGCCAGCGACCGCCACGAGCGCGCCTGGCACAATAACTCTTCGTTTGCCAAAATTTAATTGGCAGATCGGAGCATTAATTCTTATCGCGGTGGTTGCCGGATTTCAAACATTTCAGCTCGCGCGACTGAAAGGAAGTGTGAGTGTGAAATCAGCAGTAGCAGCTCCAGCCGCAAGTTCCGCTCCAGCCGCAGGTGGTTCTGATAACGGACTTCAAGGAATGGTGGGAGGATGTTAAATATGAAATTTCGCGTTTCACAAGAGTTGCCTGAACATCTTGGGTATAAGAGCGCAGTGTGGGTGATTACCGCGCTTTTGGCTGTTAATCAATTCATGATTGGTTCAATGGTGCCTAAGGCGCATGGAAGTGGGGGATTGAAAAGTTTGAAATCATTGTTTGGCGCGCAAGGAGCATCTGCTCGGGAAATTCTTGACACCAAACTCAATTCGGACGGTAAAACCACTACCATTGCAAAATGGCCTACGATTTCCGAGGTGCCGGCTGAACCAAAAGGAATGGATCTGGTTGAAGCCGCAAAAGTCGTGATGATTCCAACCGGTACTCCATTGTACGCTCCGCAGGGGATTAGTTTTGATGATCCTGTTTCTGCTCTTGCCGCCTGGCAGCCGTATGAACAGCAAATTACTCTAAGTCCGGAATTGCAAAAGCGTTGGGAAAATATCGTTAGCCAGATGACTTGCGATTATTGCTGTGGCGGACCGACACGCGTGACGATTATTACGAATTGCGGTTGTCGCCATGCGCAAGCTTATCGCAGTATTGCAAAATATCTGGTGCGGAATTACGGCGACAAATATAGTGATGATGAAATTATCGGCGAGTTGAAACGATGGAAAGGAGCTTGGTATCCCAAAGGCGTGATTGAAGATTATTTGCTGGCAACCGGACGAGTTGATGTGCTTGGCCACCAAACGCATGGCGGCGCGGGAGCAGAGGGAATGCATGGATTTTAATGATACACAATATGGAAGAACAACCAATGACGCGGCGGCAAAGGCGCGGAAGTTTTCGCGCTTATTCAGCTTGTTAAAGCAAAAGTACGTGAACATTTGGAATTAAGCTTCAAGAAGAGGTGGAATTGGTTGGAAAGTTCTGATATACTGGGAAAATGCACATTAAACGATTGTTCATACGGGATAAAAAAGGATGACGGTTTGATAATTTTTGTATGATGTTCACACCAAGGCGTATTTTTGTATGGGCGAATTTTTTTCTGCTTATAGCATATGCTCTTGTTTCTTTTCATCCTCGCATTGCTTATGCTTATCCCTATGCCGCGGCAGTCAGTTATGCTGCTGGAAACGGTCCGAATTCTGTTTTTGCCGCTGATCTTGATGGCGATACTGACCAGGATTTGGCAGTGGCGAACGCTTCCGACAACAACGTTTCCATTCTTCTTAACAGTGGCAGTGGAACATTTGCCGCGGCAGTCAATTATGCTGTCGGAACCATCCCGGCTTCTGTTTTTGCCGCTGACCTTGATGGCGATACTGATCGGGATTTGGCAGTGGCAAATCAAATCAGCAACAACATTTCCATTCTTCTTAACAGTGGCAGTGGCACATTTGCCGCGGCAGTAAATTATGCCACTGGAGCCCTTCCTTCTTCTGTTTTTGCCGCTGACCTTGATGGCGATACTGATCAGGATTTGGCAGTGGCAAATCAGAGCAATGACAACGTTTCCATTCTTCTTAACAGTGGCAGTGGCACATTTGCCGCGGCCGTAAATTATGCTACGGGAGACGCCCCTTTTTCTATTTTTGCCGCTGACCTTGATGGCGATACTGATCGGGATTTGGCAGTGGCAAATACCGACAGTGACGACGTCTCCATTCTTCTTAACAGTGGCAGTGGCACATTTGCCGCGGCAGTCAGCTATGCTGCGGGAGACGGCCCATATTCTATTTTTGCCGCTGACCTGGATGGCGATACTGATCGGGATTTGGCAGTGGCAAATCAAATCAGCAACAACGTCTCCATTCTTCTTAACAGTGGCAGTGGCACATTTGCCGCGGCAGTGAATTATACTGCTGGATCTACCGTCAATTCTGTTTTTGCCGCTGACCTTGATGGCGATACTGATCGGGATTTGGCAGTGGCGAATTACTCTAGCAACAACGTTTCCATTCTTCTTAACAGTGGCAGTGGCACATTTGCCGCGGCAGTAAATTATGCTGCTGGAACCAACCCTGCTTCTGTTTTTGCCGCTGACCTTAATGGCAACACTGTTTTGGATTTAGCAGTGGCAAATGGATTTAGTGACGACGTTTCCATTCTTCTGAGTACAAGCAATCCTGTCCCAACCACCACCTCTATTTCACCCACCTCCAAAACCGCAGGCGATGCCCAATTCACCCTGACAGTTAATGGCGCCAACTTCATTG
>MGDU01000023.1 GCA_001790815.1 Candidatus Uhrbacteria bacterium RIFCSPHIGHO2_02_FULL_46_47 | reverse complement strand
GCCTCTGATCTGACCACTGCCGGCACATACAACATTACCGTGTTCAACCCCACTCCCGGAGGAGGAGAGTCCGGCGCGCAAACTTTGACTGTGCAATCCCGCCGTGGCAGCACTGCTCCGCCGCCTTCTCCACCGCCCGGCGCAGAACCCCCGCCTGCTCCTGCACCTGATACAACCCCAACTCTAACCCCGTCTTTAACCCTGACTCTTTCCGCGACCGTCATTCCCGCAAATACACTTGCTAAAAACAATGCTTTGCAAAACTCTTTGCTATTGGTTTTAGCGGCTTTGCTTTTGGGCGGCAGTTCAATATTTTACTATTGGCACCGTCGGCGCGCGCGTGGAACAAACTTGTTTATCATATTGCTCATTTCTTCGTCATTTATCATTCGGACTTCGTCATTCCTTTACGCCGAAACCTTAAACCAAGGCGATACGATTGCGTATCACTTAGTTGTTGCCAATACCGGGTCCGCGTCGGCGAGCAACTTGCTGATTACTGCCCCAATTCCTGCCAACACAACTTTCAAAGATGGTTCAGTGGTAATCAATGGAATTCCTTCCACACTAGCCCCGTCTTCCAGCATTCTTTCCGCGAATTTTGCTTCTCTTGTTCAAGGCAATTCGGAAACCATGGATTTCTCGGTTATTGCAAGCGGAGAGACCGGCGCGCTTATTCAAGCTCAGGCCTCGGCGTCATGTACGGAATGTGCCTCCACTGCAACATCCAATGCGCTGACTTATCAAATCGCGCAAACACCAGCGCCTCAACCGCAACCGCAAGAACAGCCGGCTCCGACCCCAACAGAAGAAGCGGCGCCAACCACCGCACCTCAACCCGCTCCTAGCGAGGGAGAGGGAGAAGTGGCACCACCAGCGCCAATGCCTGTTGTGCAAGAAGAAGGTAGCGCGGCACCTAGTGTGCCGCCTCCCGTGGAGCCAATTGAAAGCGGGGGACCAGCCCCCGCGCTACCGGTTGAAACAATAACTCCACCCACTCCTACAGTTGGCGGCGGTGTTGTTCCTGAACAAATCATTCCCCCAGTTGTCACAGCAATTTCCCAAACCATCAATACTATTACGGCCATCCTCACCCCGGCTCTTGAACCCACCCCAATCCAGCAAACCGTAGAATCCACCATTACCACTGCTTTGGAAAACCTGGAACAAATCGCCCCCACTGTTGCCAAGCCTTTTCAAGTCATCAACACCAAAGTCTTGGAAAATCCTGCTGTAGAACAAGTGGCCCTGCAAGTCGTGGTTCCTACAGTAGTTGTCACTGCCGCGGCTGCAGGAGTAGCCACTGCCACAATTCCTTCTTTCCTGCCATTTCTGCAATACTTGTTTACTCAGCCACTGTTGCTCTTTACCCGCCGCAAGCGGCGTGGCTGGGGAACAGTCTACAATAGCATTTCCAAAGTTCCAGTTGATCTGGCTATCGTGCGTCTTATTGATGCGCAAACGAGCAGACTGATCCAAACCCGCGTTACTGACAAGTATGGCCGGGTGGCTTTCTTGCCTGCCCCTGGCACCTACCGCCTTGAGGTGGCCAAACCCAACTTTAACTTTCCTTCTACCTTGCTCCAGAACAAGCCGCAAGACGTGCAATACTCTGCCTTATACTATGGTCTCCCTATTACCATTGACAAACCCGGCACCTTGCTGGCCCCCAATATCCCTCTTGATCCCAATATCCCTGAGCAAACCCCGCAAGCCATTCTGCAAAAAGCCAAACTCACTCGTCTTAATGTACTTTTGGGCTCCCTTTCCATTCTCACTTCTTTCCTGGCCTTCTTAATTGCCCCGCGTTTACTGGCCATTGTCCTAGTGTTTGGTCATGCCGTGATCTACTACACCTTCCGCCGCTTAGCTGCTCCTAAAAAGCCCAAACACCTTAATAAAATCAAAGATCTACACACTGGCCAATCCCTACCTGGCGCCATTGCCCGCATTTTTGACACTACCTTTAACAAACTCCTGGAAACCCAAGTCACTGACCGCTCTGGCAAATACGGCTTCTTAGCTGGACAAAATGAATACTTCATCACTGTTGAAAAACCCGGTTACACTAAAACCCAAACCAACCCTATTGATCTTAGAGAGACCAAAGAGCCAGGAGTAGTGTCAGTGGGGGTGAGGATGGGGAAAACAGTTGCCTAAAAATTTATTCCATGTTATAAAGTACCTATTATGGAAGAACAGCAAATGACGCGGCGGCAAAGGCGCCTGCTTAAAAAACAAGAACGCGAACGCGGAAGCGCGCAAGGCCACAGACGCGGAGTTAATATTCGCGCCAGCTATATAATTGGTTTTTTCGTTATTATTGGAATTGCCTTTTTGACTTATTGGATAAGCAAAGGCAGTTCAGATACTTCGCAAAATAATCAGAATGAAACTTATACTGCAACCCCAGTGCACTGGCACGCGAATTTTGAAGTATCGCTGTGCGGACAGAAGCAAGATTTCTCCAGTTATGGGGCGGTACAGCATGCTGGTTCGCCGCTTTTGCATACTCACGGCGATGGGGTCGTGCATATTGAGGGGCGCATTATAAAGAAAGAAGATATTGCCTTGGGAAAATTTTTTGACGGGATTAATATTCCGTTTGACCGAGACCGGATAATGGATAAGAAAAATGGTGATGAATGCGAACCAGGAAAACCCGGAGTCGTAAAAATGTTTGTTAATGGCGAGCCAAAGGAACAATTTCGTGATTATATTCCGGCGGCAACAGAAAATGGCAAGGATCAGGTTATTCACATTGTATTTGAATAGGATTGTATGATACAATAAAAAGGAGGATTATGGCTACTGCCAAAAAAACAAAATCAACAGCGCGCAAGAGAGTTGCGCGCAAAATAAAAAAATCCAAGCCGCTTATTGAAGCAAGCGCACTTGGCGTTTCTCCGGATCAGCTTGTAGAATCGCAAGGCATTAAAACCGCGCTATTTTCTCCAATGCCTTTGCTTAAAAATGCGGACGAGCCTCCGGTAAATTTGCCAGTGGCGCCCTTTGAAGAAAAATCTATTTTTCATCGTCCGCTGGTTTCCGGGCGCACTTCTTTTTGGCTGGGAGTGGGATTTGGGATGTTTATTGTTGGCGTGCTAACTTTTGTTGCCTGGAAACTTTTAACAGTTGAAACCGTTGACGCAGTTGTGGTAGGATTAGGGAAATGACCTAGTCCCACGGCAACTCGCGCAAAAACCGCACTTGGTTTTCCCCGCGAGAAAACCAGTGCTTGTGCTCAGCCTTGCTCGCCTTCGGCACCATGCCCGCTCGGCTTCCGCAACATTTTTGCTGCGAGCCGCCGCAGAACTAGGTCAAAGGGGAGAGGAAAAGGAAGGATGGCCGAGTGGTTGAAGGCGCACGCTTGGAGAGCGTGTGTGGGGAAACTCACCGTGGGTTCGAATCCCACTCCTTCCGTGTTAATATTTATGTCATTGCTTAATCAGGACGAAATAAAAAATAAACTAAAGGATCTGCCGGGATGGCAGCAAGATGAGCAATTTTTGCGCAAGGAATTTGTATTTCCGACTTTTACTGATGCCATGGTATTTGTAAATGAGGTCGCGCAACTTGCGGAAGATATGAATCATCATCCGGATATTGAAATCCACCACAATACCGTGAAACTTTCAACAACTACCTATGATCTCATGGGCGTAACTGATAAAGATATTGAAATAGTAAAAAAAGCGCAGGATATTGAGAAATCAATATTTGGGGATTTGGGGAGGGGGTAGCGTTTACATTGGCAACTCACGCAAACACCACAGTCGTCCGCCCCAGCGTGGCGGACGCTGTTTTTGCTCAGCCTCGCTCGCCCCGCCAAGGCGGGGCACCATGCCCGCTCGGCTTCCGCAGAATGTTTGCTGTGAGCCGCCAACATAAACGCTTGGGTATAAATGATATGAGAATTATTTTACACATAGACATGGATGCGTTTTTTGCATCCATTGAGGAGCGGGAAAACGCCGGGCTTAAAGGTAGGCCTATTGTGGTGGGTGCGGATCCCAAAGGCGGCCGCGGCAGGGGAGTAGTTTCCACTGCCAGTTATGCGGCGCGAAAGTTCGGCATTCGGAGCGCTTTGCCAATTTCCCAGGCCTGGAAATTATGTCCGTCTCCGCAGTGCGCATATTTGCCGGTGGATGGGAAATTGTACGGAATTGTGTCAGAGCGGGTGATGAAAATAATCGAGCAATATGCGGAAGCTGAGCTTCCGTCGCGACGGAAGCTCAGCTTCCCCGCATTGATTGAACAAACTTCCATAGATGAAGCATATATTGAAGTGATGAATCAGGAATCAGGAATTATGAATCATGAAAGAGTATGGGATGAGGCAGTGTTACTTGCGCGGACGATTAAAAAGACAATTTTAAAGCAAGAACGTCTGACTTGTTCCGTTGGAATAGGCCCAAACAAATTGATTGCCAAAATTGCCTCGGATTTTAAAAAGCCGGATGGTCTGACCGTGGTGCGACTGGAAAAAGTGCGAGAATTTTTAGATCCTATGGCAGTGCGAAAATTGCCGGGTATTGGTCCAAAGACAGAGGCACAGCTTGCCAAACGCGGGATTATAACCGTGCGTGACTTATGGCTTGCTTCAGATCCGGAGAGCGATCTGGGGCGGCTTGCTTGTGGAGTGGACGCGTCGTCGGTAAAAGAGGAATACGCAATAAAATCACTAGGACATGAAACTACCTTTGAGCATGATGTGCGCGATCACGCCCTGCTTACCAAAACTATTCTTGCGCTGGTAGAGGAGGTATTTGAAGAAGTAAAGGCGGGGCATTTCGCTTTTAGAACCATTACAGTACGCGTGCGGTTTGACAATTTTGAAACTCATACCTCCACGCGCACATTGTCGGAGTTTTGTAAGGATGATACAATACTGAAAAGGGAAGTATTGCGGCTGATTTTTCCTTACTTCCACAAGAAACGGCTTATCCGCCTTATTGGAGTGCGGGTGAGTAACTTTAAAGAAAGGAGGTGAGCGCTATGGAGTTTATTAGAACATTATTTGTTGTCGGAGTTGGCGATACTGAGCTTTGGGCGCCGTTTATTTTGCGCGTGGGTTTGGGTTTGGCAATGCTAACACATGGATACCCGAAACTATTTAAAAATTTTGGGCAATTTTCCGGATATGTTGCATCGTTAAAGTGGCCGGCGCCAAAGTTATTCGCGGCGCTGGCGGCCATTGCGGAGTTTGGCGGAGGGCTAGCGCTGGTGGTGGGATTTATGGTTAAGCCGGTAGCGCTACTGCTTGCGATTTATATGGCGCTCGTGATATTGTCCGCGCATAAAGGACAGAAATTTTCCGCGTGGGAATTAGCGTTTTTATATTTTATCGCTTTTCTTGCGCTCTGGGCAATGAATCACCCGGGTATTTTCGCGCTGGATAATATTTTCAGTATTTATTAATACCATGCGTGCTTATTCTTCTAATGCATTTCGCGCTCCAAAGCGAAGCAGAGGGCTTTGGAAATGGTTTTTGCTCGCGCTTATTGCCGGTTTTGCAGGCGGATTTGTGGTTGCAAATATTTTGAGTGTTCGCAAGCCGGTAGAATTGATTATTTCCGCGCCGGTGGCTCCTGATAATACTGTGGGCGATACTGAACAAACAGCAGTGAATATATGGTCTGAAAGCGGAAATATCTCAGTGCGCGCGCCGCAGCCAAATGATTTAATAACAAGTCCGCTTGTGGTGGAAGGAATGGAGCGGACATTTGAGCAAAATGTGGTTATCCGTTTGCGCGATGGCAAGGGTAATGAGCTTGTAAAAATTGCAGTAACTGGTACTGCACCAGATCTTGGAATTCACGGCCCGTATCGGGCGGAACTTATTTTTGAAAAACCAAAAACCTCAACCGGCACGCTGGAAGTTTTTCAGGGTTCTGCCAAAGATGGCAGTGAAATTGACAAAGTGACGATTTCGCTACGCTTTGAGTAGCGAAATCGTCATCCTGAGGGCGTAGCCCGAAGGATCTCATACTATGTATAAAAATAACACAACTCGTTACGTAGACCAACATTTACTTACCGCAATTCCAACTTTTTCGCCTGATGCGCGCGCGCGTGAAGTAGTCAGCCATCTTACAGATAAAAAGCATAATTTTGAAAGTATCACGTATATTTATATATTGGAAGCCAAAAAACTAGTTGGCGTTATTTCGGTAAAGGAAATACTTCGCGCGCACGCGGAAACTAAACTTTCTGAGCTGATGACTAAAAAGCTGGTAGCTGTGCATCCGCATGCTACGGCCGAGCGCGCCGCGATTACCGCGATCCAGCATGGGATTAAAGCCGTGCCGGTAACTGACCGCCAGGGGAATTTTCTAGGCATAGTCGGGACGGACACAATACTGCGCACCTTGCACCACGAACATGTTGAAGATCTTTTGAAAATTGGCGGTATTCAGATTGTGGAACAAAAGCATATTCTGGAAATGCTTGGCGATAAAGTATCGCATCTTTTGCGCATTCGCACCCCATGGCTGATTTTAGGGCTTGGTGGAGGGTTTATTGCCACGCTTGTTGCTAGTTTTTTTGAGCATGCAATAGCGCAAGAGATTGCGCTGGCATTTTTTATTCCGGTTATTGTGTATATGTCTGATGCTGTTGGCACGCAGACCCAAACACTTTTTATTCGCGCTCTTGCTGTACGCAAAATTTCGCTCCCGCGCTATCTTTTAAAAGAGTTGGCAGTTGATATTGCGCTCGGTCTCTTGTTGGGTATTATTATTGCCGGATTTGGATTTGTGTGGGGGAAGGGCGGGGTAACAGTTGCGGCAATTGTTGGTATTGCAATGGCGATAAATGTTGTTATCGCGGGCGCGGTTGCAATCCTTATCTCATGGATTTTATACTACTATAAGCGTGATCCTGCCGTTGGCGCTGGGCCATTTGCAACAGTAGTGCAAGATATTTTGAGTTTGATAGTTTATTTCAGCGTGGCTTCCTTGTTGCTGTAGAGTTGACCAGTGCGAATAAGCATGCTATATTAGGATTGTTCACTGAACCCCTAGTGGAGTAACTCCCGGGGGCGATTTCGGTATTTTATGCGATTCAAAATCAAATCAAAATTCAAGCCGGCCGGGGATCAGCCCAAAGCAATCGCGCAACTTGTAGATGGGCTAAAACGCGGAGATAAACATCAAACGCTTTTGGGGGTGACGGGTTCTGGCAAAACATTTACGGTCGCCAATGTGATTGAGAAAATCCAGCGGCCTACTTTAGTTATTGCGCACAATAAAACGCTCGCGGCTCAGCTTTGCAATGAGTATCGCGAATTTTTCCCGGGGAGCGCCGTGGAATATTTCGTATCCTACTACGATTATTATCAGCCGGAAGCATATTTGCCGCGCACTGATACTTATATTGAAAAAGAAGCCATGATCAATGAGGAAATTGATCGTTTGCGCCACGCGGCCACGCAAGCACTGATAGCGCGCAAGGATGTAATTATCGTGGCTTCGGTTTCCTGCATTTATAACATTGGCTCGCCGGAAACTTATGAAAAAATGTCCATGAAACTTTCGCGTGGGCAAGTGATCACACGCGCGGATTTACTTAAAAATCTGGTAGATATGCAATACAGCCGCACGCAAACCGAAGTTAAGCGTGGAACATTTCGCCTACGCGGAGAAACTTTTGAGATCATGCCATCAAACCAAGATTTGATTTATCGGATTTCCATGCCAGCACAGCGCGTAGAGCAAATTTTGATTATTGATCCGGTATCGCGAAAAGTACGCGAAGAAGCGAAGTCAGCTTGGATTTTTCCAACTAAACATTTTGTTGCTGAAGCGCCGGAAGTGAAGCGCGCAATTCAAGACATCCGCGCTGAACTCAAGGATCGGCTGGCGTATTTTAATAAAACTGGAAAATTGCTTGAGGCAGAAAGGTTGGAGCGTAGAACACGATATGATTTGGAAATGATTCAGCAAGTGGGATTTTGTCACGGTATTGAAAATTATTCGCGTCATTTTGATGGACGCGCGCCGGGCGAACCCCCGCGTTCTCTTTTGGATTATTTTGTGCGATGTCCCTCACCCGGCCTACGGCCACCCTCTCCCACAAGGGGCGAGGGAGTATCCAAACAAATTCCCTCTCCCTCAGGGAGAGGGGAGGGTGAGGGTTGGCTCCTCGTCATTGACGAATCGCATGTAACGCTTCCGCAGATTCAGGGAATGTATGAAGGCGATCGTAGCCGCAAACAAGCGCTGATTGAATATGGTTTTCGCTTGCCGAGCGCGATTGATAATCGTCCCCTTAAGTTTGCCGAATTTGAAGAGCGCATGCCTCAAACGATTTATACAAGCGCGACACCAGCACAATATGAGCTAACGCATAGCGGTGCGCATATGGTGGAGCAAATTATTCGGCCAACCGGACTTGTTGATCCGGAAATAATCATAAGACCCATAACCCCCTCACCTGTCCTTCGGACATCCTCTCCCTCAGGGAGAGGGCAGGGTGAGGGAAAGTCACAAGTGGAGGATGTGATGGAGCGAATTAAAGATCGCGTTAAAAAGAATGAACGGGTGATGGTAACAACACTTACAAAAAAAATGGCAGAAGATTTGACTGATTATTTGAATGAGGAATTAAGTAGCGCGGCACTTCATGTGCCGCTTAAGCGGGGGACAAGCCCCCGCTCTACGCCGATTGCGGTCTATCTGCATTCTGATGTTGATACGCTTGATCGCATTACGATTTTGACGGATTTTCGGCGCGGGAAGTTTGATGTGCTAGTGGGAGTAAACTTGTTGCGTGAAGGTTTGGATTTGCCGGAAGTATCGCTGGTGGCAATTATGGACGCGGATAAAGAAGGATTTTTGCGCTCGCAGACTAGTCTAATTCAAACCATTGGCCGAGCCGCGCGCAATGTGCATGGACAAGTCGTATTATATGCAGATCAAATGACCGGATCAATCACGCGGGCAATTCGTGAAACTGAACGTCGGAGAAAGTTGCAGATGCAGTATAACAAAGCGCATGGCATTACCCCGCGGACAATTATCAAAGCGATCAAAGATATTACGGAAGGGATTACAAAACGCAAAAGTGATGAATTAGCGAAAAAAACATTGGAGTTGGAATTGCAGGTTAAGAGCGGCGGCGTGGAGGACTTAATTCGTGAAAAGGAAAAACAAATGAAACAAGCGGCGAATTTGCTGCAATTTGAATTAGCAGCAGTGCTAAGAGATGAGATTAAAATTCTTAAAAAGAAGAACCGGCCAACTGCGTGAAGCAGAGGGCCGGGGAGCAGAAGATGTGGAGCAATCTAGTCGACCGAGCGAAGACGAGGAGGTGGGCGCGGAGTTTCGGCGTGGCGCGCGCGTTCTCCGAGAAGGAGATGTGTCGCCTCACGGGCGATTTCCTCCAGTGCTTCTTGTGGGATCGCACCGGTCCTGCCATCTCGGAAACGATCCGCGGCAATAGCAACACTATCGTTGACCATTCTCAAAGCCCGTAGTACAGCTATGACATGAGCAGGGGTGATTCCTTCTCTGACTTGAAAGTCGCTTGCCATTGATCTTTCCTCCGAGTAATTGTGGTCTTAGAATACATCGCAGTTTAATAGATGTCAATAGTATGCAAGATAAAATAATAATCAAAGGCGCGCGAGAGCACAATCTCAAAAACATAGACCTTACGTTGCCGCGCAACAAGATGATTGTGTTTACCGGGCTTTCAGGATCAGGAAAGTCGTCTTTAGCTTTTGATACGATTTTTGCTGAAGGCCAGCGCAGATATGTGGAATCGCTTTCAGCATACGCGCGGCAATTTTTAGGACAAATGGATAAGCCGGATGTGGATGAGATTGAAGGATTGTCACCAGCAATTTCCATTGATCAAAAAGCGCATAGCGCAAATCCGCGCTCAACTGTGGCAACGATTACGGAAATTTATGATTATTTGCGCGTGCTGTTTGCGCGCGTAGGCCGGCCGCATTGTATTGTTTGCGGCAAGCCGATTGCGAAAATGACAGTGGAGGAGATGGTAAATGTGGTGCTCGCGCGGCTTCATAACCCTCCCCAACCCTCCCTTACCTTAAGGGAGGGAGATAAAATTGATTCCCCCCTTAGGGTAAGGGGGGCCAGGGGGGTTACGAGTGCGGATACTATCACCATCCTTGCTCCAATTGTACGCGGAAGAAAAGGGGAATATCATCAAATGCTTTATGATTTGTATAATGAGGGTTTTGCTGAAGTGCGTGTTAATGGGGAATTTAAAAAACTCAAAGAGCGTATTGTGCTGGCGCGTTATAAAGCACATACGATTGATTTGGTAGTGGATCGTGTGCCGATTGGCTGGCCAATTGAAGGAAATAAGGCTTTGCGCTCGCATTTGGCTGAAGCAATTGAGGTGGGATTGAAGTATGGGAAGGAAGTGGTGACAGTATTACTTGGCACACCCTCACCTCAATCCTCTCCCCGTGTGGGAGAGGGCGGGGGTGATGGGGCGGAGCTCACTATGTCCTCTAAATTTTCTTGTCCGGATGATGGTTTTTCATTTCCGGAAATTGAACCGCGGCTGTTTAGTTTTAATAGCCCTTATGGCGCGTGCGCGCAGTGTCATGGACTTGGTACGGAGTCGCTGTTTTCTGAAAAAGTGTGTCTGTATTGCAAAGGTGCGCGCCTGCGAGCTGAAAGTCTGCGCGTTTATGTGGGTGGGAAAAATATTGTGCAAGTGACTGGTATGAATATTGCTGAGGCGCATACATTTTTGAATAATTTAGGGCTAAGCCCTGGAGGCCGCAAGGGCTTAGCCCTGTCCCCCACAGAATTTGAAATCGCCTTTCCGGTCCTGCGTGAAATCACCAGTCGTTTGAAATTTATGCTAGATGTAGGATTGGATTATTTAACGTTAGATCGCAAAGCTGGCACGCTTTCTGGCGGAGAAGCTCAGCGTATTCGGCTTGCGTCACAACTCGGCTCACGATTAACCGGCACGCTCTATGTTCTTGATGAACCAACGATTGGCTTGCACCAGCGGGATAATGAGCGGCTAGTTAAAACACTTCTTGAATTGCGCGATCTTGGAAATACGGTGATTGTTGTGGAGCATGATCCTGATACAATTCGCGCCGCGGACTATTTAGTGGATTTAGGTCCAGGAGCGGGAAAGCAAGGAGGAGAGGTGGTCGTGGCAGGTCCCCTCACCCCAACCCTCTCCCACAAGGGGAGAGGGAGTATTGAGGAATTCCCCTCCCTTGATGGGAGGGGCGAGGGGAGGGTGCAATCCCTTACTCTCCAATATCTCACTGGTCAAAAATCAATCGCACTTCCTGCTGTGCGGCGCACTAACTCAAAAGAACGGCTCAAAATTATCGGCGCGCATGAGAATAATTTGAAAAATCTCACCCTTGAAATTCCGTTGCGCAGGTTTGTGTGTGTCACTGGCGTTTCTGGTTCAGGCAAAAGCACACTCGTCAATGACATCTTGTACAAAACATTGACTAATCGTTTTAATTTGGCGCATTATGTGCCGGGGAAACACAAAGCAATTGTTGGACTTGAATATCTTGATGGTGTGGTTGAAGTTGATCAATCGGCCATTGGTCGCACTCCGCGATCAAATCCCGCAACGTATACAGGTGTGTTCACACATATTCGCGATCTGTTTGCGGCGCTTCCTGAGTCGCGGATGCGTGGATACAAAGCAGGGCGATTCAGTTTTAATGTGTCCACGCACCGCGGTGGTGGACGATGTGAAAACTGCGAAGGCAATGGATTGATCGCCATAGAAATGCATTTTTTGCCAACGGTGTATGTGAAATGCGAGGTGTGCAAAGGCAAGCGCTTTGATCGCGAAACGCTGGAAGTATTGTACAAAGGCAAAAATATCTTTGATGTGCTGTCCATGACCATTGATGAAGCTGATGAATTTTTCCGCGATATCCCACATATCCATGATCGTTTGAAAGTGATGCGCGAGGTAGGACTGGGATATTTGGAACTGGGACAATCCGCGACCACACTGTCTGGCGGTGAAGCCCAACGCGTAAAACTCGCCGCAGAACTGGCTGGCCGTCGTCGCGGACGCATTTTGTATATTCTTGATGAGCCAACTGTGGGATTGCATTATGAAGATGTGCGGAAGTTGATTGAAGTTCTGCAACGTCTCGTGACCGCAGGAAATACGGTGTTGGTCATTGAACACAATCTTGATGTGATTAAAAGTGCGGATTATTTGATTGATCTGGGACCAGAAGGAGGAGACAAAGGCGGGGAAGTAATGGCTCAAGGCACGCCGGAGGAAGTGGCGAAAGTAAAAACATCATGGACTGGGAAGTATTTGAAAGGAGTGCTAGCCCGCTGATAGTTGACGCTGATAACGCAGATAAAAACAATCAGCGCAATCAGCGATCAAAAAATCTGCGGACAAAAAAAACAGCCCGGAGCACGCGAGACGTGACGGGCGAAGGAGCAGGGGCGCGGAACGGGCGGACGGAACGGCTAGACGCGGGAGATGAAGTGAATGTGATAAGTTACCACTTAGCGCGGAGTTCGCGCTGGAGGCCGACGATGAGTTGCTTGAGTTGTCGTGGGCTCAGCTTTCATGTGACGCATTCGGGCGGGAACTCGTGTTGTTTCTTGTCGTAGTTGCGGTTGTACACGCAGAGATGGAAGGTTGCACCGTGATCGTGGCTCCCGACCAGGAAGCTGACTTGCGCATGGTGCATCACACTACGATCATGGCTGGATCTCCGTTTTTGCATGTTTCCTCCTGTTGAGATAGTATAAAACAAATTGAATTATGTCAATTCCAAAGATAATCAAAATTAAACGGCGAACCCCCTCACCCGGCCTGCGGCCACCCTCTCCCTTAGGGAGAGGGGAGGGTGAGGGTTTACCCACCAAATCCGGGGTGTATTTATTTAGGGATAAAAAGGGAAAGGTGATTTATATCGGCAAAGCGACGAATTTGAAGTCGCGGGTAACTTCTTATTGGAAAGGTACTGACAAAAGTCATTCTGCGATTCGCGCGAATCGCAGAATGGGTAGGACGATTGAGGAGATGATTGATGAAGTGTGGCAGGTTGATTATCAGGTGACAGACAGCGTGATTGAGGCATTGATACTGGAGGCAAACCTGATTAAAAAATATCAGCCACGATATAATGTGCGCGAGAAAGATGATAAATCATTTTTGTATGTGCTAATTACCAAAGAACACTGGCCAAAGGTGATGCTTACTCGCGGTAATGAGCTTAAACTACAAAAAAACCAACGCGGACAATTTGATGCGGCCGCACATAATCGTCCGCAGATATTTTTGCGGATTTTTGGGCCGTACACCTCCGCATCCGCAATTCGCGCGGCATTGGATTTGATGCGCAAATGGTTTCCGTGGTCAACTTGCAAACCACTACATACTACGTCCTACATACTACATCCTCGTCCTTGTTTTGATTATCATATTGGTAGATGTCCCGGAGTTTGTATTGGCGCAGTCACACGCAAGGAGTACATGAAAAATATAAGGAATGTCATTTTGATGCTTGAAGGTAAAAAGGCGAGAGTAATTAAAAATGTAAAATTAAAAATGCAAAATGAAGCAAAGTTAGAAAATTTTGAAGAAGCCGAAGCCCTAAAACGGAAATTGTTTGCGCTGGAGCATATTCGTGACGTTGCCGTGTTGACTCGTGACACTTTAATCCCTGAGCGAAGCGAAGCGAAGTCGAAGGGCCAACGACCGGCTCAGGCAATAAATGTGTTTGGGCGTATTGAAGGATATGATATTTCTAACCTGCCTGCCGGCAAGGCAGGCATCAGTGGGACATCAGCAGTAGGGTCAATGGTAGTATTTGAGGATGGTGAGCCCAAGAAAAGCGAGTATCGTAAATTTAGAATCAAGACCGTACCAGGAATCAATGATGTGGCGATGATGCGCGAAATCCTACAGAGAAGATTTCGCCGAATTAGGAATCATGAATTAGGAATTAGGGAATTGAGAAATCATGATTCATTATTCCAGATTCATAATTCGCAAATCTGGAAAATTCCAGATTTGCTTGTCATTGATGGGGGATGGGGACAGGTGAATGCGGCACAGGAGGTGATTGATGATATGCGGAAGCTGAGCTTCCGTGGCTCACGGAAGCTCAGCTTCCCTAATATTCCCATTATTGGCATTGCTAAGGGGTTTAAACGAAAACAGGACCGTCCGATATTTGAAAAAAATAATCCGGAGCTTGCTCGAATCGTAGAAAACTACAAGGATTTGCTTCTTCGCGTGCGCGATGAGGCACATAGATTTGCCGTGTCATATCATAGGAAATTGAGAAGTAGAAACAATAACCCTCTCTTAAGGTAAGAGAGGGTAGGGTGAGTTATGAACATTCCCGCCCAAGGCGGGCAGGCATAACCCCTCCTTCACCTCCCTCGCCTCGCTTTGCGGGCGAAGCGGGCCTTACCTTAAGGGGAGAAAATGAGATTTATCCACAGGTAGCACGAAATCCGTGCTATTTTTGGTATTTTTGTTTAAAAAGCCCAATTAAGGCGCGGGATTTGACAGGTTTGAACAGTGGGAAAATTTGTGCTATAATATAGGTACAAAAAGCAAAAGGTGGGAAGAAGTGGATAAAAGTGTGGATAAGTGTGATCAAAAACAAAAGTGCCTTATTTTTGCATATGCTAGCCGGTAAATACGAACACACCATGGATTCCAAGCGCCGCCTGCCTATGCCGGCGCGGCTTCGCGGTGAACTTGGAAAAAGCATAGTGCTGACACGCGGTTTGGAAGGGTGTGTGTTTGTATATCCGCAGACCGAATGGCTGGCCTTTGCAGAAAAAGTAAACAAGTTGCCAATGAGCCAAGCCAGCGCGCGAAGCATCGCGCGTTTGTTTTTTGGCAGTGCCATGGAGGTTGAGCTTGATGCGCTGGGGCGCGTGCTTATTCCGGAATATCTCAAAGCGCACGGCGGTTTGAAAAAGGAAGTCATGATTATTGGCACCGGTAACCGGCTTGAGCTTTGGGATAAAGAAAAATGGGAGCAGTATCAGGGGCATGAAGTGGAAGATATGGGGAATACAATATCAGAGCTAAAAGAATTTGGAATCTAGTATGGCGCACGTGCCGGTCATGATAGAAGAGGTGCTGAAGTTCTTTGACCCAAAGCCAAATCAGAATTTCATTGATTGCACGTTAGGTGATGGCGGACATGCCTTTGCTGTGCTAGAACGTATTGCTCCAAATGGACAACTTCTCGGTATTGATGCTGACCCTGATGCAATAGCAATCGTGGAATCAGGAATTAGGAATCAGGAATTAGGGAATCGGTTGATATTGGAAAATGATAATTTTCGGAACTTGGCGGCGATTGTGAGAGAAAAAAAGTTTGGACCAGTGTATGGGATCTTGCTTGATCTGGGATTTTCTACCTCAACGCTTGAGCGAGGTAGGGGATTCAGCTTTGAAAAGGATGAACTGCTGGATATGCGGTTTGATCCAAGAGGCGGCATTCGTGCGGCAGAGATTGTAAATGGCTGGGATCAAAGGCAGATTGCAGAGCTCCTTGAAGAATATGGAGAAGAAAAATTAGCGCGTGAGATTGCAAGCAAAATCGTGGCAGAACGGAAAAAAAAACCGATTGTGATGACTAAGCAATTAGTGGAAACAGTGCTCATGGCGTATCGTGAAAAATTAAAATCAAAGCAGGAAGTGCCTTGGGTGGGAGGGATTCACCCTGCAACTAAGACATTTCAGGCTTTGAGAATAGAGGTAAATGATGAACTTGGCGCATTGCAAGAAGTACTACCGCAAGCAGTGGAAGTACTTCAAGCGGGCGGGCGATTGGCTGTAATCGCATTTCATTCGCTTGAAGATAGGATTGTAAAGCAGTTTTTCCGTAGCTGGCCAGATGCAAAAATAAAAATACTTACCAAGAAGCCAGTTGTAGCCAGCGATGAGGAAATCAAAAATAATCCAAAAGCAAGAAGTGCAAAACTTCGCGTAGTCGCAAAAGTATGATGCCAATATACGAATTTCATGCCAATCTACAAATACAAATGAATTTATTCACAATTCGTAGATTAGCATAAGATTTGTAGATTTGCATCACAGCTATGCCTAGGCATTTTCATCTCACAAGAGTCCATCACACCATGCGGCGAATTAGTTTATTCGTCAGATTTTTGAGCAAGCAAAAAAGTTGGCGTGGAATTTTACTTGTCGCGCTTATGGTAGTGGGTTTTTCTTACCTTGTTAGCGTTATTACTATTTCTACTCGCGGCTATAAAATTCGCGATTTAGAGCGCCGTATTGAAGATTTGAAATTGGAAAATAAAAAACTCAATTTGAAAGTAGCAGAGGCGCAATCGCCCGCGCGCATTGAAGAGTGGGTTAAACAGTCTGGCATGGTCGCCGCCACCAATGTGCAATATGTCTCGGCCACCACCGGAGTAGTGGCGGCACGATAATTATCTCACTCACATCACAAAGAGTTATTCTCTCATTCCTGCCAAAGGCAGGCAGGCGCGTGAATGAGAGAATAAGATATGATAAGTCCTAGCAGGCTTTTTGTGTTGTCCACAGGGCGTGGCTTGCAGTTTATAGATAGAGAGAGTATGATTTTAATTGATAAAGCATAAGAAATTTTATGAGAGAAAGACTATCTAAAGCATCAGTAACTGAACAAAAGCCGCTTCGCCCTGGTGAGCAAATTCCTATTTCACTACCTACGGAAGCGGAAATTCGTAAATCGGAGGAGCGACTGCAAGGAATCGCAAAGGGTGGCACGGATAAAAAAGTAGAAGGGAAGCGCGAACGCGAATCCTCGCCCACGGAGCGGATAAAAAATCTTGGTTCCATGCTGGCGCGCAATATCAAGGGCTTGCGCATGCTTGGTCCAACCGGCAGAAAAATCGGCAAAGGTTTGCTTTTAGCATACGCGTTTGGACTTGCCGCAGAAACCGGAGCAGTATGGCAGGCGAAACAAATCCATCAAGCTCGTATAGAACATCGGCTTAAATATTATGGTTCGCCACAAACCGGTTCAGTCGCCGATCGCTTTGCGCGAGGTGAAATTACTAGAGATGAAGCCATTGATGAATCGCTGGCTGATGAAGGGTCTGTGAAAGGGACTTCTCTGGGGTTTAAAGCTGACAATATGCGCCGTGAGGGTAAAGGTGGTCTTGAGAGTATAGAAATATTTGCGGCGGATACGCTTAATGATATAGGATTGAAGTGGGCGGAAATGAGTGTGCGGCGAGGAGAAACGCCTAGATGGACACCAGATGATATAGTAAATTTTCGCAGTCAGGTTGATGAGCAAATAAGGATCACCAAGTAAAATTATGGCAAACAATGAAATAAAAAAACGTATTGGGCTATTGCCTGTGACTGATGAGCATAAGCAGGCGCTTACCGCGCTCATAAGTTATTTTCCGCCAAAAGATGCCACGGCGCTTATAGGATTTCTTGAGGAAAAACCAAATCGCGCTGAAAAATTATGTGCGATAATGGCAAAAAAGTTTAAAGCAATGCGCGAAGAAAAAGTTGCAGCGTGGGATAAGGCATTGGCTGAAGAACTTGCACTGCTTATGCAAGCGGACTAGTAACTCATTCGAAGTTTAGATAGTAAAACCCTGCTTTTCGGCAGGGTTTTTTACAAAGGATCCTATGTAGTACAATAGATCCGATTTGTCAGCATCTGATTAAAAATTATTTTAAAAAACCTACATATTTGCAATGCGGCCGCATTAAAGATTTGTAGGTTGCGGCAAGGAAAAGGAAAGCCCAGAAGGGTTTGTTTGTTTTGTGGTATAATTACTGATCTATTATGATGAATCCATTTCGCGTATTACACCAGTCAAAAAAATCCCGAGCACGGGTGGGAGAGTTGAGGACTGCGCATGGGAAAGTACGCACGCCGTTTTTTATGACCATTGCCACGCGCGGGGCAGTCAAGACATTGGCGGCGGAAGATATGAGGGAGATTGGTGCGCTTGCCCGCCGAGATGCTGGTGCCACAGAACCGAAACGGAGTGGAGGCATGAGCGGTGGTGGGAGAGGCGGGCCGATTTTGCTTTCCAACACCTACCATCTTTATGTGCGGCCGGGAATGGAGGTAATTAAAAAAGCCGGCGGATTGCACAAGTTTATGGGATGGAATGGGCCGATTTTGACTGATTCTGGTGGGTATCAGGTGTTTAGCCTAGCAAATAAGAATCGTAACCCCTCACCCGTCCTTCGGACACCCTCTCCCGCGGGTAGAGGGGGGTCTAATCAATTTCCCTCTCCCCGAGGGAGAGGGGAGGGTGAGGGTCAGGATTATGATGTCCGCATAACTAAAGACGGTGCGGAGTTTATTGATCGGATAAGTGGCAGAAAAGATATGTTCACACCTGAGCGCGTGCTGGAGATTCAAAAAGTGATTGGATCAGATATTGCCATGGTGCTGGATGTTTGCGCGCCGTACCCGATTTCAAAAGAAGGCGCGCGGGAGGCAATGGAGAGAACAACCTCTTGGGCGGAGAGGAGCATGAAAGTATTAAAACATGAAAGCATTAAAACATTGGTTTTTGGCATTGTGCAGGGATCAGTGTATAAGGATTTGCGTGAGCAATCAGCGCGGGATTTGGTGGCGCTGGATTTTGATGGCTATGCAATTGGCGGAGTGGCAGTAGGTGAGCCGCAAAAAGAAAAATACCAAGTGGTAGATTGGGTCGCGCCGATGTTACCGGAAGATAAACCGCGCTATCTTATGGGTCTTGGCCAACCGGAGGAACTTGTGGAGGCCGTGCGGCGTGGCATTGATATGTTTGACTGTGTACTGCCCACAAGAAATGCAAGGCATGGAAATTTATATGTGTGGCGTCATAACCCTCCCCAGCCCTCCCTTACCTTAAGGGAGGGAGACCGGCCGCTTCTCCCCCTTAGGGTAAGGGGGAGTGAGAGGGGGTTACGAGGCAATTTTTACGACACCATGCGCATCACCAATGAAAAATATCGCGCGGATTTTAAGCCTATTGATCCGTATTGTGAATGTTTTACTTGCACGCACCACAGTCGCGCGTATCTTCGGCATCTTTTCAAAATCAATGAACCGCTTGCGCTTCGTCTTGCTACCATTCACAATGTGAAATTTTATCTTGATTTTATGGTGGGACTACAAAACGCAGTAGTGGAAGGCACACTCTAGCTATGGTACAATAGGACACCTATGGGGACATTTCTCCAAACCCTTCGCACGGTGCTTCTTGATGTAGTTGCGGATTTTTTCTATACCCCGGTTTGGTGGTACACGCGCGGGCTTTTAAAACAAATGCGCGCTGTTTCCGGAAGTCTTGCGGCACGCCAAGATGCGCTTGGAATTAGCGTTTGGATTAAAAACATCAGTAAGCCCATGTACGGCCAGTATGATATCGCCGGCCGTATTATTAGTTTTTTCATGCGGCTCGCGCAGATTATTGGCAGATCAATTGTGTTAATTATTTGGGCAGGGTTGCTTCTTATTTGGTTGATGATCTGGGTTTTAATTCCGGTTGGGATTGTGTATTTAATTTGGTTACAAATTCCCTCCCCTTAAGGTAAGGGGAGGTTGGAGGGGTTATGCGCGGTTCATAACTCCCCCAACCCCTCTTATCTTAAGCGGGGTGGCGTAGATAATATGGAACTTTATTTTGGCGCAAAAATCGATCGGGCAACACTTTTTGCGCAGCGTGTAGCTCGTGTTGCGCGTGCGGCAGTGGCGATACTGGTGGCCGCGTTTGGCGTGTTGGGAATTTTAGCGCTTGTATTTGAAACATGGCCAAATGTGGAACGGCTATTGGCTATTAGCTATTGGTTATTGCCAAGCAAAGCGAAATTTATTTTTGGAATTACACTGCTTGCGGATTTGTATTTAGTGGCGCGAGTATTGCGGAGTGATGAAGGGAAAGAAGATGTGCGACCCTCACCTGCCCTGCGGACATCCTCTCCCTTAGGGAGAGGGAGGGGTGAGGGGAAACGTATTGATGTTTCGCGCGCGTTGTCGCAAGATAGTGAGCGCAGGATTAAAGACGCGTATTTATTTACCAGCAGATTAAAACATGCTGAAGTACGAAATGCGCATATGTTGGCCGCGCTTCTAGGTTCTCCCGCGGTAGCGTCCTTGCTCGTGCGCCTTGAAGTTGATGGAAAGGGGTTGCAGGAAAGATTAAAGCATGTGTTACAGACGCCCTCACCTGACCTACGGCCATCCTCTCCCTTAGGGAGAGGGGAGGGTGAGGGGCAACCAATCTTTGGCGACCCTGCCAAACAAGCAGTGATTGCCGCGTATCGCGATGCGCAGACGGCGCGGGCGCAAACGCTCGGCACACACCATATTTTTTTGGAAACAATTTTGCAAAATGAAAAACTTACGGAGATTTTATTTGATCTTGGGGTTGATCAGGAAAAATTACGCAACGCGGTACGCTGGCTTGAAATTAATGATAAATTACGCGCGCGGTGGCGTAAGTTTCGCGGTGCGGCCTCGCGCAAGCCTACGGGCGCTATGAATCGCGCTATGACCGCGCTTGAGACTCGCCGGCTGGATCGTTTCTCGGACGATTTAACGCTTTTGGCCGGCCGCGGATATCTTGAACTTGTTGTTAATCGCGAAAAGGAATTTGAGGCAATTTTCCGCGTGCTGCAAGGCGAACGAAAAAGTGTATTGCTTGTAGGTCCGCATGGTGTTGGAAAAGAGACAATTCTCAATGGGATAGCAGAGCAGATGGTTGAAGAAGAAGTGCCTAAAATTATTCAAGATCGCCGATTTGTATCACTTTCGCTTCCTAAGCTTATTGCCGGCGCAACAACAAGTGAAGCAGAGCAGCGATTACTTACATGTTTAAACGATGTGGGACGATCGGGAAATGTTGTACTGGCTATTCCCAATGTGCATGAAGCAAGCGCAGGACGTGGTGCGGGCGGACTTGATTTGGCTGAAGTACTGGCAGGCGAGTTGAGCAAAGGATATTTTCTGGCGATTGCCACAACCACGCCAGAGGAATATCGCAGCCGCATTGAAGGAACCGCGCTTGGCAATGCGTTTGTTATTGTTGAAATTGCTGAGACGGATCATTCCACAACAATTCAGATTCTGGAATCCAAGGTCGGCGCGATTGAATATCAAACCAAAACTTTTTTCTCTTATAGCGCGCTTGAAAAAGCAGTCATTCTAACTGATCGCTATATAAAAGATCATTATCTTCCTGAAAAAGCTATTGATATTATCAAAGAAGCTGCACAATATACGCGCAGTCACCGCGGTGAAAAAGCTCTGGTGCGCGGAGAAGATGTGGCGGAAATTATTTCACAAAAATCGCATGTGCCGGTTACTTCGGTTACCGCAAAAGAGGCAGATAAATTGTTGCACCTTGAGAGTATTATGCATGAGCGGATAATTGGGCAAGACGAGGCAGTGAAGGCGGTTGCCGCCGCGCTTCGCCGCGCGCGCGCAGAACTTCGTACAGAAAAAAGACCAATCGCAAACTTTTTGTTCCTTGGCCCTACTGGTGTTGGAAAAACAGAAACTGCAAAAACCGTGGCGGAAGTATATTTTGGCAATGAAGAAAACATGATTCGCTTGGATATGTCTGAATACCAAGAGAAGAGCGCGGTATATCGCATAATTGGAGCGCCGGGGGAAAGCGGCGGCTTGCTTACAGAACCGGTGCGCAAAAATCCGTTTTCACTTGTGCTTTTGGATGAGCTTGAAAAAGCGCACCCGGATATTTTAAATATCTTTTTGCAAGTTCTAGATGACGGACGCGCAACCGACAGCGCCGGACGAGTTATTGATTTTACCAATGCGATTATTATCGCAACTTCCAACGCAGGATCACCATATGTTCAAGAAGAGCTCAAGAAGGGTACTGCGATTGAAGAAATTAAAAAAGGACTTTTGGAACGCGAACTTAAACAGTATTTCAGGCCGGAATTTTTGAATCGTTTTGACGCGGTGATTGTATATAAGCCGCTTACTGAAGAAGAAATTGTACAGATTGCGCGCTTGATTATCGCGAAAATCGCCAAACAGCTGGAGGCCAAAGGAATTACTTTTCGCGCAACTGATGAGGCAATTGCCGAGCTTGCGCATGCGGGATTTGATCCGCAATTTGGCGCTCGGCCGCTGAGGCGCGTTATTCAAGAGCGGGTGCAGGACGCTCTGGCAAACCTGCTTTTAACTGCCAAACTTAGCCGCCGCGATGTTGTAGTGCTGGAAAAAGGAGGCCAGTTGCGCGTAGAAAAAGCGGAGAAATTGTAATCACTTAGCACGTATCACATAGCACAAGAATATGATATGAAGAAAAAACTTGTTCCGGCTTTTCTTATACTCATGGCTTTGGCGTTTGTGTATTTGAGAGTTCAGCAGATGAGGGGGAAGCCGGAAGGAGTGGTTATGCGTGTGGGAAGCGCGCAGGTGCGCGTGGAAATCGCTGACACGGCGGAAAAACAACAACAAGGGCTTTCGGATCGCGCCACTCTTCCTGAAAATCAGGGGATGTATTTTCCAATGGTGAGCACCGCACGCCACACTTTTTGGATGAATCGCATGCATTTTCCGCTTGATATTATTTGGATTCGGGAAGAAAAGATTGTTGATATTAGTGAAAATGTGCCATATCCACTTGAGGGGGAAACTCCTATTGCGGTTTCGCCAAAAGAACCGGCTGACGCGGTACTGGAAGTCAACGCGGATTTTACGGAAAAATACAATATCAAAATAGGGGATAATGCGCGGATTTGACATTTTTTTAATACTTTGATAGTATAGCCAACTATGTCTACAATCGCAGTAATCCACACCGGAGGAAAACAATATATTGTAAAAAATGGAACTACTCTTAAAGTGGAAAAGCTAGCTGGCAATGTTGGAGATAAGCTTGCGTTTGATCGCGTTTTTTTGGTTGGCGATGAGGGCGGGGAAGTGAAAGTTGGCACACCAAATGTTTCCGGCTCAAAGGTGGAAGCCACGATTTTGGAGCAAGGCCGCGCGCCAAAAGTAATGGTCATCAAGTATAAGCGCAAAGTGCGCTACAAGAGAAAGCGCGGACACCGGCAGGAATATACAAAGGTGAAGATTGAGAAAATCGTTGCCTAATAATAAAGACCTCCGAAAATCGGAGGTCTTGTGTTTTTCACCGGTTTTGATAGGATAAGTATGGAGGTAAACCATGGCAGAAAAACCAACAAATGTCGTTGACATTGCTCGGCTGGTTGCGAGCATGGCAGGCGACTTTAAGGTCACCTGCCGAAGCATCGTCGTGAAATGTTCCCCGCCGCAAAGCCGTGCTGGTTTCATCAGTCTTGTGTGCGAAGAACTTTACGAGGGCGGCTATGAAATCGCGGTGCAGGACGAATACTACGACACGCTTGTGGAAAGCGACAAAGCGCGCCCGCGTAGTGAGATTGAGCAGGACATTGCGCGATGTTTTCCGCCAACACCCACAACAACTCAAGCGGCGCGGATTCCTGCGCCGCCTGTACTCACTCCAGCGCCTTTACCCGTTGTGCTTTCATTCGATGAGCGGGAGTTGTTTGAACGCCTCGGCGTGACGGAAAATCACGCGATTCCCATGGGGACTGCAATCACGCGCGGAATTGGCGCCGAAATTGAGCGGCTTGAAAGCCGGATTTCCATGCGCGAAAAAATTCTTGCGCTTTGCAGGCGCGGTGTTCTTGCGTACAGCGAAATCACGGAAATGGTGAGTCGCACCGCGCTTCTCGTGCAGGGGTCTGGCTTGAGTTCCGCGCCAGTACCGTCGCATTTTGAAGTAGATGCGCCTACGCCGGTTTCGCGTGAGTCGCTACCAGCACCAGTGTGCGCCGGTGTGCCAAAAGTGCAAAAGCGCAATCGGTCATGGGAGCCGCATGGCCTTGGTAAGCGGCTGGACCTGCTTTTGGTGATTTTGGCGCAGATGGCACAGAGTCGGGTTGATCGGTCCATACCGCCGATTTCTGAGATCTTTCAGCTGCTGAATCGCGAAGAGGGATTCTATAAGCCAATAAGCATACAGGCCGTGGTCGATGCCTTGATCAAGTTTCGCAGGCTTGGCTTGCTGGAGAAGCAAGAGCATGGTAATAGTATTGTCACGCCTCATGGCATTGTCGCGGCTACAGAAATTAAGGCACGGCGTCTGGTGTAGCTAAAATTGTTTGCCACGTAGGGATTTGCGGATAAAGTGCGCGCGCTACCGCCTGACATAGCAAAGCGATGGAGCTCGGGCACGGCCAAAAGTAGATTATAGTACAAAGGAGGCGCGGTTCGATCGAAGTTCGGTCGAACCGCTCATTTTTTTGACTGCGGATTAAATTTCCCGTCTCCCTTTAAGGGCGTTGATAAGAGTAACTTCGTCGGCGTATTCCAAATCTGCGCCTTGCTGAAGTCCGCGGCCAAGGCGAGTAATGCGCGGCACACGCGCTTTGAGTAATTTTGCCAAATAGAGTGAAGTTGCCTCGCCTTCAAGGTCGGGGTTTAGGGCAAGGATGATTTCTTTAATACCTTCACCCTGCCCTCTCCCTGGGGGAGAGGGAGACCGCAGGTCGGGTGAGGGGTTGTCTAGCCGGCTTAGCAGTTCTTTAATCCTCAACTGTTCCGGTGTCACGCCTTCAATAATGTTGAGCGCGCCGCCAAGTACGTGATACAAGCCGCTGTATTCGCGTGTTTCTTCAATGGCTTGAATATCTTGCGGCCGGGCGACAATGCAAAGTGTGCTCGCGTCGCGTTTGGGATCTGCGCAAATCGCGCAAGGATTTTGAAGCGATATATTAAAACAACGTGTGCATGTGCGAATGCTATCTTTAAGATCAATTAAGGCATGGCCAAAAGCGCGCAACTCATCATCCGGCTTGTTTAAAAGCGCAAATACAAAACGCGCGGCTGTGCGCGGGCCAACGCCCGGAAGTCCTCGGAAATGCTGCGTGAGACGAGTAATCGGCGGCGGGAAATTCATAGGTTTAGCAAGACCAGCGAGACCAGTAAAACCAGCAAGACCAGCTATTGCGCTGATACACGCTGTGAATGTATCCATGCGGTCAACATTTTACTTACCTCAGTGATTAAATCTTCTAATTGTTGGTAATTGTTGTTATCTATATAACCTAAATCATGAGCTAGAAGGCAATGATATCGAGTTTCTTCTAAAGAACCCTGAGCAATAGTATAGAAATGCAAACTATCGTGTACGGTATATCTGTGAAATCCTTCCACAATATTTGCCGCAATTGAAACTGCCGCTCTTCTTAGTTGTGAAGTAATTCCAAAGCGTTCTACTTCGGGGAATGATTGTGATATTTTATAAATGAACAAGACGAGGTCATGCGCTTTTTGCCAAACTCCCAATTCTTTAAAACTTTTGATGTTTGCCATAGTACTGGTCTTGCTGGTCTCGCTTATCTTGCTGGTCTTGCTCCTTAAAACGGTGTAGCCGTTTTATCCAGATTGCGGAAACTTACTTTTTGTTCATCAAAAAATAATTGCACTTGGCCGGTTGGGCCGTTGCGGTGCTTGGAAATATGTATTTCGGCAATATTGCGCTCTTCCGGAGTAAGATTTTGCTGACTCTTGTCCATGGCTTTGCGATAGATAAAAAGTACCACATCCGCGTCTTGTTCAATTGATCCGCTTTCGCGCAAATCCGCGAGTTTTGGAATGGCTGGCGAGCGGGCTTCAACTGCCCGGGAAAGTTGTGAAAGCGCAAGCACCGGAATATTCAGTTCGCGCGCGATAGATTTTAACGCGCGGGTTATTTCGGAAACTTCTTGCACGCGATTTTCAATTCTGGTGTGCGATTCCATAAGTTGTAAATAGTCAATTACTAAAAGACTCAATCCCTTTTCCATCTGCAATCGTCGCGCTTTAGTGCGAATTTCCATAATCGAAGAAGATGCCGAATCATCAATATAAAGCGGCGCTTCAGAAAGCATGCCGATAGCATGGCCAATGCGGGGGAAATCATCTTGTTCCGGTTTGTCCGACAAACGGCCGGTGCGCATGCGCCAAAGATCAACCCCGGCCTCAGCGCAGATTAAACGATCAACCAATTGCTCCTTGGACATTTCCAAACTAAATACACCAACGGGTTCTTTTTGTCGGGTGGCGACATTGCGAGCGATGTCCAAGGCAAGCGAAGTTTTTCCAATTGATGGACGAGCGGCCAAAATCACCAGATCGGATTTTTGCAGTCCGGCTAAAATATTATCAAGCTCAAAAAATCCGGTTGGCAATCCGCGCAATTTTCCTTTTTCACGGTGCAACTCATCAATGCGGTCAAAGGCCTCGGTCAAAACATCGCGAATCGGCACAAAAGTTTGCTTCAAATATTTTTGTGATACGCCAAAAAGTTTTTGCTCGGATTTGTCAAGAATATGGTCAATCTCCTCGGCCTCTTCAAATGACAGATTTGTAATTTCCGCGGCGGCGCGTTGAAGCCGGCGCAGAGTGGCTTTTTTTTGCACAATGCCGGCGTAGTGCGGAACATTTGCCGCGGTGGGCACCGCGTTGGAAAGTTCAATCAGGTAACTGCGTCCGCCAACAGTTTCAAGCTGTTTTTTTTCTTCAAGGCGGTTGCCAAGTGAAAGCAGATCAATTGGCTCGCGCTCGCGAAACAAATCCGTCATGGCCTCAAAAATCATGCGGTGGCTGTCTTTGTAAAAATCTTCCGGCGTTATTGAATCCGCGATTTTAATCATGGCGTCGCGGTCAATCAAAAGCGAACCCAAAAGCGATTGTTCGGCTTCAAGGTTTTGCGGAGGAATGCGTTCAATATTCGTACGCGACGGCATAGAGGTGATGCAAATCTACAAATCTTATGCTAATCTACGAATTGCGAATGAATTCATTTGTATTTGTAGATTGGCATGAAATTCGTATATTGGCATCATCCCTACCTTATATCCCGCAGATTATGGAGTCAAGGGGATGATCTGTGGTATAATTGTGCACATCTATTATGAAAGCATTTTTTCAAGCCACTGCGGCCATGATTGGCATGATTGTGGGGGTGGGAATATTTGCCGTGCCTTATGTTTCAGCGCAGGCCGGATTTTTGGTCGGATTATTCTGGATTGTGCTTTTAGGATTAGTTTCGCTTTTCATTAATTTGCTTTTTGGAGAGCTTGTTGCCGGAACTACGGGAAAGCATCGGCTGGCAGGGTATGCGCAGCGTTATCTAGGCAGGCCGGCCAAGAGCATTGTAACAATTTCACAAACTATCGCTTTTTGGGGTGCCCAGCTTGCTTACCTGATTGTGGGCGGAACATTTCTAAGGATTTTGTTAAATGGATATGACGGAGGAAGCGTAATGGGCTATTCTCTATGGCTTTTCGCGTTTGTAGCGATTGTCACGTTTTTCGGCTTGAGAATTTTTGGAAAAATAGAATTCTATCTTACTTGGGTGCTTATCGCGGTTATTGGCGTTATTTTTTTTGCCGGCGTACCAAATGTTGACCCGTCTAATTTTATCGGCGGCGATATTGCGAAGATTTTTTTGCCATACGGAGTTATATTGTTTGCGCTGGGCGGATCGCCGGCTATTCCGGAGATGTGGGACATAGTTCACGGAAAAAAACGCGCACTTCGCGCCGCGATAATTGCCGGCACTCTTATTTCTGTGCTGATAACCTTGCTGTTTATGCTTGTGGTTGTGGGAATTTCCGGGTCTGCAACAAGCCAAGAAGCATTTGTGGGATTGCGCGGCGCTTTGCCGCCGTTTATTATTTGGTTGGGTGCGCTTTTTGGATTTCTTGCGGTGATTACTTCATATCTGGTAATTGCTATGTATTTGAAAGAACTTTTCCAGTATGATTTTCGCTTAAAACTTTTTCCGGCGTGGCTATTCGCAGTGTGGGTTCCTTTGATTTTGTATTTTGGAGGGGCGCAGAATTTTGTGCGTGTGCTGGATATAGTCGGCAGTGTTTTCGGTGGATTTGACGCGCTGATGATTGTTTTGGTGTCGCTCGCATACGCGTATAGACGCCACGCGCCGCGCAAGAAATTAAAAACCGCGCTGGGCGCGATTATCATGGTTTTGCTCGCCATTGGAGTTATTCAAAAATTACTTAATATCTTATGATATTGATAACCACGACATGCGGATCACGCAAAGAAGCAGAAAAAATTACGCGCATGCTTTTGCATGAGAAGTTAATTGTTTGCGTAAATATGTGGCCAGTGCGCTCAATGTACTTATGGGGAAATAAAATTGAGCGGGCAGGGGAGTGGATGGTTATGTGTAAAACAAAAAACCCACTTGCCGATCGCGCGGCACGACAAATTCACAAACTCCACAGCTATAAGCTGCCAATTATTGAGCAATGGACCGTGACGCGTGTATCTAAAGGAGTAGAGAACTGGATAAGCGAATTCACACAATAGTGTTTACCAAATTCAAATTGCCATGGCAATGCGAAGTTGCGGTATGAGTATCTGTAGTTTGAAGACATTATATGATAAGGCGCAAGCGATATAAAAGAGAGCTTACTAAATTAATTCTTGAAACACTTGCGGAGAGCGCAATAGTTATTACACTTGCCGGATTTGTCGGGCCGGGCGCTCCGAAAATGCTTGCGCGTTTTGCAAAGTATAAAATTTGGTATGTGCGCACACGGCTCAAAAGTCTTCATCGGCTTAAACTCATTGAACTCAAGGAAGATCATGAAGGCAGAATTATTGCAAAGCTCGCGCCAAAGGGCAAGGCGGCGCTTGAACGAGATGAGCTTTGGAACATGCAATTAGAAAAACCGGCACGATGGGATGGTGTGTGGCGCATAGCGGCATTTGATGTGCCGACAGTCAAAAAAGTATCACGCGAATTTCTTCGTCAGCATCTTAAAGCGCTCGGATTCCGGCCGATTCAAAAAAGCGTGTTTGTGTGTCCGTATCCATGCGATAAAGAACTAGAGCGCATTTGCAAATTCTACGAAATTGACGGCCATGTGTCGCTTCTTCTTGCCCAATCGCTAGGCCAGTATGAGCGCGTTATGCGGCATTATTTTGATCTATAGCAATTTCATACTGCCATGGCAATATGAAATTGCAGGAAGTTGCCGGTGGTGTTACGCATTTTTTGCTAATTCTAAAGTATTTTTTAAAAGCATAGCTACAGTCATGGGGCCTACGCCGCCGGGGACTGGAGTAATATAGCCGGGTTTATCGCCCATAGGGCTTAGCCCTTTTTTGGACAGGGCTAAGCCCTGATCCACATCGCCGACAACTTTGCCGTCAGGTAGTGTGTTTGTTCCTACATCAATTACAATCGCGCCATCTTTAATCATATCGCCGCTCACAAAATTGGCATGGCCGCGCGCAACAATCAAAATATCAGCGGATTTAATTTGTGCGGAAATATCCGTGGTTACTTCTTTAGCGCGCAAGATAATTTGAACAAGTGCACCGCGCTTCTCCAGCAGGTATTCAAGCGGCGCGGCAAACTCCATGCGATTGGCAATTAGGACGGCCAAAAAGGGGGCGTCTCCTTTTTTGTGGGCAAAAAGGGAAACGTCCCCTTTTTGTTTTATAGCCTCATCTACCAGCGCTACGATAGCAAGAGCAACACAGGGGATAATTCGCGGTTTCCCCTCAAGAATAGCTCGTAAATTGACTTGATGAAATCCGTCCACGTCTTTGCTGGGATCAAGCGTGCTTAGAATAACGTCTTCATGGTAGATTGCAGGCAGAGGAACTTGAACTAAAATCCCGTGAATATCATCGCGGCCATTAAGCTTTCGGATTGTTTCAATGATTTCGGATTCTGGTTCTGTCCCGGAAAACACATATTTTTCAAATTTGATGCCAGCTTCAGTGCATGCTTTTTCTTTAAGCGCAACATAAAGATGCGAAGCCGGATCTTTGCCAACCAAAATAACAGCTAACCCCGGAGTCGATCCGAGGCGCGCAATCTCCTCTTTTACTTCTGCGCGAATTCGTGCGGCAAGTTTACGGCCGTCTATGATTTGCATAGGAATGCCGCTATTCTAGCGCACTCTTGACATTTTGGCAAAAATATGATAGCATTAACACAGTTCCTAAACTGGCAGACCAGTGGACTCGGCATAGTGCTGGCTCTAAGGTTGCCACAGGAGGAGGCCAACATGGCCAAAGTAGCGCTCTGCGATAGGCGTGGACCGCTCCGTGATCTGAACGACAAACTGTCAGGAGAGAAGGGAGAGGACTGGCTTATTACTCTGAAGAGGTTTCTTCGACATGAGGACCCGTGGAAGACTGAGTCGCCCTCACACAGCTGGCCCTGGGCATCGACGATCGACCTGGAGAAGATCCAGCACCGTGAGTTCAAGGTCGGGATCTGGCCGATCACGACGATTGAGCAGATGGTCGCGGCTGGTAAGTACGACTTCGTCGACCCAGCACACACGACGAATGCCTGCGGTTCTCGACGCATGCATGTTGAGAAGAGGGATGACTGGGAGTCCAACAACTGGTATCGCGTGCTTACGGACACGGTCGTGGCCTTCTGCATCGGGCATGAAGCAACACGTCTGCAGGCCATGCAGGTGCGGTGGCTCATGGGACTCAGAGAGGTCAGCATCGATCACGAGCTCATGATCGGTGCTCAACACCCGCAGGCCCAGATAGATCTCCAGCAGGTGGTCAATCTGGACAGCGTAGTCTGCGTGAATGGCGAGCAGTATGTGTCCGGTCTCTTCGGCGATGGCAACCAGCGCCAACTCGACCTCATCGAGTACAAGCGCGGGTTCTCCAAGGTCACCTGGTTCCTGGGCGTTGAGTCCACCACGGAAGGGAACTGGCAGAGCTCGTTGCCATAGGATCACCCTCGTTCTGTTTCACCTCCCGCACTGGGCAACTGGTGCGGGAGTTCTTATTTTATGATAAAATATTTTCGGCACATGATCGCCCGGGCCCGTGGTGTATATAGTTAACATTCTGTCTTTGACAAACAGCGAAGCGGGTGCGAGTCCCGCCGGGTCCATGTGCCAAACAAAAAAGTCCTCTTGCGAGGGCTTTTTGCTGACAAACAGCTTAGTCCGTGGTGTGGACTCCGTCTATTATGAGAATACCATATCCTGTTTTAGATGTCAATATTCTCGGTGTGGATATTTTATAACACGCTGAGTCCTGAATACAATGGATGCTTTTGAGTCAAGTCGCGTACAGTTGTGCGGGCGCGTGATTTGGCGTCGTCGCTTTGAGGATTTTTCAAAACTTCAGCAATCGTGCGGCCAATAATTTTCATATCATCTTCAGTAAATCCGCGGGTGGTCAAGGCCGGAGTGCCTAAGCGAATACCGCTTGGTTTGAATGGGGGATTGGGGTCATCCGGAATAAGGCTCTTGTTAGTTGTAATACCCACTTGATCCAGCAATTTTTCAGCTTCATTGCCGGGTATTCGCCATGATTTTACACAATCAATAACCATCATGTGATTATCTGTGCCATCAGTTACAAGTTTCGCACCATCAGCCATCAATGCCGTAGCTAAGGATTTGGCATTGACTAGCACTTGTTTGGCATAAGCGTGAAATTCGGGAGTAGCGGCTTCTTTTAAGCATACCGCAGTGGCAGCGATTTGATTCATATGCGGGCCTCCTTGCAATCCTGGAAAAACAGAACGGTCAAGAATAGTCGGGATGTTCTCGCGAGTATTTTCAGGAGCTTTTAGCGGGTTGGAAACAACACCGCGAGACAAGATCATGCCGCCGCGAGGACCACGCAGTGTTTTGTGCGTGGTAGTAGTAACAATATCAAAGCCGTAGTCAAAAGGATTACGCATTACATTAGCGGCTATGAGTCCGCCGATGTGCGCTACATCAGCCATGGTAATAGCGCCCACTTCATCAGCCACTTTCTTAAAATCGGTATAATCATAGTCGCGAGGATAACTGGTATATCCGCAAAGTATAATTTTTGGCTTTGTTTCTTTGGCCACGCGCATTAATTCATCAAAATCAATGCGGCCTTTTTCTTCGGGATGAGTTTTATAGCGAATAAAATTGAATAATTTCCCCATGTGGCTTACTGGCGAACCGTGGGTTAGGTGTCCACCATGACTTAAGTCCATGCCCATGATTGTGTCGCCTGGCTTCATGAATGCCAAATATACGGCCTGGTTCATTGGGCTTCCTGAAAGCGGTTGTACATTAGCATGATCACAGCGAAAAATTGTTTTAGCACGTTCTATGGTTAAGTTTTCCACTACATCAGTAAATTGATTGCCGCCATAATAACGTTTGCCCGGAAAGCCCTCGGAATATTTGTTGGTCATAACTGAGCCCAGTGCTTCCAATACCGCGCGGGAAACAAAATTTTCCGATGGAATCATTTCAAGACCGTCGCGCTGACGATTCAGTTCGTTTTCAATCGCGCCAGCGATTTCCGGGTCGTATTGTGACAAATGTGTCATAGTTGGCTAGTGTAGCACACAAGGATTGATTTGAACAAGATAATGTGATTAAATGGGGTAACACAATTCGTTCCTCCCCTTAGGATAAGGGGAGGTAGGAGGGGTTACGAACTGTGCACGATTCATAACTCACCCTACCCTCTCTTACCTTAAGAGAGGGTTATAGTGTTGTATATGCTCACGCAGGTTCAAAAAATTCACTGCATTGGAATAGGCGGGATTGGGATGTCGGCGGTGGCGGAATTTTTTCGTGCGCAAGGAAAAGAGGTTACGGGATATGATGATGCCCTCACCCCAACCCCTCTCCCTGAGGGAGAGGGCAGGGTGAGGGAAGATGCTGATCTAGTAATTTACTCTGATGCTGTGCCAGAAGATCATTCTCAGCGTGTTGAAGCACGCCGACGCGGCATTCCAGAATTATCCTATGCGCAGGCGCTTGGCGAGATAAGCCACGGCTATCGCACGATTGTGGTAACCGGCACGCATGGTAAAAGTACCACCACCGCCATGCTTGGACTTATGCTTGAGGCGGCGGGATTTGATCCATTTGTGATTGTAGGAAGCAAAGTGCCGGGATGGGAATATGGCAACCTGCGGTTGCCAAGCTCTACGTCCTACCCACTACATACTACATACTTCATAGTGGAAGGTGATGATTATCGGGATCATTTTTTGGAACTTCAGCCGTATGCTGTCGTGGTAACCAATATTGAGTACGATCACCCGGATTATTTTCGCGATTTAGAGCATACAGTGGAGAGTTTTCAAAAATTATGTGAAAAAGTGCCGGAGGATGGATTTGTAATAACCAACGCGGATGATGCCGGGTGCGTCAAATTATCCACTCAAAAACAACATTCCAACATTCTCAAGAATGTGAGAATGTTGTTGTACGGGCGCGGAAGTGAGATTTTTGGCAAGCTGAATTTGCAAGTGCCGGGTGAATTTAATCGTTACAATGCCACTGCGGCGGCAACTTGCGCGCTTGAACTTGGCGTACCACGCGATGTGGTGGAGCGTGTTGCACACGAATTTCGTGGTATATGGCGAAGGTTTGAAATTGTGGGCACATTCCGTAACCCCTCCCAACCTCCCTCGCCTCGCTTTGCGGGCGAAGCGGGCCTTACCTTAAGGGGAGGAGAATCAGTAAATGTACCCCCTCTTAAGGTAAGAGGGGGTAGGGGGAGTTATGAGTCTCGTGATAACATTTTGATTATAAGTGACTACGGCCATCACCCCACAGCAATCCGGGAAACTATGAAAGCCGCGCGGGAGTTTTATTCCAGCCGGCGGCTTGTGCTAGTGTATCAGCCGCATCAACATAGCCGGACAAAATATTTATTTCAGGATTTTGTTAAAGTGCTGAAAGATGCGGCAGATCTTGTGATCGTGTCAGAGATTTATGCGGTTCAAGGCCGCATGGAGGAGCAGGATGTGAGTTCGCAGATGATTGTTGATAAAATCCGAAATCCGTCACTGAGTGATAAGGGTGCCCATCACTCAGTGACGAGATCAGAAATACGAAATGTGATATACGGTGGTAATTTGGAGCAGACAAAACAAATGGTGCTTGAACATGTCAAGCCCAATGATGTTATAATTTTTATGGGCGCAGGAGATATTGATCAAACCGCGCGTGAACTATGCATGAAGAATTAAAAAAACTTATACCAGAGGTGAAGGAGAATGAGATACTTGCGCCGTATACCACTTTTAAGATTGGCGGGCCAGCGAGGTATTTTTTCGTGGCACATACGTCTGATGATGTGGTGAAGGCGGTACAAGCGGCGAAAGAATATGAAATTCCATTTTTCGTGCTGGGCGGCGCCAGTAATATTTTAGTGAGTGACAAAGGATTTGATGGGTTAGTGATTGTGAATAAGATTCAAGGATTTACAGCTTATGCGGAGGGAAATCGTATTTTCGTTACAGTAGGCGCAGGTGAGAGTTGGGATGAAACCGTTGCGCGTTGTGTTTCCCAAAACTGGTCAGGGATTGAATGCTTATCCGGTATTCCAGGAACGGTAGGCGCTACTCCTGTGCAAAATATTGGGGCGTATGGGCAAAGCGTTGACGCGGTGATTAAAGAAGTACGAGCAATTGATTCCAGAACATGGACAGAAGCAATATTTGATCGCGAGGCGTGTCAATTTGGATATCGAACGAGCATGTTTAAAAAAAATTCTGGACATTTTATTATTACGCAAGTGACATTTGCGCTCACGCCCGGAGGCAGACCAACACTCTCCTACCATGATCTTAAAAATTATTTTACGGAACGTCCTGCGCCAACTCTTTTAGAAATTCGTCAGGCAGTGATTGAAATTCGTGCGCGAAAGGGGTACGTGATTATGCCGGGGTACGAAAGCTATCAAACCGCGGGTTCTTTTTTTATGAATCCCATTATAACGCAAGAACAATTTCAAAAACTTAAGCCCTTAATAAAAGAATGTCCTGATCCATGGTATTGGCCGCTTCCGGATGAAAGAGTGAAAGTGTCTGCCGCGTGTCTGCTTCAAAGCGCCGGATTTCACAAGGGGTATCGTAAGGGGAACACGGGTATTTCCTTAAAACATTCGTTGTCGCTTGTGAATTTTGGCGGCGCCTCCGCACAGGAGGTTATGGCATTTGCGGAAGAGATTAAAAAAAGGGTTCAAGAGAAATTTGGGATTGCGCTTGAGGAAGAGGTGGAATTGGTAGGATTTTAATGTTATACTGTGATTTCTATGGCATTTTTAACTAAAATCTTTGGCGATCCGCATGCGAGATATGTAGCAAATCTTCAGCCGACCGTTGCGCAAATTAACGCGCTTGAGCCGCAATTCAAAAAATTATCCGATGATGAGTTGCGCGGCAAAACTGCGGAATTTCGGCATCGTTTGGAAAAAAATGAGACTGGGTTTGATGATCTTTTGCCGGAAGCATTTGCCGCAGCGCGCGAAGCCGCAGTGCGCGCGCTTGGCCAGCGGCATTTTGATGTGCAATTGCTTGGCGGTATAGTGCTGAATCGCGGAGCTATTGCAGAGATGCGCACTGGAGAAGGAAAGACGCTTGTGGCAACCGCGCCGGCATATTTAAACGCTCTGCCGGGCAAGGGTGTGCATGTGATTACGGTAAACGATTATTTGGCGCGTCGCGACGCGGTTTGGATGGGAAAAGTTTATCACGCGCTTGGCTTAAGTGTGGGATGCATAACGCATGAGAGTGCGTATCTATATGATCCACATTATCAACAGGTGGAACATGTTGACCCAGGGCTAAGCCCTGAAGATACAAAGGACTTAGCCCTAGCACGGCAAGCGGCATTCAAGGTGGAGCATGAATTTTTACGACCAGTTTCGCGCCAAGAAGCATATCTCGCCGATATTACTTATGGCACAAACAATGAGTACGGATTTGATTATTTGCGCGATAATATGGTTACGGATATTCGCGAAATGGTACAACGCGGACACAATTTCGCGATTGTTGACGAGGTTGACTCAATTTTAGTTGACGAGGCGCGCACGCCGCTTATTATTTCCGCGCCGGCAGAAGAGTCCGCGGAGCTTTATTATAAATTCGCGGATCTTACCGTGCGGTTGAAAGAAAATGACGATTACAATGTGGATGAAAAAATGCGCGCCGCAACCCTTACCGAAGGCGGAATCGCAAAGTTGGAAAAAATGCTGGGAGTAAAAAATTTATATGATGTCGGAAGCGGGGTCAGCATGGTGCATCACGCGGAGCAGGCCTTGCGCGCTCATGCTTTGTATCACCGCGACACGGAATATGTGGTCAAGGACGGGCAAGTTATTATTGTTGATGAGTTTACCGGCCGCTTAATGCCCGGACGGCGATGGTCAGAAGGATTGCATCAAGCTGTGGAGGCAAAAGAGCGCGTAAAAATTGAGCGCGAATCGCAAACGCTCGCGACCATTACATTTCAAAATTATTTTCGCATGTATCGGAAACTGGCAGGTATGACCGGAACCGCGGCAACAGAATCAGAAGAGTTTCACAAAATTTACGGATTAGAAGTAGTGGTAATTCCCACCAATAAAGTACTTCAGCGCGCAGATCTTCCGGATCGCGTGTATAAAAATGAAATAGGTAAATTTCAAGCTGTGGTGAAAGAAGTAAAAGAACGCCATATGAAGGGCCAGCCCGTGCTTATCGGTACGATTTCAATTGAAAAAAATGAAATTCTTTCGCAGCTTTTGGAACGCGAAGGCGTGCCGCATAAATTGCTCAACGCGAAAAATCACGAAAAAGAAGGGGAAACTATAGCGCAAGCCGGACATTGGGGCGCGGTAACTGTGGCAACGAACATGGCTGGCCGCGGCGTGGATATTATTTTAGGGGGGAATCCCGCGGATCCTGCCGAAGCGAAAAAAGTGCGCGAAGCCGGGGGATTGTATGTTTTGGGCACGGAGCGGCATGAGTCGCGGCGTATTGACAATCAATTGCGCGGAAGATCCGGACGGCAAGGCGATCCGGGCGCAACGCAATTTTATGTTTCGCTGGAAGATGATTTGATGCGGATTTTTGCCGGCGACCGAGTTAAGGCGCTGATGACGCGGTTTAACATTCCGGAAGATATGCCAATTGAAAGCAAACTGGTTTCGCGTTCAATTGAATCGGCGCAAAGCAAGGTTGAACAGCATAATTTTGATATTCGCAAGCACCTACTGGAGTATGATGATGTTTTGAATAAACATCGCGAAGGAATTTACAAGAAGCGGCGAGAAATTTTGCAATCTAGTGTAGACGCAGGTCTTCAGCCTGCGCTTCGTGAAAACGTGCTGAAAATGATTGAACACGAGCTTGAGCAAGTTGTACTTTTCCATACGCCGGGAGGCGGGAGTCGGGAGGAGTGGAATATTGAGGAGATTTTGGAAGTGGCGCGCACTATTTTTGCCGTGCCAAATGACATGCGTGAAAAACTGGAGCATATTCGCGGTGGAAACGGGAGCAAGTTGGAAGACACTGAAGCGCGGACAAAAATTGTGGAGATACTGATGGACGAAGCGCGACGCGCGTATGACGATGCCGAGCGCAAAATGAGCGAGACAACGCAAAATGAACAAGCCATGCGCCAGATTGAAAAAGCGCTGTGGTTACGCGCTATTGATACGCTTTGGATTGAGCATTTGGATGCCATTGAACATTTGCGGCGGGGGATTGGCCTGCGCGCTTATGGTCAGCAAGAGCCGCTTATTGCTTACAAAAAAGAAGCTTATCAGATGTTTCAGGAGCTTCAGCATTTGATTGAAAAACAAGTGGTGTATTCAATTTTCAAGGTAGGTGTTGTAACGCAGATTGCGCCATCTTTACTTGCGCGTCGCGGCATGCAAATGTCCGCCCCGGCAAAGACGATGGAGAAGGGACGTGATGATCGTAGCGCGGCACTTTATGTGCCGCCCGGCGGGGGACAAGCCCCCGCGCTACAAGGTGCTGATTCCAAAGCCCCGGCCGTGGGCTATGTTGCCGACCATCCACATGCATATGGGGCTGTGCCCACCGAAGCTTCAGCGAAGGTGGGCCGCAACGACCCTTGCCCCTGTGGAAGCGGAAAAAAGTATAAGAAGTGCCACGGGGCTTAATATGCATCAATTCCGCGGTGTCATCACCGCAATCAAGCGCGTCCATCCCTACGAAGAGATCGCACTGGACATATACCCGCTTGAAATTTAAATATGCACATGCTTAAATATGAATAATCAGCAAGTATGGAAAAACTATGAGCATGAGTCAAAAGTGGAAAAATTTTATGCTTCAGGTATTGACGGATTTCATGATTATCACAAAGGGTATTTAAATTTTGGTTATTGGACGCGCGACGGAATGACGTATGAGGAGGCGGCTGAAAATCTGGTGCGGCATGCTGGTGAATTACTTGGTCTTGGGCAGGGTAGTATACTTCTTGATGTAGGGTGCGGAATGGGTACCCAAGATATTGCGCTTTTTCGCGCTTGCAATCCAGAATCAATTGACGCGCTTGATGTAACCTGGAAGCATATTGAACGCGCGCGCATCCGTGCTTTGCGCGAAGGAGTAGGGGAAGATCGCATCCGGTTTCATCACGGTTCGGCAACAAAATTGCCATTTCCAGATAACAGTTTTACCCATCTTCTTTCAATTGAGGCCCCGGAACATTTTGATACGCGGGAAAAATTTTTTCACGAAGCATTTCGCGTGCTTAAGCCAGGCGGTGTCATGGTACTTACGGATTATGGTTTGGTCCGACCGCCGCGCAATATGTTTGAACGTGGTGCAATTGATTTTGCGCGGCGACTTTGGCAAGTTCCCAAAGCAAATATCTATGAAAATAATATATACCAGTCAAAATTGGAAGCAGCAGGATTTCAAGCGATTGCCATAGATACTATTGGAAAATATACAATTCCTGGTTACTATTTTGAACATCGCCGGCCCGAGTCTGTTGCGGAAATAAAAAAGATTCGTGGATTTTGGAAAGGAATAGTGGGCGGATACCTTATTGATGTGGGTGTATATGGTGCGTATAAATTAGGTCTTTGCGAATATCTTATTGTTTGCGCGAAAAAACCTATTATATGAAGCTCATTCTTGTTGATTTCGATGGAGTTATTGTAAATACGTTTGAGATTGCGTATAAAATTATTGCTGAGCTCAATCCTAATCCACCGACAAAAGAAGAGTATCGCGGCTTTTTTGACGGTAATATTTACAAAGCACTGGAGGAAAGTCCGGATATAGAAGAAAAAATTACTGTAAGCGAAGACGATCCATTTTTTAAACGTTTTGCGCCGCGCATTTTGGAGCAACCGCCAGTTGAAGGCATTAAAGAAGCGCTGAATGAACTTGCCGCGCGCTATCCCATGGTCATTATTTCATCAACCGTGAACGGTCCCATCAGAAATTATCTTGAAAAATATGATCTGGCGCACTATTTCAAAAAAATTTATGGTGCGGATGTGCATGCTAGCAAAACAAAAAAGATTAGGATGATTTTAGAGGAGTTTGATGCAAAACCAGAAGAATGTGTTCTTATTACTGATACGCTTGGCGATATAGACGAGGCCGCAAGGGTGGACGTGCGCTCCGTTGCCGTCACCTGGGGATATCAAAGACAGGATACACTTATAAAAGGAAATCCCGCGGCAATAATTGAACAACCCAATGAGCTTGCCATGACTTTAAATAAAATTTAATATACTATGTGCTAATATGAAAAAAATTTTTGCCACGCTATTATTTTTAACCCTTGTCGGCGCGGGATGCGGAAAAGGAACCGCGGAAATAAAAACAACTATGCCAGCTTCTCCATTGCAAACATCCAATAAAACTTATACTGCAGTATTGCACACCACTGCCGGAGACATCACGATTGCCTTAAATGATAATGCTACACCGATTACCGTGACTAATTTTGTAAAACTTTCGCGTTCAAAATTTTACGATGGCACGATATTTCACCGCGTGGTAAACGGATTTATGATTCAGGGCGGCGATCCGCGCGGAGATGGAACAGGCGGACCGGGATACCGCTTTGACGACGAACCATTTACCGGATCATACAGTCGCGGGACAGTCGCCATGGCCAATTCCGGTCCCAATACCAATGGCAGTCAATTCTTTATCATGCACGCGGATTATCCGCTTCCGCCAAATTATGTGATTTTCGGCCGCGTTGCGGAAGGCCTGGAAGCGGTAGACAAGATTGCGGAAGCGCCAGTCACTTTCAGTCCTTCGGGCGAGCGCTCCCAACCGCTTAATCCAGTGATCGTGCAGAGCATAAAAATAATTGAAAAGTAGGAATCGCGCGGCATGAGATCATAAATTATGGAAACGGTTATTTGCAAGGAACCGATCGTGGCCGTGATTGCGCTTATCAAGGACGCGCAGGGACGCGTGCTCGTACAAAAGCGCGGGCTGGATTATATTCCGGCGGCTTTTGGCATTTGGGAGTTTCCCGGAGGCGGGATTGAGTTTGGGGAAACACCGGAAGAGGCGATAAAACGCGAAGTAAAAGAGGAGATTGGATGCGAAGTGGAAATCGTGCGCCTGTTGCCGTACGCGCATACCAACACCTGGGATCGGGCGGATGATAAAAAAATTCAGGTGATTGTACTTTGCTATGAATGCCGCATTGTAAGCGGTATCCCTACTCCTTCGCATACGGAAGTAACCGAGATTAAATGGTGCACCAAAGAGGAGGCCGCGCGTTTGCACCTGATGCCGGGCAACCTAAAATACATTGAAATGGCCATTTAACCATAATCAAAGCATGAAACACAGCGACGATATTTTAAAATAAAATATGCCACTCTCCTAGTCGTGCGACTAGGAGAGTGGCTGGGCATATGAAATATTCTAAACTCGTGCGGGATAAAATACCGGAGATTATTAAGGAGAAAGGTGAGGTGTTGGTAACGCATATTGCCAGTGATGCGGAGTATGAGCAGAAATTAAAGGAAAAATTGCAGGAAGAAGTGGCGGAATTTTTGGAAGCTGAAAACCAAGAAGAAATGGCAGATGTATTGGAGGTAATAGATGCGATTTGCAATTATAGAAAATGGGTTTCGCAGGCGATTGCAAAAATAAAAGATCACAAAGCAAACGAGCGTGGTAAATTTGAAAAGCGGATTATTACAGAACTAGAAGTGACGACATTGCCAGCCAATCATCCGTATACGCGGCCACGGGTAGGGATTGGAGTGATGATTTGGAAAGACGGTAAAGTTTTGCTTGGCAAGCGCAAAAGCTCGCACGGGGATGGGGAGTATGCTTGGCCTGGCGGACATCTTGATTATATGGAATCATTCGCAGATTGCGCAAAACGAGAAGTAAAGGAAGAAACTGGAATTGCAATAAAAAATATACGCTTTTTACGCTTGCTAAATATGAAAGCATATGCGCCAAAGCACTATGTGCATGTCAGCCTTTCGGTAGATTGGGAAAGCGGCAATCCACAGGTATTAGAGCCGGATAAATGTGTGGGATGGGATTGGTATGATTTAAATAATTTGCCAACGCCACTGTTTGCAACAGTGGCGGACGATATGGAAGCTTATAGAACTGGACAGATTTATTGGGACTCATAAAATTTATCACTCTCCTAGTCGTGCCACTCTCCTAGTCGTGCGACTAGGAGAGTGGCTGGGCATATGTTATCATGAGGGATGCGAGAATGTAGTATTATTTACATCATCATATGAAAGAATTGACCAAATGTCTCAAAGCGTTGGCGAATGAGCGGCGGTTGCGCATTTTGCAAGAACTTGCCAAACATGAGCCGTTGCCAATAAACCGCGTTGCAAAACGAATCGGGTTATCCTTGAAAAGCACCTCCAAGCATATTCAGAAATTAGTAGAGTGTGATTTTATATGCCGCAAACAGTCCTCGCTTTGGATATGGTGCACGCTCAACCGTCAGCACCCGATTTTACAGTCGTTGCTTAAACATTTCAAAAAATAAAGTCAGAGTAGCGTTAGTCTCTTAGTCGCACGACTAGGAGACTAAGAAGTATATGCAAAAATTATTTATTCAAAATCGCAAAGGGCAGAAAATGGTGGTAATTGTGGAAGAAACCACGCCGCACAAAGGGTTGGCAATTATCATGCATGATCTGGGAGGATTTAAGGAGCAGCCACATGTACAAGCAATGGCTGAGACATTTTTAGAGTACGGCTACACCGCAGTGCGTTTTGATACTACCAATACTTTTGGAGAAAGTGACGGAAATTATAAATTAGCCACAACCACAAATTACTATGAAGATTTGGAGGATGTTATTGCCTGGGCGCGTACACAGCCGTGGTATCAGGAGACATTTGTACTTGTAGGCCATAGTTTAGGCGGACTTTGTATAGCATTATATGCGGAGCGACATCCTGAAAAAGTGAAAGCCCTAGCACCGATTTCCACGGTGGTGTCCGGCGCGTTGAGTATGGAAGGGCATGAAAAGCATGAAGAGTGGCGAAAATGGAAAGAAACAGGGTGGCGTGAAGAAATCAGTAAATCAACCGGAAAAGTAAAACGTCTACCATGGTCGCATATGGAAGATCGGCTAAGATATGATCTGATGCCAGAAGTTCATAAACTTACCATGCTGGTGCTTTTAATTGTGGGCGAGTATGATGATTCCACACCGCCTGAGCATCAACAGATTCTGTATGAAGCTCTGCCCGGCCCTAAAGAGCTCCACCTCATTTCCGGAGCGCCACACACCCTCCGCGCCAATGAGCATTTGGAAGAGTTGAAGAGTGTTATCTCACGTTGGTTGGAGCACATTTAATATTCTGAAAATACAGGGCAAAAAAGGTAACACCAAGAAAACTTGACAAAAAGTTCCATAGTTCCAAGTATGGAACTTTTTGCTCAAAACCGAAGTGCATGGTATACTTGTCAATAACGTGAAAACGTCAATAACGTGACTTTACCCCCCCTCTTCTTTTATGGCAAAATTTACTCCCCGGCAAAAACTTGAAAAAGAAGCACAGCAAAGGGTGTTGCTCGAACTCTGTCAATCCATGGTGATGGTCAAAAATCTTAAGGAGTCGGCCAGAGTGCTTGGTGATTTACTATCAGAGCCAGAGCTGCGCATGGTAGCAAAACGGCTGCAGATCGCAAAGCAACTACTCAAAGGCAAAAAGTACGAACAGATTCGGCAAGAACTCAAGGTGAGTCAGCAAACTATCGCGCGCGTGAATTTATGGTTGCAGCAAGCCGGGGAAGGTTTGCGGATGGTTATGGCACGTGGTCTTGCCAAGGAGGACATGGCTGTGCCACTTTGGCAGCCACCTGCTCATGCTGGTGAGATGTGGGGAAGTTGGGCACACCTGAAACGCCGCTATCCGCTTTATTTCTGGCCGCAAGGTATTCTTGAGGAAATTGCGCGCGCGGCGAATAACCGTCAACGGAAGCGAATGCTGGAGACCCTGAAGATTTTGCGTGGATCCGGGAAAGGCAAACGCGAAGTGTTTCGCTATCTTGAAGCACTATTTCGCGTGGAACGTACCAGCCCCCGCAAACCGCAGCAACTTGAAAAAGAAATGCAACTTGGCAAAGTCAAACAAAAAGTTCCATAGTTCCAAGTATGGAACTTTTTGTTTAGTTTGAGGATTTGGGGATTAGATATGTTAAGGAGTAAAATTTAATATGGGGAGTAGATTTGAAATCACAACCGAGAATATTCATCAGTTTTTGCGGAGGTTTGTGCAGCCGAAGCTGAGTTTTGTGATTGAGGAAATTTTAAAGCGGGATGAGGTGAGATAATCTATTCGTAGTTCCTAGTCAAAAGAGTTCTATGCGTTGGTTTTTTAGCGTGAAAAGGCCTTTGTATATTTTGGATGCTTCGCTTTTGTGCGATGGAGATCTTCATGAACTTGGAGAGGTGCTTGGCGTACCCTACAGTCGTACTTTTTTATTGATGGAAGATGGCGAGGCAAGTTTTTATGTGCTCACTTCTGAAGTGAAACGCCAGACAAAAGTTTTAGTTTCTAATCGCACAGCCGCGGCCTGCATTCTTGCAGAACTTCCTCGGTATCAGCGCAACGTGCGGCGCGCACTTAAAGATCTCACTCGTGCTACAAAGAAGAACATGTCTCTCGTTGTACCTTTTGAGAATTTTGCCCGAGCATACCGGCTTTTTACTACTTATCGGGTGATTACCCGTATCATCGGGTATGAGCATGAGCTACCTCGCGCTTTTCTTTGGAAAGTTGGCAAACTGCGCCTGGATTTCAAAAATTCCTGGACAGAGATTCGCAGTGAACTTGAAAAAGTTTGGGAAACACTGGCAAGAAAATATCATGTACCTAAAGAAGCAATAAAATCCTTGACTGCTCAGGAATTTTTAGAGGGGCTCCGGACAAAGAATTTTCAGAAAGCAGTAAAACTGCATAAAGAACGGCAAAAGCGAACCGTGGTATATAGAGATGCAAGAGGGGAGCGTATCTTAACCGATAAGAAAGCAGACCAGTTTATTCAAAAGGAGCTTGGCAGGTTGCGAGTGAGGGAAGTCCGCGAATTACGTGGTACAATCGCATGCCGCGGTACTGCACGGGGATCAGTGAAAATAATTTCCAATCCAAAGGGGGTGAGGGTGCGAGAGAGGTTTATTCTTGTAACGTCAATGACGACTCCCGAGTTTGTTCCACTCCTGAAATATGCCGACGCGATTGTTACTGATGAGGGCGGGCTTACCTCGCATGCCGCAATTATTTCGCGCGAGATGAAGATACCGTGTGTAATTGGGACGAGGTTTGCGACAAGAGTTTTAAAAAATGGTGATCGAGTGGAGGTGGATGCGGAGAGGGGGGTTGTGAAGAAATTGTGAAACAGGTAGCACTTTCATATATGAAAGTGCTGGGAAAATAATACGGCCCCGGGTGCGCGCAGTGCGCACGCCGGAGCCGAAACAGGTGAACTGTGCGGTGAGACTACTCTCGGGGAACCTCCTTCCAAATCGTGTTCGTGTCGATCTTGAAGATGCAGTACGGAAGGAGCGACTTGTCCAGGGCGTCGATCGTCTCTCCATTGGAGAGTGGACAGAATCTCCGTTGTGCCACCCAGCGCGCGCAAGCGACGAGTGGCCGGTGAGTGAAGACCCAGATCGTCCCTTCCTGCGCACTCGTAAGCGCGCGGATGGTCCAGAAGCTGGTCCCGAACCACTGTAGCCACTGCCGATCTGTGGAAGGCGGGCCGTAGATGACCAATCCGTCCGGCCGCGCATTGGGGTGATTCGGGTCCACATCCCCGGAGTCGGGCTGAGCCAGCGTGTTCAGCGAAACCACGAGCACGCCGCCTTTGTGATGCTGGCCAAAGCGTTCGATCGCCGGTGCGGCGGTTTGCATGCACCGGAGCTTGGGCGAGTGGAAGATCATGGTCGGCGATCCGAATGCCTTTTGCAGATCGTCGGTCAGCCGTACCGCTCCCTCCTTTGCCTTGTTGGAAAGCGGCGGGTCTGCGGGGTCGAACGCGTCTCCGAAGCGTTCGCGTCCCTCGGCAACGGACATCTTCGTCAGGTGCGGAATCCAAATTTGTCTCACGGCTTCCTCCTCTAGTAAGAACGGCGTTAGCCGTTCGGTTGTACTGCCAATTCCAGGACTAACATGCTATAATACAGCAAAATAAGCACGCTGTCAAGACTAGGTAAAGTATGAACATGGGATATCAAAAAGTAGGGCGGTGGTATTTGATTCGCAAAGTGGAGTTTTTTCCGTTTGATATATTTTTGGTGAATGCGGGATATGTGCGCGGAAAAAATTCAGCTTTGCGGTGGCGATTTCGGAATACCTTATTTTATTATATCAATGGATTTGAATATTCACTCCGCGGCGTTGCCGATCTTAAGGGATTAAAAATATTCTTGGAAAAAAATTTCAATCCGCATTTTGTTAAGCAAGTGGGAAAAGCGATTCGATCTGCGGCAGATGATCTACTCTCAATTACCCAAAATACATTCTCAAGCAGAGCAAATTTAGAGCAAAACATTGATAAATTTTATCAAGCATGGGGCACATTTTGTGCAGTTTTCCAAACTCCTGAATTGGCGGAGATGGTGGGGGTGCAGAAAAATAAACATCTTATTTACCGGTTTGGCTTAGACAGGGATTATGCCGCGCGGCAACTTGCTAAATTGGAGCCAATGTATCGCTTACGATTAGGACCATTACTAGGGATACCAGTGGGCGATGCTATGAAACTTTTACCCAGCGAGGTTCAAGCAGTACTTTTGACAAAGACGTTTCCCAAAGATTTTAAACAACGGAAAACCTGTGCGCTTTTAACTCTTAATGGCAAGACTCGCGTATATTGGAATCGTGAAGCGGACCGTATATTTGCCAAAGAATTTTTGCGTTTTCAAGCTACAGATCAGTTTTGCGAATTCAAAGGTCAAACTGTTTATTCCGGAAAAGTAAAGGGAAAGGCATATGTGGCGTTTAATGCGGAAGATTTTAAGCGCATCCCGCGTGGCGCAATACTGGTATGTTCTATGACGCGCTATACCATCGTGCCATATCTGAAACGCGTGCGAGCAATCGTAACTGATCAGGGCGGTGTAACTTGCCATGCCGCAATTATGGCGCGCGAGCTAAAGGTGCCAACTGTTGTTGGTCTTAAAACTGCAACGGAGCAATTAAAAACCGGTGATCGGTTGGAGGTAGATGCGGAGCAAGGGATTGTGAGGCGGCTTGCGTGATTTTAAGAGGTAGTGTATATTGGGCACAATAATTGTAGCCGCCGGTCTTCAGCCGGCGAATTGCGCAGGCTAAAGACCTGCGACTACCATTGAAGCGAATTGCGCAGGCTAAAGACCTGCGACTACCATTGAAGATTATGTTTAAAAGGTTGTGGAAAGGGATGGTTAATCCAAGTCCGCGCGGGAGAGTGCGCCGGGCCTTATTTTTTGTTATTTTGCTCGCTCTTTTAACTGGGCTCTTGGTATATCCCAAACCCTGGAATGTGGCGGCGGATAAGGTGAATGGGTGGATTGAGCGTGTGCCGCACACTAATGTATGGGGCCTTCGACAAGCTCAGGCCCTGCGTGTGGGGCATTATCCTGAGCGGCCGTTTAGACTTGGTCTTGATCTTCAGGGTGGCGCGCACTTGGTTTATGAAGCGGATGTATTAAAAATTGATTCAAGCGAGCGTGACAGTGCAGTAGAGGGCGTGCGCGATGTGATTGAGCGGCGAGTGAACGCGTTTGGAGTAGCCGAGCCGTTGGTGCAAACCGCGCGAACCGGAGATTCATGGCGTGTGGTAGTTGAGCTTGCGGGAGTCAAAGATATAAAGGCCGCAATCAAGCAAATTGGAGAAACGCCGGTTTTGGAATTTAAAGAAGAATCCACGCCCGAGCCGACTCGCGAACTGACCATTGATGAAAAGCGCGATCTTGAGCAATACAATAAGGAGGCAAAAAAGCGCGTGGATGAAGTGAAGAAAACATTGCTTTCCGAAACTGAAGTTGATTTTATGGCGCTGGCTAAAAAATATTCGGATGATATTACGACCAGAGATTTTGGCGGAAGCATTGGATTTATTACGGGTGCCAGCGCTTATCCAGAGCTTTGGGCTTGGGCAGATAAAAATGGCGCGGGCAAGATAACTATTGATCCTATTTTGACTAGTGAGGGATGGAATTTTGTTCAAGTAAGATCATTTGAAGATAAGGGTAAAGAAGTGCATGCTCAGCATCTGCTGATTTGTTTCCGCGGCGCTGATCGTTGCGAGCGCGATACTTCCAAGGATGAGGCGCGCAAGAAAATCGAAGAATTAAAAGCACAGGCCACGCCGGATAATTTTGAAAAACTCACGCGTGAAAACTCTACCGAGCCGGGTGCGGCAGAGCGCAGTGGTGATTTGGGGTGGTTTGGTAAGGGTATGATGGTTAAGCCGTTTGAAGACGTTATATTTGCCATGCAAAATGGAACGATTTCTGATGTAGTTGAAACGCAATTCGGTTTTCATCTCATTTATAAAATAGAGGAACGCCCGCTTAAAGCGTATAATGTTAATCGCGTGCTTATTAAGGAAAAGACCGAGGCGGATTATCTGCCTCCGCCCACGCCATGGAAAAATACAGGACTTTCCGGAAAACACTTAGTGCGTGCTCTGTTGCAATTTGATCAAAATACCAATACTCCAGAAGTCGGTCTTGAGTTTAATGATGAGGGAAAGAAATTATTTTCGGATATTACTACTAAAAATCTTGGAAAATTAGTTGCGATTTTCCTTGATGGCGAGCCGATTTCTGTTCCGCGCGTACAAAGCGCGATTACTGACGGGAAAGCAGTTATTACCGGAAATTTTACGGTAAAAGAGGCAAAAATTTTGGTGCAACGGCTAAATGCCGGCGCGCTTCCTGTACCTATTAATTTGATTTCTCAGCAGACAGTTGGTGCGACGCTTGGGCAAGCATCGATTCAAGCATCACTTAAAGCCGGGCTTATTGGATTTGCGCTGGTAGCTATTTTCATGATTTTGTATTATCGCTTTGCCGGAGTTCTTGCGGTGCTTGCGCTCATAATCTATAGTACAATCGTACTCGCGCTTTTTAAATTGATTCCCGTGACACTTACGCTTTCGGGCATTGCAGGATTTATTTTATCTATCGGGATGGCGGTTGATGCCAATGTTTTGCAGTTTGAACGCCTTAAAGAAGAGTTGCGCAGTGGAAAAGGATTACAGAGCGCGATTGAAGACGCATTTAAGCGGGCTTGGCCGTCTATTCGCGATAGCCATTTGACTACGCTTTTCGGAGCGCTTATCTTATTCTGGTTTTCCACCAGTTTGGTAAAAGGATTTGGACTAACGCTTTCGGTTGGCGTAATTGTATCGCTTTTTTCCGCAATTACAGTAACACGCGTACTTCTCCGTATCGTAGCTCCACATGTGAGACGATCATGGTGGTACGGCACTCGCGTAAAAAGATAATATGCAGATTATCGCAAACAGAAAAATCTGGTTTATATTCTCAGGCGCGCTTATCGTGCTGTCATTGATCGCACTTTTTGTTTGGGGTCTTAAGCCGAGTATTGATTTTACTGGCGGATCTCTTTTAGAGGTGCAATTTAAAAATCTGCCGTCCAATGAAGAGGTGTCCGGCATATTTACCAGCATAAATCTGGAGGCCCCTTCAATTCAGAGCGCGGACAATTCTACATTGGTGTTGCGTTTTCAGCCGGTCAAGGAAGGTGAGCATCAAGATCTTGTATTTCAGCTTAAGGAAAAATTCGGAGAAGTAACTGAAGTGCGTTTTGATTCCATCGGCCCCACAGTTGGCCGTGAGCTTTTCCGCCGCGCGCTTTTGTCAGTTATTCTGGTAACCCTCATGATCTTATTTTATATTGCGTGGTCATTCCGGCATGTGTCACGGCCGGTTCCCGCGCTGGTGTACGCCGGCATTGTGATCATTGCGTTTTTGCATGACGTACTCATCCCGCTTGGGCTGTTTGCGTATCTTGGACATTTTAGAGGATGGGAGGTTGGGAGTCCATTTATTGCCGCAGTGCTTACCATTTTGGGATATTCAATTTCCGATACCATTGTGGTGCTTGACCGCGTGCGCGAAAACGTGCGCAAACTCAAGGGTACTTTTGAAGAAATTGTTGAAGCATCGGTGCACCAAACAATTAGTCGCTCGATTAATACATCGGTTACGACCACGCTCGCGCTTTTTGCGATTTTTCTTTTTGGCGGCCCGTCACTGCAAAGTTTTGCGCTTGCCCTTATTGTAGGTATTGCGGTTGGAACTTATTCATCCATATTTATTGCCGCGCCGTTTTTGGTAACCTGGTATAATCTGAGAAGAAGATAGTGATATCCCGCTTTGTAACGTTTTGAAGCGCGTACGTCATTGTATGTGCTTCTTTTTTGTGCTATACTGGATAACTATGATCCAGATTGGCCCGCTGACTCTTGATTTTACCCCGCTTTTGGCGGCCGCGGCGCAGTCGCCACTGCACGGCATGTGGTATTTGTTTATTCATGGAGCTTGGATTCCCATGGTTATCGCGATTTTTGCGGGATTTAAGTGGATGTGGATACTGCATATTACCCTTAAGGCGGCTGGGGAATATAAGTGGGTGCTGCTAGCAGTTGATGTTCCAGCTGAGAATATTCAAACGCTTAAGGCAGTGGAAAATGTTTTAGCCCATCTGGCTGGCGCGCATGATAAGCCGGATTTAATACAGAAATACATTACCGGGTTTTCCCAGCCCTATTTCAGCTTGGAAATCGTAAGCACCGAGGGGCACATACAATTTTATATTTACACTACAACTAAAACGCGCGATCTTGTTGAGTCTGCTATTTACGCGCAATACCCAAGTGCCGAAATTAGAGAAGCGGAAGATTACGCGCAGTGGTTTCCCAATCAATATCCAAATCCGGAGTGGCAATTATGGGGAACTGAATGGAAACTGGTTCAGCCACAAGCATATCCCATTCGCACCTATGAAGAGTTTCATGATGAAACCGCGGAGGAAGCCACCTTTAAGGATCCAATGGCGGCGCTTCTTGAAACATTTAGTTCTCTGCGCCAAGGTGAATTTGCCGGGTTGCAGATTATTATTACTCCTATCGCGTCTCATAGCTGGCAGGATAAAAGTTATCATTTGATTGAAAAACTTGCCGGAATTCCTTCAGAACATAAGACAACATTGTTTGATAAAATAATGCGCGTTCCCGGACTTATTGGAGAGATGGTAATTGACGCGTTTATGCCGGGAGATCCCGCGCATGACGCGCACGCCAAAGAATCATTGCCATCCAAGATGCTGTATTTAACTCCGGGGGAAAGGGAAATTATTGAGGAAATTGAGCACAAGGCGGCAAAAATTGGATTTCACACAAAAATACGGGGGATTTATGTAGCGCCCCATGATATAATGAATCGGCCAAAAGTCGCCTGGGGAATGGTTGGCGCCATGAAACAGGTCAATACAGAAGATCTCAATGCCTTAAAGCCGGATACGAAAAAAATCGGCACGCACGCGCATTATCTTTTTAAGGAACAGCGCAAAAATTGGAAACGCAGAAAAATTGTCCGCGCCTACAAAGCGCGCAGTAATTGGCGAGGACATATTGGGTATGTTCTCAATATTGAAGAGCTGGCCACGCTTTGGCATTTCCCAATTGCGGAGGCGGTAAAAGCGCCGCTTATTAAGAAAGCCGAGAGTAAGCGCGCGGAGCCACCCCGCGAACTTCCAATGGGCGGCGTAGCCGGCCGGCATGGCGGCGGCGTGCATACTCCATCGCCGAAAGAATTGCCGGCTGAGGAAACGCCCGAGAACTTACCGATTGGATAAAACTATGATGCCAATGTACGAATTTCATGCCAATCTACAAATAACAAATAATTCATTCGCAATTCGTAGATTAGCATAAGATTTGTAGATTTGCATCACAGCATTGCACCTATGCCCATTGCTTACAACCACAATCACGACGAAGAAATCAATTTTTTTGCCATGACAAATTTTCGCAATCAACAGCGGAAATTTGGAATAAAGACCGATGATCGGCGCCGGCATGTTTATATGCTGGGAAAAACCGGCATGGGAAAAACTACTGTGCTTGAAAATATGATTGTAAATGATATTAATGCCGGGCATGGGGTTGCGGTTGTAGATCCTCACGGTGATATGGGTGAAAAATTATTGGACTATATTCCGTCCAATCGCATTAATGATATTGTGTATTTTAATCCGGCAGATCATGAATATCCGGTTGCGTTTAATGTACTTGAGGCTGTAAACCCCTTGCACAAGCATTTAGTAGCCCAAGGACTCATGGGGGTATTTAAGAAAATTTGGCCGGATGTGTGGAGCGCGCGCATGGAGCATATTTTAAATAATTGCATTTTGGCCTTGCTTGATTATCCGGGTTCAACGCTTTTGGGCATTAATCGCTTGCTGGTTGACAAAAATTTCCGCCGCCGCGTGATTGCGAAAATTCGCGATCCAATCGTGAAAGCATTTTGGGTGGATGAATACCAGGCCTGGGAGATGAAGTTTCGCACGGAGGCAATTCAGCCAATTCAAAATAAAGTCGGGCAATTTTTGTCAGCCTCAATTATCCGCAATATCGTCGCGCAGGTGAAGTCAACAATTAACATGCGCGAGATTATGGATGGCGGAAAAATTTTGATAATGAATCTTTCAAAAGGACGGCTTGGTGAAGACACCTCGCGACTTTTGGGAGGAATGCTGATTACAAAAATACAGCTTGCGGCAATGGAACGAGTTGATATGCCGGAATCCGAGCGGAGAGATTTTTATCTATATGTTGACGAATTTCAAAATTTTGCCACAGAAAGTTTTGCCAATATTTTGTCGGAAGCGCGCAAATACCGTCTCAATCTTATTATCGCCCACCAATATATTGGACAATTAGTTACAGACATATCAACAAAAGTGCGCGATGCCGTATTTGGAAACGTGGGAACTATGATTATATTTCGCATTGGCGCTGAGGACGCGGAGTTTCTTGAAAAAGAATTTACGCCGCGTTTATTGCCGGAAGATTTGGTTAATCTGACAAAATACGATATTTATCTTAAGCTGATGATTGATGGCGTAACATCAAATCCATTTTCAGCAACAACAATGGCGCCTATCGCGCAATTTCAAGCTAATCGCGACAAAATCATCCGCGTATCGCGCGAACGTTATGCCCAGCCAGCCGCGCTGGTGGAAGAAAAAGTTTTGCGGTGGACTGGGATGGGGGAGGTGGAGGAGGAAGGGGAAGGAGATGCGCGCCAGGGCGGTGGGGGCTTACGGATACAAGGGTCCTCTTTCGGGCCGCCTAAAACAGCGGCCCTGCAGACGCTCCCAAAATCCTTCAGCCCCACCGTCTCGGCGCGCGTAGGAGAAGGAAATGAAGCGGGCCTGCGGGTCTCCTCCGTGGGGTCCCGTCAGCCCTTCCTTGAGGAAAAGGAAATAAAAGAGATAAAACCGATTTCGCTTCAAGAGGCAATGCAGAAAAAACCAGTGCTTATCAAGCTTGGTCCCCGCCCCGAAGGGGCGAGGCTCGCTCCACATAGTGGAGCGGCACAGCCAAGACCATCACAGCCACAAGGGCAAAGACCACCATTTCAGCGGCCGCCACAGCAAAGACCGCTCCAGCCACAACAACCCCGCCAAACTTTCCCTCCGCAACGGCAAAAGTTAGGCGGGCAAAGGCCGCAACAGCCCGAGCCGCAACCGTCAGGACAACCTACGCCGCTCAAACTTGGCGAGGTGGTGAAATTTGATGATAAAAAATGAGATACTTACTTTTTCTAAGCATTATTTTGTTGTTTGGCGGCGGATGCGCAAAAACTATGCCACAAGGAGAAAAAATAACATTTCAAACATCTGATGGTGTTATGATTGTTGGTACCTATGTTAATGCAGGAGAGAGCGCGCCGCAGGCCTTGCTTTTGCACATGATGCCGGCCACGAAAGAAAGTTATGCCGCCTTTGCGGAAAAGTTGCGTGCGGCTGGAATTTCCAGTTTAGCAATTGATTTTCGCGGGCATGGGGAGAGCGTGAAAAAGTCGACAGACAACAGCCTGCCTGCCGGCAAGGCAGGTTCACAGTTCACAGTGTTGGATTATCAGAATTTTACAGATGCTGAGCAACAGGCGAAGATATTGGATGTGCGCGCGGCAGTTGATTGGCTTGTTAAAAAGTATAGTGCGCATAAAAATAAGATTGCTCTTGTGGGCGCGTCCATTGGAGCAAATCTCGCGCTGCAATATCTGATGGAAAATCCTGAAGTGCCGGTAGCCGTTTTACTTTCGCCCGGCCTGGATTATCGCGGGATAAAAATAGAGCCACTAGCGCGCGTGTTAAAACTTAATCAGGCATTGTATCTTGCGGCATCGGCAGATGATCCCGAATCATTTTCTGCAATTGCCAAACTTGCGCAAGTGACTCCCGCAAAGCATATAACAAAAGAATTTCAGCACGCTGGGCATGGTACAACTATGTTTGAGAACGAACCGGAATTTATGGATGAAGTGGCAAAATGGATAGAGCAACAGATTAAATAATGGCGTAAATACGGAAAATTTTCTCAACAAGCCCTTGACAAAAGGGCGTTTTTGTAGTATCTTATATAGTTCACTGTTGGCGTAGCCGTGCGCCAAGGTGTGATCTTTAAAATTCACGGCAAATTGAAAGGAAAGGTGCGCCATGGCCGAGATGGAAGTTCTGGCGAAGACTGCGACCTTGACGAGATTTTCCGCGCGCGACGCGGCATGCCTGCTGACCTACGACTACCTGTACCAGCGCATGCCGTCGCTCACTCAGCTTGCGTTCTACTGCGGCGCGGATGGGTCGTACAGCTGCGCGATTGCGGACTGCACGGCAACCGGCAATACGAATTGCAAGCAGGATGCCATGGTCACGGTGGGGCCGTTCGTGCTGTGCCACAGCCACGGTCGCGAGGTCTTGAAGATCGGCCGGTACGAGTTCGGACTTGGCGACGAGTTCAAGTTCTACTACCTGTTCAAGACCCTGCACAACGCCGGCGTGGCCGATGACAGAGCGGCGGAGAACCCCGATTCCAAGCGGACGCAGGGCGTGGCCCGCGAGATGGAAACGCGGCAGGAGCGCCTGCCCAAGGCGCGGGAGCTGGGCAACCGGCTGGCCGAGAAGTTCGTGCGGCAGAAGGAAGAGGCGGCGGCGCAGAAGACCGCGGAGCAGACCGCGCAAACGCCGACCAGGCCGGTCACTCTTGCGCCTGCCACGGTGGTGCCGGAGGAGTACGCCGGCAAGAGCAAGAAGGAGCTCATGAAGCTCGCCAAGACCCTTAACGAGTCCTTCGCGGCCGGGTTCGTGGACGAGTCCGCGTACCAAACCAAGAAGGCCGCGATCGAGCGCGCGCTCAAGGTTCTCGCCATCCGCGCGATGGAAGAAGCAATCCATGCGAAGAAGCTGGAGCTCGGGATCGCGGAGCCGATCACGTCGGCGGTCAAGCTGATGCCGGATTTGCCCGTGCCAAAGCTCGAGCTCATCAAGGGTGGGGCGGGGAGCGTGCCGGCGAGGAAGGCCGAGCCCATCACGGTCGCCTGCAACATGGCCAAGGAGGTCAAGGGCAACCCCAGCGAGCGGCTCTCCGAGATTCCAAAGTTCAGAAACGAGGAGCTCGGTAGCGCGGAGGATTGTTTCGCGATTCTCGGAACCACAAAGGGTCGCTACGACGACCTTCTCGCGGCGCACAGCGATTTGGACACGCCGGACTCCGAGTTGCACCAGCACGACAGCGTGGCACGCAAGCAGGCCAAGGCGTTGGCCAAGAGCTGCCTGCTCCATGGGCCGGAGTTCAAGACGCTCGGCTACCTGCGCTACAAGGTGATCGAGCACATCAAGGCCAAGTGGCCCGAGGCCTGGCAGGCAGGCAAAGCACATGTGAAAAACGGCGCGAAGGGATCGCTCCGGTGCGCGGACTGCGGTGCGTCCGTTTCCAAGCTCTTCGACAAGGAGAGCGGCGCGCCGGATCAACTCGTGGGCGTGTGCGGCGGGTGTCGGAAGCGGCACAAGAACGCGATGACGCGTGCCAGGCGGGAAGGCAAGCGCGGGCAGAAGGCGGCGGAAAACCGCGCTCAGCGCTCGGCCATGAAGTCCAACGAGGGCTCTGGTCTCCTCGGCCAGTCGTACCGCAAGAAGGGCGGCAAGAAGTAAGTACCCCGCCAAGATTTTCTTCGGAAAACCTAGGCGGGCAAGCCCCGGAGCAGGGTCAAGCTCCAAGGCCGCGAGGACTGCAAACTCGCGGCTCTTTTAATTGCAAAAATTTCGTTTTTGAATTATACTGAATTGTAGCCGCCGGTCTTTAGCCGGCATTGGTTGCGCAACCTAAAGAGTTGCGGCTACATTTAATTGAGATATGGAAAAGCCAAAGAAAATTCTAGTCTTAATGTCCGGCGGGGTGGATTCTTCGGTTTGCGCGGCATTGCTAAAACAAGCCGGTCACGAGGTGGCCGGGGTTTATTTGAAATTGTGGGAACCGTCCGACACTGAGTCATTGCCCGCGGCGCAACACAAAGACTCAGTGTCATTAGGCGATCCGTGCTGGGCTAGGGAGATGCAAGATGCGGCGCGGGTGGCAGCGCATTTGGGCATTCCATTTACAGTTTGGGATGTTACACAGGAATATAAAGAGCGCGTGCTTAAAAATTTTTACAGCGAATACGCGGCCGGGCGGACTCCAAATCCGGATGTGCTTTGCAATTCTGAAATTAAATTTGGCATTGGACTTACGAAAGCACTTGCGGCTGGATATGATTATGTGGCCACTGGGCATTATGCACAATTGAGTTCACAGTCATCAGTTCACAGTTCACAGTATGAATTGTATGCGGCAGTGGATAAGAATAAAGATCAGAGTTATTTTTTGTGGCAATTGACGCAGGAGCAACTTAAGCACATAATGTTTCCCATTGGTGAGTATACCAAGCCACAAGTGCGAGAGATGGCAAAAAAGTTTGGCTTGCATAATGCAGGGAAGAAAGACAGCCAAGGCGTTTGTTTTTTGGGAAAAATTAAGTTAAAGGAATTTTTGTACGGCGGAAGTGGCCAGGTCACTGCCGCAGGCGCAACCCGTGACCTGGCCACAAGGAGCCGTCAATCCGGACCTATTGTGGATGTGCATGGAAATCTCTTGGGCTACCATGATGGTCTTGCGCATTTTACTATTGGCCAGCGGCAAGGCACAAAACTCGGCGGAAACGGGCCATATTTTGTGGTAGAAAAAGATTTGGTGCACAATACCTTGGTCGTGGCCAATGAAAAAGATGAACCGGATTATCGAGCGGTTGAGTGTACTATACGAAATGTAAATTGGATAGGAGAATACCCTGAAAGTGGCAGAAAACTTATGGCACGCGTGCGTTATCGCGCCCTCCTCACTTCTGTAAATGTACACTTTCATACTATAGTGTATGAAAGTGCATGCCGTGTGATATTTGATGAACCAGCACGCGCGGTTGCACTGGGGCAATCTATTGTGTTTTATGATGGAGATAATTTGATTGGTGGAGGTATAATCCGCGTAGCGGATTTCCCCGCGGCTTGCCGCGGGATCCCTGGAGGAAGGTCTGGAAACCC
>MGDU01000022.1 GCA_001790815.1 Candidatus Uhrbacteria bacterium RIFCSPHIGHO2_02_FULL_46_47 | reverse complement strand
ACGAACAGCTGCAAGACCGCCAAATGAAGCGAGAAAAACTAGAACACCTGCGCTATCTCCAGCGCAGTAAAATGATTGAGACGCAAAAAATCGGCAAACGGCTAATGTTTCGTCTTACAGAAAAAGGATGGACGCAAGCGCTTCGCGACAAGATTAAAACCACCAGCGCATCCTGCAAACAAGGGCGATGTTTTGTAATTTTTGATGTTCCTGAAAAAGAACGCCATACTCGCAATATCTTGCGAAAATTTCTCAAAGAGTGCGGGTTTATCCGCCTTCAACATAGCGTGTGGATGACCAGTAAGGATGTGGTAGCGCCACTCAAACAGCTTCTTCAACGCAGAAAACTTGAGCGCTGGATTCGCATTATACAGGGCAACATTATCGCCGCCTCGCCGCTTGATCGTTTAGTTATCCGCCAAAACTACCGCACTTGATTTTAATTTTTTTCACTTGTACCACACAATACCAACCAAATATGTTGCGGACGAAACGATGCGGCCGCATCAAATCTCCCGCGCTAATTTTTGTTTTATAAACGGATCAACCTAGTGTACTCCGTGGTTAATTTCCTACGCAGGTGGAATAAAAAATTTCCTTTATTTGCTTTGCGGAAGCTTGCCATGAAAATTCCCTTATCCGATTGCGGCCGGCGGAAATGTAATTTTGCCGCAAGGTTTCGTCTTCCAATAAAATCCGCATCCCCTCTTTTATTTCATTCACATCCCACGGATTTACCAGCATTGCTGCGTCGCCGCAAATCTCCGGAACAGACGAAGCTGAAGAAGCAACTACCGGCACGCCGTATGACATGGCTTCAAGCGGAGGAAAACCAAACCCTTCGTAAAATGAAGGATACACAAAGAGTGATGCTCCTGCATAGAGTGTTTCCTTTTCTTCTTCCGTGGGATTTTCTTTCAGGATTACGCGATCCCTAACCTTGCTTTTCGCAATGCGTTTTTTAAGATATTTTACATACGGTGTAGAGAGGCCGGCAATAATCAAGTATGATGCCAATCTACGAATTTCATGCGAATTTGCAAATTGCGAATGAAGAAGCTCAAAGGCCTCTATAATTCCCTCAATATTCTTGCGCGGCTCAAGCGCGCCGAAATACAATATGAAGCCATCAGTCATCGGTTCACGGTTCACGGTTTTGCTTTTACTGTGAACTGTAGTCTGTGAACTGTTGACTTCAACACCCGGATAAATCACGCTCACTTTTTCCTGCGCGATACCATACGTTTCCACAAGATCGTCTTTTGTATGCGCGGATACAGTAACGATATGATCCGCACGATTGAATAATGCGCGTGGATTTATCGCGCGATGCCACAATCTGGTTTTACGCGAAAAATGCTCGGGAAAATGCACAAAAGAAAGGTCGTGTGCGGTAATAATCAGCTTAGTTGTGGGGGATAGCGCGACAAAATTAATATTGGGCATAAAAAAAATATCAAAATTTCGTAACCCCTCCTCCCCTCCCCTTATCTCCGACGCCCCACGGGGTCGGAGTCCGACTGGAGCGTCGGACCTAAGGGGAGGAACTCGCGGGGAGCCCAACACCTTCATGGAAAGATTTAACATTTTATTTGGCCAATTTGTACGATGTACGCGCACATTTGGATACTCGGAAAACATCGGCACTTCAAGTTTTCTAGCCGCGTTATACCACACCACATATTCATTCCCATGATCTAAAGAAAAAAGAGCGTACAAAAGATGGTAAGCATATTGCCCCACGCCTCCGCGCGGATGATCTTGCAATGCGCGTCCATCAATACCAATTCTCATAATAATTTTACATTTCTTGTTCCCGCAGTAAATTCGCCGTACGCACTTTCTACATATTCTTTTATGCGTTTCTTAAATGGCTGTAAATCAAACTGTTCAGCCCAAGCGCGAATTTCCTGAGCATTAAATTGTTCCGGTTTGAAATTAAGCATTGCATCCAGAAGTGCTTCCCAACTTTGCTCGTGGAAAAAAGTTCCGGTTTTCCCTTCCACCACTGTTTCCAGCGCGCCACCTCGGCCATAAGCCACAACCGGCCGGCCAGAAGCCATGACCTCTAAAGGAAGCAATCCCAAATCTTCCAATTGCGGATGAATAAAAGCAATACACTGCGACAAAAGTTTGGACTTTTCATCGTCCGAAATGTGTCCAAGAAACTTCACATTTGATTTAGCCATCTTACGCAAACGATCTTCATACGGACCAGTACCAAAAATAACAAGCGGTAATTTCAGCCGATTGAAAACCTCAATGGCCAAATCAAAACGCTTGTAAGCGACCAAGCGGCCGCCAGCCAAATAATAATTGCCTACCGTTGGGGAAATATAAAATTTTGAACAATCCACTGCCGGATACATAATATCCGCCTCGCGTTCGTAATATTTTTTAATACGCTTTGCTACTGTTTGCGAGTTGGCAATAAATTTGTCTACCCGAAGTGCTGAAGTGCGATCCCACATACGCAAACTCGTCAAGAAAAACGGCAGCATGAATTTTATAAAACGATTGGTGCGCAAATCTTTAATGTAGCTGTGCGTGTCCGTCCAAAGATAGCGCGTCGGGGTGTGGCAATAACAAATATGCAAGGCATCCGGACGAGTCACTATGCCTTTGGCAAAAGCCGAGGCCGAAGAAAGTACCACATCAAACTCGCCTAAATCATGATGCTCAGTGGCGGCTGGCATAAGCGGAAGCGTCCAGCGATAGTACTTAAGCACGCCCGGCATATCTTGCAAAACAGAAGTGTTGATAGAGCGGCCGCGGAATTCCGGCCAGCGTTTTTTATCGTGAAATAAAACAAAAATCGGCGCTTCAGGCCAAATTTCCGCAAAGGCGCGCAATACCCTTTCCGCGCCACCGTCCTGAATTAAATAATCGTGCACTAACGCAAGCCGCATAGATATGATGCCAATCTACAAATTTCATGCAAATCTACAAATTACGAATGGCATCGGAATAGTAACACGACTTAAATAAAAAATCTAGTAGGTGCCACGCTGTCCTAAAACAGCAAAGGGGGTTTTGAGGAGAATAATAAAATCTAATTTGAGCGACCAGTGCTCAATATAGTAGGTGTCCAATTTAACCTCTTCTTCAAATGATAAATCAGAGCGGCCGGAGATTTGCGGAAGGCCGGTCATGCCGGGCTTAAGTTCAAGCACGCGCTTATGATGCTTCTCGTATTTTTCAACTTCGCGTCTCTGATGCGGCCGCGGGCCAACCAGAGTCATTTGGCCGGCAAGTACATTGAAAAGCTGAGGCAACTCATCAATGGAAGTTCGGCGCAAAAATCGGCCAACATGCGTTACGCGCGGATCCTCTTTGATTTTGTAGACCGGCCCTTGTTTATCACTGCGCTCCGCAATCAGCTTTTTTTCATACTCAAGGGCATGGGCATGATCAGCAAATTGTTTGCCAATGCAATATTTTTGATACATGGTGCGAAATTTAAGCGTATTAAAAATTTTACCATGCTCTCCCACGCGTTCATTTCTAAAAAGAATCGGAAATCCTGATTCAAACATGACCGCAAGCGCGGCAAAAAATATTATAGGTAAGGTAATCAAAATTAAAATCAACGATCCGACTATATCAAAAATTCGTTTGTACACTCGTCCCCAGCCCTCAAGCCGGGTGCGTTTAAGCTCTAAAAGCGGCACGCCCGCGAGCATATCAAATTCAATGCCGGCACCGTGCGCGGAAACAATATCCGCACTGTAACAAAACGAAAGATGATATTCATCGGCAAAATCCAGCGCCTCATGCATTTCTTTGGTTGAACCGTTTTGCGCCACATAAATAATTTGATCCAACCCGTCCTGTGCGGCAAGCGCACGCAATTCGCGCTCGGCTTCCTTGCTAAATGTTTCCGCGCGAAACGCAACCTTAAGACCGTATTTTGGATTGCGAGAAACCATATTTATAAGTGCATCCGCGGACATTCCTTTGCCAATAACCGCCACCAACTTGAGCCCGAATCCGGCGCGAATAAGAGTACTGCGCACCATGCGAAGAAAAAGGCGGAAAAAAAATACAAAAACAATGGCAAAAATCCAGGAGGCAAGAAGAATAAATCGCGATTCAAAAAGTTCTCGGGAAAATACCACGGCGGCAAGCACACCACCAAATGCCGCGGTTGAGGCAATAATAATTTTTTTCAATTCCTCAAGTTTTTTGCGATGGGAAATGGCATACAGGCCGGAAAGCGCGTAAATTGTAATCCAGCCAATTGCGATGATAAAAACTATCCTCATGTATTGATCAAACGGCAGGGCGAAAATAACCGGCCGGCGCTCAGCTAAAAATGGAGCAAAACGCAAAGAATAAGCAGCAATTGCCGCTAAAATAAGTGCCACATAATCAAGTGGTACAAGAATTGTGGCAAAAAAGAGATCTAGCTTTTTCATAAGTTATTGTATTGTAACATGAAAAGCGATTTATTTGAAAAGGCACCACCAAGGTGCCTTTTCAAATGCTTACAAAAAGCCCGTAAGCCGAATTCTGTAACCACAGATTTTGATCACAGATTTTCACAGATATTTGTGTGATCTGTGTTGTAAGATCTGTGGTTTAATGATCATCTCTCTGGGATCCCACTCGCGCGGGACCTCAAGCCGCCGTAAATGGCGTTGCACCAGGTAGGGTTTTCCAACGCCGTGAGTTACCCCACGGTAAGAAGAATAGCCTTCTCGTTTTCACAAGTTTTAGGCTTGTGTAAGCGATTAACATTCCTTCACTTTTCACCTTTCACCGCACCTCACTGTCGCTCGGTGCTCTGTGTACGAATCCACAAATGTCGCTACAAAACTACAAATTTGTTGTTTCGTAGTTTCGTACAAGATTCGTAATTCGTAACGGAGTGCCGAATGATAGTGAGGCACGATTAGTATTGTCTCTGTGGCACTGATCCGTCAGCGGAGTTTCTTGTCCGATCGGATGACCGGATGATATCCCCGTCATACTGCCCACCCGTTAGGTGGTACCTTTTTCCCACATTACTGCGGGGGTGTTCGGACTTTCCTCCCCGACCTAAGTCGGAGCGATCATCCAGCTTTTTGTAAGCATCCACACTCTATCATATCTATCCTTCCCTGTCAATAGTCAAACGACTCAATAATGTGCGATCGCAAAATATTGAGCCGTTTATACATTCACTAAATGTTTCAACTTGCGGCGTTGCACGCTCCCCTGATCATGGTTTGAATTTTTTTAAAAGTGTGGTACTACATCGCTCGCAATCTGCTTCAATAAGTTCAAAATATTTTTCAATCCTTAGGTATCTCAAAAGATCAACTAAGGCAGATTCCGGGTTGTATGGCGTAATCCAAACTGAACGTTGTACCATCTTAAAACCATTTTGTTTCAAAAATCGGCGGAAAAAATTACGATACTTCTTTTGTGACTCTGGGATATCAAAAATCAATATCCACCACTTGCGCGCCCATGATTGTTTCTTCTGCATGAGCATGTGTTCTACAAACCGTAAACGCAAAAGTTCATATTTTCCTTTTGAAGTAAGCTTCAATAATTTTTCCTCTCCCTCCTTAACCATTTGAATATAATTGCACCGCTTTAAATATTCAATACGCTTATAAAGATATTTTATTTCACGCTCTGCTAATTTTCGCTCGCGCTCACTATAGCCAGTAGAGTCCCATCCGGGCGTATGACTCCTTGGCTTATATGAAGCGAGTGCATGGTCAAGTTCCCGATATCCAGCATACAATTGCAAAAGAACGATTTGGAATTTTTTCAATTGTAGTTTAGTACTCATACTATTGCAGGCTTATAATTTGCTAAAATACTGTCCTAAAAAGATTGTTGCCAAAACTATCCACAACCATCATAGCACATTTCCCAACGGCTCAACAATGTGCGATCGCAAATAATTGAGTCGTTGATGGTGGAATTGGAGGATGAGTAGTATTGGTGAGGATGATAAGTATTTTTTCATTTTTTGCTTTAAAGTAAATAATGAGCTATACTCAAACTGCTATGCTTACCCGTCCTCCCCGTAAATTAGATAATCCATCGGAGCAAGAACCGCCACCATTATCAGAAACTCCAGAAACAAGAAAAGGAATAGGAGTGACTGAAAAACCGGCTGAAACAGAACGGCCGCACGCGATAGAAACATATAAAGTTGGCCTGCCAGGGGCGGAAAAAATGGTGGCAGACACCGCAACTGGCGACCAAGTTGGCGTGCGGCGTTTTGAGGTTGGCGATGTGACTGACGTAAAGCGGACTGCTATTGAAGAGGGTGAAGAAGCCGCGCTCCAATCGCTTGCAGGCCAATCTCCAGAGAATAAAGGAGCGATTGCCAAAGGCGCGATTGAATCAAGCCAAGCGGAGGGAAAGGACATTGCAGAAATTTCTCAACTGCTTGAAGGACAACGCGATGCGCTTTTAGTTGTAGATGCGGCGACCATAAAAAACGAGTCCATTTCGAAAGAAGGATTGCATTTGCTTATTCCGAAAGGCGAATTAGAAAAAGTGAAGCCGCGCCTTGAAGAATTAGGATATTCAACCAAGGAGATTGAACAATTGGGACTTGAAGCAAAAAAAGGCCGCTCTCAATTTGTATTTCTTTATGCGAAGGAGCGGGGTGGAATTTCTGCAAAAAAAGAATCTGGACTTGGAGTTGCAGCACCTGAAGCAAAACCAAAAACTGAAGTTGGGCCAAGTCGAGAACAAATAGAAACAATAAAACGCGAGCTACAGGAAAAGGCAAAACATAATTTTGAAACTAAAGTCAAGCCGCTCATTGATGAAATTCAAAAAATGGCTGAAAAATTTCCTGATTTGGATCCAAGTTTTGCAGAATCTTTAAAAAACGATCTAGCTAACGCAGATAAATTCTTCACGACTTCAGATTTCTACGGTTCGGATGATGAAATATTAATTGCTGATTTTGCACAAACAAAAGATATGCTGAGTCGCGCGCTCAATGGTAAAGGTTTTGAGAATATTTATAACAATGGAGTGTTATCGACAAGGGCTAGCCTTGCTTTGGATGGCAACCTGACAATCATACAAGGGTTTGGCAACTGGGATGTGCGCGCAAAATCTGAACTTACAAAGCGTCAGCAGAAGAAAAAGATGGTAGAAAGTATTGAAGTGGTATAAATAGCGGCTTACAGGTTTCCTTGGTACACTAAAGCGACGGCTTTTCAGCCGTCGCTTTGAATTTCATAACCCCTCCTGGCTGCCCCTTATCTCCGACGCTACGGTACGGAGTCCGACTGAAACGTCGGACTTAAGTGGAGGAAGCTGGATTCATATCAACCCCATTTTCTTTTTCACCTCTAAAAGGGTCTTTTGAGCCAGGGGGCGGGCGGAGGCGGCGCCGGAGGACAGGATTTCTTCCACATAGCCGCGCTTTTTTTCCAGTTCTTTGCGGCGTTTTTGAATTGGTTCTAAAAATTCCACCACGGCTTCAGCAAGATCAGCTTTAAATTCGGCATAACCCTTGCCTTTGTATTGTGTTTCAAGTTTTTTAATTGGTGTGCCAGATACTTCAGAATAAATCGTAAGCAAGTTGGTAAGCGCGGGTTTATCATCCCCTGCTTTGATCTCGCGCCCGGAATCAGTAGTGGCGGTTTTAATCTTGCGGCGTACTTCATCGGGTGTATCGGAAAGCGCAATGCCTTCGTCTCCAGTTTTAGACATCTTTTTGCGAGGATCTTTAAGCGACATGATGCGCGCGCCTTCAGTAAGGAGAGCTTTGACTGGGGGGAAGAATTCCACCCTCACCCTGCCCTCTCCCTTAGGGAGAGGGAGTGGGGGAGGGGAACCAAACATGTGATTGAAGCGTTTGGCGATGTCGTTTGTGAGCTCAATGTGTGGAAGTTGATCTTCGCCAACCGGCACCAGCGTGGATTTATAAATTAAAATATCCGCAGCCATAAGCGCGGGATAGGCAAGCAATCCCAAATTCACATATTCAGGATGTTGGGCAATTTTTTCTTTATAAGTTGGCACGCGCTCAAACCAGGAAACCGGAGAAATGGATTGAAAAATCCATCCCAGCTCCACGTGTTCCGGAACATGAGATTGCTGAATTAGAGTGGCATGCTTAGGATCAAGCCCTACTGCTAAATAATCCAAAGCAACTTCACGGATATTTTGGCGCAACTCATCTGGTTCAAATGGGGTGGTAATTCCATGATAATCAACAATGGCAAAAATACAATCGTGCTTCGCTTGGAGCGCGATCCAATTTTTAATCGCACCAAGGTAATTGCCGAGGTGAAGAAGCCCAGATGGACGGATGCCTGAAAATACTTTGGACATAAATAGCTTGTCAATCCCCCCCCTCTTAAGGTAAGAGGGGTCTGGGGGAATTATGAGAGATTCATAACCCCTCCTCACCTCCCCTTATCTCCGACGCTACGGTACGGAGTCCGACTGAAACGTCGGACTTAAGGGGAGGAAAGTTGTTTATTATACCTCAATCAACACCGGGAGCACCATTGGGCGGCGGCGGGTCATGGTATAGAGATATTGCCCGACCTCATTGCGGATTTTATTTTTAATATGATCTTCAAAGGCGGCAGATTTTGGATCAGTGTCTTTCAAAATCTTCCGTACCAGATTGCGCGTGCGCTCAATAAGTTCGCGTGATTCTTTCAAATACACAAACCCGCGCGAAATAATATCCGGACTGCCAATGAGGGCGCCGGTGCGTTTATCAATTGTGGCAATGACCACAAACATACCATCCGCCGCAAGCTGTTGCCGATCGCGAAGCACAATCTCAGATACATCCCCGACCCCAAGCCCATCAACCATAACGTAATCAGTTGGCACATATCTATCAGTCAGCCGTCCGCCTTTGGCATCAAACTCCATAACCTGACCATTGTCTGCCACAAAGATATTTTCTTCTTTGTAACCGATGCTCATTGCCAAATCAGCGTGCGCCTGGATCATAAAGCGGTTTGCATGAATAGGAATTACATAACGCGGGCGCGTAAGCTGCATCATTAGTTTGAGTTCCTCCTGTTTGGCATGGCCTCCGGCATGAATATCCATAAATTTGTAGTGGAATATCTTTGCGCCGTGACGGATGAGCGCGTCCTTCAAACTCTGAATCGTACGCTCATTGCCAGGGATCACGGAAGAAGAAAAAATAATGGAATCTCCTTTCTTCAAACTAATCAGGCGATGTTCGCTATTCGCGATACGCATGAGTTGGGCATTTTTTTCTCCCTGCCCACCGGTGCAGACCACTACGATTTTGTTATCCGGAAGGCGATTAAACTCTTTTTCCTCAATAAAAATCCCTTGCTTGAATTTTAGATACCCGAGTTCATGGGCTATCTCCACGTTCGTTACCATGGAACGACCCTGAATAAGAACTTTGCGTCCGTATTTTTCCGAAAGAGTAAGAATATGCTGAATACGCGTTAAGAGCGAAGCAAAAGTTCCAAAGATAAGACGGCCTTGCGAGTTTGCCGCAAATATCTTTTCCAGCTCATCAAAAACTTGCTGTTCAGAAATTTGGTGTCCGGGATATTCCGCATCAGTTGAGTCGGAAAAAAGCGCGAGCACGCCCTTGTCGCCGAACGATCGCACGTGATCAATATCCGCCGGCGGTTCATTTACCGGAGTATAGTCAAATTTAAAATCGCCGGTATGCAACATGAGCCCGTAGGGAGTTTGAAGCGCCGCCCCAGTTGAGTCGGCGATGTTGTGATTCACATGGAACGGCTCAAACACAAAGTGTCGGCCGAGCGCAATTTTCATCTTTGGTTTTACAAGCACGATATTTGGCCTTGGGGCTTTGGTAAATTCTTCCTGACGTTTGCGGATAATTCCCGCGCTAAGCGGGGTGGTGAAGACCGGCGGGTTGCCAAGTTTGCCTAAAAGATGAGGGATGCCGCCGATGTGATCGTAGTGGCCGTGGGTAATTATCACTCCGCGAATATTTTTTTCTTTTCCGCGAAGTGAGGCAATGTTGGGAATAATATAATCAATACCATGCATATCTTCCTCCGGAAACTGAAGTCCCATGTCCACAATCACAATATCTTCACCGCATTCATAGACCATACAATTGCGACCGACTTCTTCCAGTCCGCCCAACGCGTAAACCAAAAGTTTAGGCGCGCCCGGCCTCGACTCGTCTCGGCGAGGCGCGCCGCTTCTGGGCGCCGTAATTTGAACAGGCGCAGGACGCGACGGGCGGCTTGTTGCCGGAGGGCGAGCGGGCGGCGACTGTCGGGGACGGCTAAACTGACGCCCGCCGCGCCCTCGCGGTCGTCTTGAAGAAGTGCCTCCGCCATGCACTGGTTTTGAAACAAATTCTGTTTGTGATGATTCCATAATTTTTTTTAATGCCCAGGGGGAGATTCGAACTCCCATGACCTTGCGATCGTCCCGCCTTGGCGGGATGCGCCCCGTACAAGTGGTGGGCGGGGAGGGACTCGAACCCTCAAGCCTTGCGGCATACGCTTCTGAAGCGTACGTGTTTGCCAATTTCACCACTCGCCCACCATCTATACGGGGCAGGGCTGCCATTCCCTGCCTGCCGGCAGGCAGGCGCCACCGCGGCGTGTTATTTTTTATCTCCAGCCGGGCCGCGAGCGCATAAACCATTGTGCAATTCCATTAAAACGATCAGCCGGCGCAGTCATCATCTTGAGATCAATCCCGCGCACCTTTTTTGAAACAACATATACATAAGGAGATGAGTACAATACAATAGCCGGCACCTCCCGCAGGAGTAATTGCTCAAATTGCAAATAATGTTTGAAACGAGCTACATCACTGCCTACCGATCTTCCCTGCTCAAGTGCCGCATCTATATCTCGTGATTTCACACTTGATAAATTCAACCCCGGATCATCAATCTGACTTGAATGCAGGAATGGATACGGATCAGGGTCAATGCCGGTTGTTATCGAAAACATCAAAACTTCATAGGCGCGAGGTCGAAGTACATCTTGTTCAAACGTCACTTTTGATGCGGCTTCCAGCTTCACCCCCACTCCCATCTCTTCCCAAATCTTTTTTATATAATCAGCAACTTGCAGGGAAATAGGTTCATCCATTACTGTCAAGGTAAGAGCAAGCCGCATTTTATTCTTCAGCCAACCTTCTTTGCCTTGTCGCCACCCGCCATTTTCCAAAATCTTCTTTGCTCCCGCAATATCACCATTTGGAATTGCCAGTGTTTTCGCAAATCCTATTTGCCCCGGGAGAAATGGGGCAATAGCAGGCGTTGCCCCCGGAACAATTTTGGCAATCTCTACCCGATCTAACGCGGCGGCAAGCGCGCGGCGCGCGGAGATGTCCCGAAGTACTTCAGATTTGCGATCTTGGAAAAAGAGTCCGGTAAATCGCGGAAAGCTCGGCTTATAGACATTGACTCCCACACCAGAAATTTTTGACCGCAGGCGCTCCGGAATGAAACTAACTCCATCAACATCGTGTTCTCGCAGAGCATTAAGCGCACTCTCAAAATCAGAGAAAAACACGGCTACTATTTCTTTGATGAACGGCTTTGCATAATAGTCCTCAAAACGAGAAAGTCGCAAGGCGTTAATAACTCCATCCCGACTCTTGGTCAGTGATCTAAATTGATATGGCCCAGAGCCCACTGGTTTGATATTCCAGATGGCGAGCCGTCCGCTTGCCGGATCCACATTTTCCCAAATGTGCTTCGGAATAATTCCCACCGTAAAGAGATTGGGAAAATTCGACGTGAATGCTTTTGATCGTATAACAATGGTTTTCGCGTCAGGAATCTCCACGCTCACATTTTCAAAACTTCGCCAAAGCGGTGAATGCCACGCCTGATTTTGAATTGCCGCAATGGTAAATTTGATATCTTCCAAAGTCAAAGGTTGACTATCATGCCAGCGCAAATTTTCACGCAAAGTAAATCGTATTGCCAGCCCACTCCCCTCCACGGTAAAGCTCTCCGCAAGATCGGGGATAAGTTCTCCTTCTCCATTATACTTCAAAAGACTACCATAGATCAAGCGTGAAAGATCCCGGTCAACATCTGAAGATGCCAGAATGGGATTAATAAGGCGCGGTGAGCCGGGAAATGCTTCGCGATAAGTGCCGCCCGACTGCGGAGTTACACTGCGATGGCGGATAACAAATATGCTAATCCCTGCCACTGCAAAGGCAAGCAAAATCGCGCCCGCAATTCTCAAAATCCACAGCTCATAGGCGCTTAGTACCTTGGGAAGAAGTTTTAATTGGCTGAGTTTCGGCACGCGTCCTTTTGAAAGTCCGAATACCAGCCTTTTATCAAGATCTTCAGATTTTTGAAAACGGCGTAAAAATTTGAACATGCTTGACTTAGCGCAATATAACTCCTGCAAGCGCTGAGGCGAAGAAAATAATCGCGAAGACTATGGTTGAAATGAAGATTCCTTTTTCAATCCCCCGCTTGGTCCGATAAATCGCACCCTCGCCTCCAAACGCAGATCCCAGCCCCACTCCTCTTTGCTGCAATAGAATGGCAACAATAAGAAGAATAGCGGAGATGATTTGGATGGTGGTAATGAGTTGCAGCATGTGAATAGAGTCAGGAATTATGAATTATGAATCAGGAATCATGGCCGAATTCATAATTCATACTTCATAATTCATGATTCAAAGCGCTCGCCAGTCTAGTTTATCCATGATATACTAAAGCCATGGATATGTCAACCCCGCACCTTTTGTGCACAATGCACTGAGATATGTATTGGGTATACATCCTTCGAAGTATCATCTACCGCCGTGCTCTTTATATTGGTTATACTACAGATCTCAGTGCACGCATAGAAGAACACAATAATGGGAAAAGTTTTCATACCAGGAAATATATGCCTTGGGAGTTAGTCTATTGTGAAGGCTACGCAAACATACAAGATGCCAAAGACCGTGAAAGAAAGCTCAAACAGTTTGGCAAAGTCTATTCTCAACTTAAACGCCGCATCATGCGTAGCCTTCAGAGTGCACAAAAGGTGCGGGGTCAAGCGTCCTATGAATGAGAACATCACCGCAGAGCCGTGGTATAAAAAATGGTGGGGAATATTGCTTATTGCCGTAGGGGCAATGGCCTTTGCCGCCTCGCTTTACATTGGCATCATGACCGTGCGCTTCTACCGCCAAATCCAAATTGGTGAGATACCCTCTGAAATCTCATCACGACTTACACGAAGCAATATCCAATCCCCCGCGCGGCTCAAAGAAAATCTTGCCTACTTAACCGCAGACGACCCATCATTTGGCGCTCCGGATGCGCCGCTTCAAATTGTGGAATTCGCGGATTTTGAATGTCCATACTCGCGCGAGGAAAGTCTTATTGTGCGGGAACTTATGGCACGGTTTCCAAAAAAAATACATTTTATCTACCGAGATTTTCCGCTCACTGATATTCACCCTAATGCCTTCCGCGCTTCTGAGGCGGCCAATTGCGCTCACGAGCAGGGAAAATTCTGGGCCATGCATGACAAACTTTATCAAAATGCGACGCGCTTAACTGATCTTGATATTAAATTGTACGCGCTGGAAGTTGGGCTGGATATTACCAAATTCAATGAGTGTTTTGATCTCCGCAAATATAAAGATGAAATTGAAATAGACCGCGCGGACGGGATCGCGGCCGGAGTTTCCGGCACGCCAACGTTTTTCATTAATGGCAAAAAAGTCGCCGGCGCGATTCCTATGGAGCTTTGGGAGCAGATTTTAGCAAGGGTGAAATAGTATGAATTTAAAATTTAAAATGCAAAATGTAAAATCGGGTCTTCTGCTTCTGACATTTTTAATTTTTAATTTTACATCTTACATTCCTGCACTGCCTGTTTTTGCCGTGGAACAGCCGACAACGCCTACGGAGATCAAAGTCGGTCCGTTTTGTTTTCGCAAAGAAGAATGTAAAACTTATAAAGCAACCGAAAGCACATATCCAGATCCGGTTTGTCAGCAGACATCAACACAACATAATGAGGCGGCTAAGGCTGCTGGCTATATCTACAATTGCTGGGCAAGTCCTCCTACAACAAAGCTGCAAGTTTCCATTGGCGGCTATGAAGTAAAGGGCATTGAGGATTATATCCGGCGTCTTTATATTTTCTTTGTGGGAATTTCCGGAATTACTGCAGGAGTGATGATTGTCTGGGCCGGAGTTAAATGGCTGACTTCAGCCGGAAATCCAGAGCGCATCTCGGATGCCAAACACAAAATCAGCAATGCCCTAATTGGCCTTGTCTTAGTGTTGAGCTCGTATGTGATTTTAAACACAGTCAATCCGGATTTGGTAAAACTCAAACTTCCGCCAATAAAAATCCCGCGCACTGTACTTACAGAAACTCAAGCGTGGTGCGTCAACCGCTCTGACTTTCCTTGCGGCGGGGATACTGCGCACCCAACTGGAAAATGGAGTTGCAGTGATCAAGAATTAGTCAAAGCTGGCAATCCGCCCTGCGAAGGCGGGCCTGCAGGCGGAGAATGTGATGGGCAGTGGTGCGCAGAAGGAACAGGAGGGTGCCAAAAAGTGATTAAAGGCCGTATAGCATCTGAATATTTCAATGGTTATCTTTCGGGAAGCAATGACGGAGCGCTATTTGCCAAAACTGATAAAGCTGCCTTGCAGAAAAAACTTGCGTCCACAGTTTGTGTGGATCCAACTCAATGCAATGCTTGTAATATTAATCTTTACGAGAGCGAACAAAAATTAAATATAGATAATGTGGCAAAATGTCTTAGTACCGGTTGTCAATGCATCCTTATTAATACCCAAAACCTCTTGAGCGTAACTGGCGTGCAATGCTCAAAACAAAAAGAAGGAGGGCAAACTTGCAATGCAAATGAAGAATGCCTGAGTAGGCGTTGCAGTCTTGCTCCTGCACCTGATAAGTGTGCTCCACTACAAGATGGGACAAAATGCGATATTGACGAAGACTGTCAATCGGAATCGTATTGTGTTCCCATGCGCGATTCTGGTATTGCAGGTATTGGAGGAGGAGGTGCGCACTCGTCTATTAAATTCTGCAGCTCAGGAGAGACGGGACGTCCTTGCTGTGATGGTTTACAATGCGATAGTAGTAACTGTGTAGGATGGGATTTCAGTACTGGTATTTTAGGAACAGGAATAGGAGCATCTCTCTGTTCGAAAATGGGAACCTGCAAATAGCAAACCAAAAAAGAGCCCAATTGAGCTCTTTTTTGGTTTGTTCACAGGGGAGGGGGGTTGAACCCTTGACGGGTTTATACTACGGACATGTAATTTTTAAGTAGAAAGATAACTTCTTTCCGCAAGTGTGTTTTGACCCACGCTTTTTCCTTTTCATCTGGTAAAAGTTCAGCCAGTCCGCGCAGGATTTCATTGTCTTTTACTGCTTCGATAACTGAAATGCAATTGGCCATATGTTCTTTAATGGTTTTTCCGGTTCTTGCTTTCACTACCGCAGCGTTGATATCCCAATTGTTTTTAGCAAAATACCAGATATCGTAAATATCACGCATGGCAAGCAATCTTCGATCAGTCAGCGCAGAGAGCTTGCTTGCAAAGAGATAATCTTTCTTGCCGGCAAGCATAGAAATTCCAAGATACTCTTTCAGCTCGTAGTGCTCTCTGATATTCGGCATAAAAATTCTTACATTTACCTCAACTTTAACATTATGGTCTGCATCACCATAAGAGAGCAGAAAAAAAATAGTATTTCGTTTTATATAGTTATCCTTGACTTCCCCATATTTTCGGAGTATGCCACCAATTGTTTCGTACACAATCTTTTGTGTAGCGTCGTCGGTAGAAAACAAATCAAAGTCCAGATCAACAGAGAATCTGGTCAGGCCATAGAAAAAGTAGGCGCAGGTGCCGCCCTTAAATCCAATGAGCGGAGAGATGGAAGTATCGGAATAAATATCCCGGAGAATCTGTCCCATGATCAGCTGATGTTTTTCTTTATTGAGCATGCTTTTGGTACTCCGCAACTCGCTTAATTAATTGTTTATTATGGTATATTTTGGCAAGCTCAAAGCATACCTCCCAATTAATGGATCGCAGGTTGTCAAAATAAAATTTAGGAGATAAATAGATGGTGTCGAGGAAGGCTCGCTCTGGCGTGGCGATGCTGTAATTCTTTTCATTTTTGACACCAAGCGCGTTGTAGAGAACACTGTTTTTCAGTTTTCTAAATATAATGGTGTGACCATTAATCTTTTTGGTAATTGGATAAGGACCGGCTACGAAAATTGCATCATGATGTTGGAAAATAATACCAGCTTCTCGCAAAACTGTTTCAAAACTGACATAGGAAGGGGTATAAATACTCGTTGCCAGTTCTTTGACATCATACTCTTTATTTTTTGCAAATACACCACGAGTTAAACGGATCAATGATCCTTCTTTAGCATAATACTTAATCTTTGAGGTAAGATTAGCTGTATTAGTTTCCTGCCAGATCAAAGCGATATCTTTGGTAGTCAGGATTGTCTTTGGGGATTGGTATAGTTTGGCAATAAGATTTTCAGTAGCCATATATAAACTTGTTTAATGGAAAGGTGATATTTCCACCCTTCCATTGTATATTATTAATAAATGTGGGTCAAGCTACTTATCCACCCTTGAACCCTTGACGGGTTTATGCTACACTTCTTTGCAATTGAGTCATCCGTCATCAGACATCTGTTCACAGTCTTGTATGCCATTTAGATTTGAGGAATTACGAGTATATCAGCATACTCTTGATCTTGTTGATCATGTCTATGATGTTGTGGATAAATTCCCTTCTCACGAACTTTACACACTCTCATCACAATTACGGCGTGCGGTAATCTCGATTCTTTTAAACATAGCAGAAGGGACAGGGCGAACTAATAAAGAATTCGGCCATTTTATTGATATGTCGCGAACTTCAGCATACGAATGCGTCGCATGTCTTGCAATAGCACGGCGCAGAAATTACATTACGCAAGAAACCTATGAAACACTTTATGCGGAAATAAATGAGATCGTGCGCATGCTAAATGCGCTCAAAAACAGTCTCAACAACAATACTGTGAACTGACGACTGTGAACCGATGTCCCAATATGCAAGACAAACTCATCATCAAAGGCGCCCGAGCAAACAACCTGAAAGACATTACGGTTGAAATTCCAAAAAATAAGCTGGTGGTTATTACCGGTCTTTCAGGATCAGGAAAATCCTCCCTGGCCTTTGATACGATTTTTGCCGAAGGCCAGCGCCGCTATGTTGAGTCCCTTTCAAGCTACGCTCGCCAATTTCTTGAACTGCAAGATAAACCGGATGTGGATGAAATTCGCGGACTTGCGCCAACCATTGCCATAGATCAGCGTGGCATTTCTGAAAACCCGCGCTCAACCGTGGGCACACTTACTGAAATTGCCGATTATCTGCGTTTGCTTTTCGCGCGCGTAGGGCATCCAAAATGTATTACATGTGGCCAAAAACTTTCCCGTGCCTCTACCGAAGATATTGTCCGGCGTCTTAAGGAAGAAATTTCTAAAACACAAATCCGAATTTTTGCGCCGATTGTACGATATGATCGTAGCGCGGCACCTCGTGTGCCGCTAAGCGGGGCACAAGGCCCCGCGCTACAAGAATCAAATGATTTGATCAAGCGCCTCACCCGTGCCGGATTTACTGAAGTGCGTTTAAACGGTGAGCTTACCCAGCTCAAAGCTTTGGAGGAAACCAGCCTCCCCGTCTCGGCATTCACCCTTGATGCGGCCATCGGCACTTACGGCCCCAAAGAGCTTAAAGAAGATCCGGAACATGTGCGCATGCAAATTTTAACCGCGCTGGAGTTGGGGGATGGAATGATTGCCGCAGAACGAATGATCCCCTCACCTCAATCCTCTCCCACAAAGGGAGAGGAAGGAAAGGTAAATCCCTCTCCCGCCTCTGGGAGAGGGCCACAGTCAGCCGACGTGGCACTGCAGGGTGAGGGTCAATTTTTCTTGTCCAAGGACCTGACCTGCCCACAATGCGGCAAAACCTATCCGCCCATTGAGCCGCGCAATTTTTCATTCAACAGTCCGCATGGCGCCTGTGGGCAGTGTCATGGTCTGGGCATTCAATCAACTGTCGTGCCGGAACTGGTTATACCCAATCCCCGCCTTTCCCTTGCTCAAGGCGCGATAAAGCCCTGGACACGCATTGGCGCAAATCAGTCCGCGCGTCTTGAACTCCTTGGGGCAGTTGCCGCGGCGCATAAATTTTCTCTGGATACTCCGGTTGGTGAACTTTCCAAAAAAACGCGCGAGATGATTCTTTACGGCACTGGCGATAAAACTTATGAAGTAAAGGAGACGGCGCTGAAATTTACAGGCGTTATTCCGGAGTTGCAAGCGCGCTTCCGCGACACTGATTCAGAATACATTCGCAAAGAAATTGAAACCTATATGCGCCAAAACATTTGCCCGGTATGCAAGGGCAGTCGTTTGCGGCCTGAAGCGCTTGCAGTAACAGTCGCCGGAAAAAATATCGCGCAGATTAGTGCATGCTCAGTTGATGATGCAATCAAATTTTTCAATAAATTTTCAATAGGGCTCAGCGAAACAGAAGCGGCAATTGCCGCGCCAATCATCAAAGAAATCTTAACGCGTCTTCATAATCTACAAAACGCGGGAATCGGGTATTTGACGCTTGACCGCGCCGCTCCGGCACTTTCTGGCGGAGAAGGCCAGCGCGTACGCCTAGCAGTCCAGCTCTCTACTCCTTTATCCGGCGTGATTTATATTTTAGATGAACCAACCGTGGGATTGCATGAACGCGACACAGTCATGCTGCTGCACCTTTTGAAAAAACTCCTCGCGCACGGAAATACCGTGCTGGTTGTTGAGCACGACGCGCAAATCATGCACTCGGCAGATTGGATTATTGACATGGGTCCGGGCGCTGGCCTCCAAGGCGGCGAAATTATCGCGGAAGGAACTATTGCCGCAATCATAAAAAATAAAAAATCCATTACTGGCGCATATCTTTCAAAACGCAAAACAATTTTACTGCCCAAAAAACTGCGCAAAGGAAATGGCAAAGCTCTTACAATCAAAGGCGCAGCCGCGTTCAACCTCAAAAATGTTGATATACGAATTCCACTTGGGCTTTTTGTCTGTGTTTCCGGCGTGTCCGGTTCTGGCAAATCAACACTCATTTTGGATATCCTGGCAAAAAAAATTGCCCATGTTCTGCATGGAGCAAATGATCTGCCGCTTGTACATGAGGAGATAAACGGCATTCAATACATTGATAAGGTTATCACGGTAGATCAGACGCCCATTGGCCGCACGCCGCGTTCCAATCCCGCAACCTATACTGGAATTTTTTCAATTATTCGCGATCTCTATACTGAAATTCCGGAAGCAAAACTCAAAGGGTTTGACGCGGGAAAATTCAGTTTTAATGTAAAGGGCGGGCGCTGTGAAACCTGCGCCGGCGAAGGATACATTAAAATTCCCATGCAATTCATGTCTGAAACGTTTGTGGTCTGTAGCGAGTGCCATGGCAAACGCTATCGCGGCGAAGCACTGGAAATCCACTTCAAAAATAAAAACATCGCCGATATTCTGGATATGTCGGCTTCGGAGGCAAAAGAATTTTTCAAAGATGTGCCGCTTCTATATGATAAACTTCAAGTACTTGGGGATGTTGGACTTGGCTATATACGTCTTGGCCAGCCAGCGCCGACCTTGTCCGGCGGCGAGGCCCAGCGCGTAAAACTTGCTACTGAGCTTTCCAGGCGCGCAACCGGAAAAACGCTTTACATTTTAGATGAACCAACAACTGGCCTACATTTTGAAGATATTCAGCATCTTTTAGTTGTGCTTCAGCGGCTTGTTGATAAAGGAAATACCATATTGGTCATTGAACATAATCTTGAGGTGATAAAATCCGCAGACTGGGTTATTGACATGGGGCCGGAAGGCGGAAACAAAGGCGGCTTTATCATTGCGCAAGGAACGCCCAAGGATATTTGCAAAGTAAAACGTTCTTATACGGGACAATACTTAAAGAAACTATTAAAATAATCATCTCTAATGTAGCCGCAGCTCTTTAGGCTGCGCACGCCGGCTAAAGACCGGCGACTACAAAAAATTCACCTCCGGCCAGCGCTTGCTGATCGGAGGTTTTGTTGAAAGGACGTTGGTCGGACCGAGTTGATCAAGTGCCTCACTCACCACATTGAGTTTGAGGTGTCGCACCAACCGTCCGTATCGCTTGACCAGCGCCACCTGCCCAGGCATGATCTTGATTTTCGGAGAGCCACTCGCAGACTGTCCACCATGGCGTAACTTGCCGCCAGCTGCTGCTGTGCATGGCGGTTGAGCATTGCGTTTAGATCCACTGTGGTCAGACAGTCCTTCTTAGCCGTGGAGTAGAGCAGAAGGCCTTTAGTCTTGCATTCTGCAATCTTGTCCCCAAAAACGACAAGGTCATTGAAGCGCTTCAGCTCCTTTGTGATCGCAAGTTGTGCCCTCTCGATCGCGGATTGTTCCTCCTCGATCGCGTCTTGTTCCCTTGCGTATGTTTGCAATTCTTCCCGAGAAACCGGGTTATTGGGGTCTCGTGTAAGACCTGTTGGGCCCTTCTCAACTTGCGGGATAAATGTCGGACTCTCGGCCTTTGGGCATTCCGGTTCCGGACATTTTACCGCGGTCTTGACGAGCTGCGCATTGCAGTCAGCCAGATCACTTGTGCAGGAAGCAAGGAGCTCCTCGCCTGAGACAGGTGCAAGATACAGCACGTTGGTTTTCCACGCGCCAAAGCGCAGATTGCCGCTGGGCAGCTCCGTACCCAGATCCACGAACTTTTTTCCTTCAAGACTCGCGCGGTCTTCAGTCCAGATGAGCACGCCGCGCAGGTTCACGCGGCCGCAGGTCCCGTTGCCCAAATCCGCGATTGTCGTCCGCATGGCATGGCTCAAACTGCGGTGAGCCAAGTCGGCCCGGTGCAAGGCGCACAGATACGGCGTACGAACCCGGCGCGGGCAGTCACTCAAGTCGTCTTTTCTGACTTCAACACGTACGAGCTGCTTGAGCGGGATCGCGCCTTCACAGGCATTGCTGCCCATTGTCGGCTGCGCCGCAAAGGCGATCTTGGCCGAGAAAAGCACGGTGAACGCTCCGAAAAGAACCATGAGGGTTTGCTTGACCTTGAACATGGACATTTCCCCTTTCAGAGTTTGTCCGTTGATCCTTCTACATACCCACCCCTCTCTTACCATGAAGCAAAACCATTGTCAAGCTTGCATAAAAAATCCTCCGACCAGCGCTACTGATCGGAGTTTTGTTGGAAGCACGGTGTAATCCTAGGCCGCGAGCATGGAAAGCTCTTTTGCGACCTCCTCTATCGTGCTCAAGGCCTTATCCGCGGCCCGGTACGTTCTGGGCTTGGGATCCTCTACGTGCCGGCGGAGCGCAGCGATATGCGTCTCGCAAAGCGCCTCGCACACGCGCTTGAGAATCGTGTCGACGCCGCTTTGACTCGCTCCTGTCTGCGGGGGAAGCATAGTATGCGCGGTCCGACTGGCAAGATACAACTCTTCCCATTCGCGCCGGAGCGCGGCATTCCGCTCGTCTGCTACCTGAAGAGCGGCCTGCAATCCCTGCATCTCCTGTTTCATTCGCTGGCAATCGCCACGGATCGCGTCAACTTCCTTCACAAGATCCGTTGATGCAGGAACACCGAGCACGAGAGCAATGTCTTCAAGCTTGCCGCGCAGTACCGCGACGTAACTCTCACGTGCCTCATCAGACTTGCGTTCCATCACCGCCGCCTCGCGCTTGTCCCCTTGGTATCGCTCATATCCAAGGTAGATAAGAAGTCCCACAATGGCGAGAATGGCAAAGCTAAGCTGAATCCAACGGGAGGAGCCCGACTTTTGCGTGGTGGTTACTGTAGCCACGAGCGGATCGCACTTGTCAGTTGCGAAGTTGTAGTTGTGCTTGTTGTCCTTCTCGCACTGCTTGGCCGTGGCGATGATTGAAAGATCATCAAGTACATCCTTGTTCGTGGCCTTGGCAGGCGCGGCCTTGACTGTGCCGTAGAGCATGGAAAGAATTGCGAGGATGATTCCCAAATGCCTCATCTTGGCCTCCCTCGTTCTTGGAAACGTTTAGAACATAGACGCTTCGCGCACCCTCACCCTCCCCTCTCCCTGAGGGAGAGGATGGCCGTAGGCCAGGTGAGGGGGGCAAATTACCAGTTTCCGATACGTGAACAAATCCTCGTATTAACTCTCATACCATGCCAAAATTAATATGTCAAGATAACATCAAAGGCGGCCTTTCGACCACCTTTATTAATACTACCTTCTACATACTACATACTACTTACTCCCAATTGGTGTTTCCTTTAATCGTTTCTTATAATCGCGCAAAAAATATAATTTTGCTCGCCGCACTTTTGCCTGACGCACCGGTTCAATGTTTGCCACTGTTGGAGCATTGAGCGGATAAATTTTTTCCACGCCTACATTGTCTGCGCCGATTTTACGCACCATAATGGTGGCTTGCGGCTGATTTCCGCCTTTGCGCGCAATAACTATGCCTTCAAAAATTTGAATACGTTCTTTTTCGCCTTTTTCGGTTTGCTCGCGAAGTTTTTCATGCACCCGAACGGTCATGCCGGGCTTGATGTTTTCGTACATAATGATGTGCAATGCGGATGACGCGGATTTACATGCGGATCTACTGATAATACAAATCCGTAGATCCGGATGAATCCATAGATCGGCGTTGCCTTTAGCTTTTTAATCGTGCCATTATCCTATCAAGTATCTTCCCGGGTGTCAAGTCTGTAGTATCAATAACCAAATCATAGTTGCTTTTATCCTGAAAACTAAGCTTATAATACTTTTCATAGCGTCGTTCATCATTTTCTACCCGTGCTTGTTGAGCCGCCATAAGTTCTTCCACACTTGCGGCTAATTTTTCATCCGGACGGGGGTTTTTTATAACACGCTGCGCCGCCACCCGCGGATCAACTGTTAGAAATATCTTAAAAGCTTGGGGAATAAAATGAAATGACAAACGCCCGTCAATTACAAAATTGTCCTCGGTTTTGCCCAATTTTTCTTGATAAGCGTCCGCATCCTTGTCCGTCCAATCTTCCTGCTCGCCCAGCTTATTCAATTCATCAATAGTCAACCCTCGTTCAATAGCCCAGCGCCCGCGTAAGTCGCCCATGGAGTATTGCTTGTACCCGAGTTTTTCAGCAAGCATTTTCCCGATCGTGGATTTTCCTGATCCGGGCATACCGGAAATGGTAATTATCATAATGTAAAATGTAAAATGTAAAATTAAAAATTAAATTCTATTGGAATCTTTGCTTCAAATTCTCTCCCTACTCCTTTTAAATCCTTGAATCTTAGCTTGCTTGCATGTAGCATTAATCTACCCGGTTCAACCAATTTTACATTTTTCATTTTAAATTTTACATTGTACAATCTATCCCCCACTATCGGCCATCCTTTTGCCTTAAGATGCACCCTGATTTGATGAGTTCGTCCGGTGTGAATCTTAATACGCAATACACTTGATTTGCCATCTGACGAAAGCATTTCGTATTCGGTAACTGCTTTTTTACCTTCCTCGTGTTTTGGTCGCGCGACCATCCGTGCGCCTTTGCGCGCGATGGCAAATTCAATTGTGCCGGAAGGCGGCGAAACTTTGCCTTCCACAACCGCCACATATTCTTTTTCTACTTCATGCGTTTTGAATTGCTTTTTCAAATGATCAAACATATCTTGCGTGCGCGCGATAACCATAACTCCGGAAACATCGGCGTCAAGGCGATGCATAATTCCCGGCCGCACCGGATCATCCCCCACCTTGCCAATTTCCGGATAACGCGCAAGCAAACCATTGGCCAATGTATCTGGCTCTTTATGTCCTTCACCTTGATGCACAACCAGTCCTGCGGGTTTATTTACCACAATAAAGTCCGGCTCTTCGTGAATGATACAAACCTGACCCCTTCTAACTCCCCCTCCGAGAGGGGGAGAAACAATTTTTCCTCCCCTGCCCGAGGGGAGGTTAGGAGGGGTGGGAGCTTCTTCATCACATTTAATAATCGTCACCTCCGGATTCTCCACCACACGCAGATCCTGCACCGGCTCAATTACGGCCTCCACTTCATCGCCTTCTTTAAGAAAATAGTGCGGTGTTACTTTTTCTTCATTCACAGTAACTTGCCCATCTTTGACTAATTTCTGCAAATGCGTGCGCGAAAGCTCTGGAAAATGTTCTTTCAAAAACAAATCCAGCCGCATTTTGCTATATTCTGAAGTAATGATAAACTGCATATAAAGTTGCAATGCTGTAATTATACTATGAAACAAGGAATTCCCAAAGATACGCGAAAATTAAGTTGGTGTAAGTTTTAGTCTAAATTTGTATACATTTTTGACTAAAACTTACACAACCGTCAATCGTCAATAATTTGACATGAAAATAAGTCGTATGCTACAATACATACATAAAATACACATAATCCATACATAGTATGAATAATATCAATATCTCCCTTAATAAAACTCTTCTCTCAATAATGAGAGAAACGATCAATAAAAAGGGTTACAATAACGTTAGCGAATATATTCGCGATCTGGTACGGCGCGACCTGCATCTGGAGGAGCCAAGCGGTTATCCTTATGATTATGAATTTCTCAAAACGTTAGAGCACGAGTCAGCCGCGGATCTTAAGGCCGGGCGCGTCAAAGAGTTGAAATCCTGGAGTGATCTTAGATAATCACTCCTGTCGCCTATCGCATATGAGGATATTTTTTACATCTCGCTTTGAACGCTCATTCAAAGGATTAGTTTCGCAACTTCAACAACTGGCTCGAATGAAAATAGATCTATTTCGTGAAAGCCCATTCCACCCTACTCTTCATACTCATAAACTTTCCAATAGCGAACTTTGGGCTTTTTCTGTGGATAATAAAAATCGAGTAATCTTTAGATTTCAAAAAGATGGCGAAGCGCTTTTAATTAACATCGGCGATCATTCAATCTATCGCAAAATCGCTTGATGTTTATCCAAAATTCTTTTTTAACCACTCCACTGCTTCTTCTTTGCTGGTCACTCGGGCGGAGAGTTGTTCTTCGCGAAGCGCGCGGATAATTTCTCCTACTCCCGGGCCGGCCGGGATTTTCAAAATTGCCATAATCTCATCGCCATTGACAAGTGGTTTTACCACCAGCTTTTTTTCGCGCACCGCGGTTTCCATGCGTTTGATGCGCGCCATCATATCAAAAAGATTTTGAAGATTTGGCTTGCCGCCGCCGCCCGGGGGCAGTGAAGCTGAACCATCACAAAAGGCCAGACGCAAAAGTTCTTCCCCCGGATTCTTTTCATTGAAAAAGTATTTTTCAACCGTAGAAGCTTTAAAATCTTCCGCCGCGGTATGCAGCAAAAGTAAATGATGTTTTATGAGCCATACAAGTTTATCCGCATCAACATGGAGTGCCCCTTCAATTGGCATAATAGTCAGAACTAGTCGCTTGGCAATTTCACGGGCAATTTCCGCGCCAACGATATCATGTTCATCATGGCGAATTCTGTCCACGCCATGCTCTTGCGGCGTTCTAAGCATTGGCGGCTTGCCAACATCATGCAAAAGTATGGCCATAATAAGTAGGGCGTTGTAGGGATCAACCCCTCCCCTCGCCCCTCCCACAAGGGGAGGGGGATTTTCCTCCCCCTTGATGGGGGAGGTCAGGAGGGGATGAGTTTGCCCGAAAAGTCTTGCATACTCCTCCGATTTAAGCACTCCAAGCGCCAATCTTGTATGCGCCCAAACGTCACCCTCGCTATGAAATTCCGGCGGTTGCGGACAGCTTTTCATTTTTAAAAGTTCTGGCATGAGCATTGCAAATGCGCCGCTTTCATCATACAAATCAAACGCGCGCACCGGATCCGCATAAAAGGCCTTAATCAATTCGCGACTAATAACCTCGCGTGGCGCTACAAACTCGGCAAGGGCTAAGCCCTTTGACGATCCAGGGCTTAGCCCTATGCTTTCTCCACGCGTATCATTTAACCTCGGCATCACTTCTTTAAGTGCTCCTAAAGTTCCTGGTTCAATCTCAAATCCCAATTCGCAAGCAAACCGCAGCGCGCGCAACATTCTTGTATAATCTTCATCAAACCGCGTTTTCGGATCCCTCACCGCCCGCACTATTTTTGCTTCTATATCTTTTTGCCCACCATAGGGATCGACAAGATCTCCAATTTCTAATTTCAAATTTCTAATTTCTAATCTCAATGCCATTGCATTTATCGTAAAATCCCGCCGCCCCAGATCTTCCTCAATTGGCAGTTCATGATTGGATTGCACTTCCACATCGCGGTAACCGCCAGTTCCCCAAGATGTTTCCGTGCGCGGAAGCGCAACATCAAAGGCCTCCAGTCCGCTGGCCTTGAATTCATCATAACCCTCATCCGGAATAAATTTGTATACGCCAAAGGTTCGACCAACTAGATTTACAATCCCAACGGTGCCCAAAAATTCCTGTAGTTTACGCGCCTGCACTCCGCGCACAATAAAATCATAATCCTTGCTTTCCCGCCCCGCAGGGACGAGGCTCGCCTCCATAGAGGCGGCGCGCTTGAGTAAAGAGTCGCGCACCGCGCCTCCAACCAAAAAAATCTCCGCCTCGGGAAACGCGGCAATCAAACTTTTTATCCATACAAAGTAGGGCTGTATAAAATCCATAACTTAACCCACTATACTTGATTGCCTTGATTTTTTCAAGAAATCATGGTAGCATGCCCAAAGATGGGCGCGTAGCTCAACGGTAGAGCTGTCGTCTTATACACGACCGGTTCTAGGTTCGAATCCTAGCGCGCCCACAAAGCCGCCTTGACAAAGGCGGCTTTTTATGATATAACGCATACTACACAATCAAACGCTCTTTTGTTTTGGAGCGGAAAAAGGAGACCGCCAATGCCGACCCCCACCCTCGTACTCAACCACGAAGAAGCGGTCGCACTCATGGACCGGATCGTCAACGCCCCAAATACGATCCCGGAAGCACACACGCCAGGAGCGAGTGCTGTGGCAAAAAAAGCGCTCGCACTAGCGAATCACTCCGAGACGTGCCTTGACTGCAGGCGCGACCCCAAAGTCGTCCAGAAGCTCGAAGCAGTCTACATCATCCTAGATCGCAAGGTCTACCCCATAGGCGCGATCGCCTTCCCCTCAACATCCGCCGTGTAGCTCTCACCCCCCCCCCGCTCCCCAACCCGGCGTGTTTTGCACCTACCGCAGGTGTGAAGCGCGTCGGGCGATTTTTTACTAATCGGCAGGAGAGGCGGATATGTGTTATACTGTTTAAAACAGTATGGAGGCAAAAACAAACCGATACCAAACCTCTCCAACTTATCGCCTAGCGCGTGCGCTTCTCTTTGTCTTTGCCGGACTGACTTGGATAAGCGCGATCCTTTACTTAACCTTAGCGCGCGAAAACATTAATCTTCCGATTAATTCCAAAATATTCGCTTTTCTTTCTTTGAGTATTTTACTATTCCTAATCCCCGCGCTTGCTTACGCTATTCCAAAAGATCCGCTTTCTCCGCGCCGTATTCTTGTAGTGCTCTGGATGATTGTGACCAGTCTTTTTTGGATCTTTGCGCCGCTTTACGAACATCTTGCCCTTTATATTCCTGCGCGTGCCGGTAAAATTCTTCTGATGAATAATTATATATGGGAAGTGCCGGTTGCCGGCAGTATTTTTATTTTTGCTTTGTATTATTATTTTTTGGCAATTATGCGCAATTTTCAAAAGATTGATGAAAAACAAGCGCGAATTGCGCGCGTGCGCAAACAACTGCTTTTTTTTCCGCTGATCTGCGGACTTGGATTTATTTTGATCTCCTTTGTCGGCGCCATTACTGGACTCATCATTGCCTTTGTTCAAATCAATGCGCCTTTTTCTGAAATAACTAAGGGATTTGTCAATGTCATGACGTTGGGACTGCTTGGTGCGATTTTCATGTTTTTTATTTTGGGAGAAATAGTTCAACCTTGGCTTAAAAAACTCCCATCCCCAAAAAACTCCTAAGATGCCTTTCTTCAAATATAAAAATCATCGTACACCGTTTCCATTGCGATTGAAACTCGCCATTATTGTTATTGCCATGTCATTTTTTGCATTTTTGGTCTATGTACCGGTTGCTTATAAACACGCCCAGATTTTATTAACTCATCAACTCTACGACCGCGCCACATTCGCGCTTAATCAGCTTGTACAAACAGGCCCTTTAATCGAAAACAGTGACACCTTTGTGGGATTAGTAAAGCCGTATGCTATTGGCGAGCGCGGTTATATCATTGCCATTGATCAAACTGGAATGATACTGACACCACACCCAGATGGCCAGACCCATTTAAAAGATATTGTGCGCTGGAGCGATATTGTGGCGCGGATTTTGAGCGGCGAAAAGCGGGCTTCAGTTGACTTTGAAGAAATGCGCCATCTTGTGAGCATTCCTTATGGCCCTTACTATCTAGTTTCTGTGATGACCGAGCAAGACTTTTTTGATGAACTGTATCCGCTCATTACCAAAAGTCTTATAGTTTGGAGCGTATTTGGCGCGGTCTTTGTTATTCTGGCAATTTTCTTTATTCGCGGAATTGCCGGCCCGGTATCACGCGTGGCAAATGCCGCGCGCGCCATGATGCAAAACAAAAAATTTGAGCCGATTATCGTCCGCACCGGCGATGAAATAGAATTGCTGGCCGATGAATTTTCTGCCATGGCGATACAGCTTCGTGAATACGAAGAAGGGCTAGAGCGGAAAGTGGTGGAGCGCACTGCCCAGCTTGAAACTGTCAATGAACAGCTTAAAGAAAAAAGCATGGTGCTCGAGCGCGTTCTTGATGATGTGAAGAAAGTAGACGCCGAACTTGCGCGCCTGAATCGCGCCAAATCAGACTTCATCTCCATGGCTTCTCATCAACTGCGCACTCCGCTTACCGCAATCAAATGGTATACCCGTATTTTAACCAATGCCGGCCTTGAAAAATTCACGCCTACTCAAAAGCGCGCCTTTACCCAAATCCAAAGCGCGAATGAACGAATGGTTGATCTGGTGAGCGCGCTTTTAAATGTTTCACGAATTGAGATGGGAACGCTTGCTATTGAGCCAAAACCGATTGACTTTAAAAAACTCCTTGCGCGTGCTGTTGATGAGGTGCGCCCGTTTGCGCAAGAACATGGTGTCGCGCTTAAAGGCGAGGCGCTGACTTCTATTTTGGCCACAGCCGATGCCAATCTGGCCAATATAATTTTGAATAATCTGCTTACCAACGCCATCCGCTATACTCCAAAAGGCGGACATGTTACAGCGCGGTTGGCACAGCGCAAAGGACGTGTTATAATATCAGTGTCTGATAATGGCTACGGCATTCCGAAAAAAGAACAAGCGCGCTTGTTTGACAAATTCTTTCGCGCCAGCAACATTTTGGATAAAGAACCGCAAGGAACCGGACTTGGACTCTACATTACCAAATCCATAGCTGAAGAGCTGGGCGGAAAATTAAGTTTCACTTCTCAAGAAAACAAAGGCAGCACTTTTACGGTATCCTTGCCTAAAGGCGGGCTCAAACGCCGCGAAGGCACTAAAAAATTATTGCCCATGTCATGATATATGCAACACATTTTAGTTGTAGACGATGATGCCGCGCTTTTAGAGGCGCTTGAAACAACGCTTAAAGCAGAACAATTTCAAGTAACCACGGCGAGAAATGGCAAAGAAGGACTGAAAAAAATTAAAGAGAACAAACCAGATCTTGTTTTGCTTGATATTGTAATGCCACAGATGGATGGCATTACTATGATGCATAAACTTCAAGATAATCCGGGCACAAAAAATATTCCCATTATCTTTCTTACTAATCTTTCGGATGTGGATACCATTTCAAAAGTTATACGCGAAGGGATGTTTGATTATCTTGTCAAAAGCGAATGGGACATCAATGATCTAGTCTCGCTCGTAAAAAAACGGCTGAAGAAAAAATAATATTATCGTCTGCGATGGCGAAAATCTCCACGACGTGGACCGGGCCTATTGCCCGGTCTTTGCGGCCTTCTGCCATATCCGCCAAAATTACGCTCTGGCGGAGGGATAAAGCGCTCTGGAGGAAGTTCGGGGAGTCGCGACACCGGAAGGGCCAAGCGGATAAGCCGCTCAATGGCGCGCACATCCGAGGCCTGATCCGGCATGGCAAATGAAACCGCGTGGCCTTCATGTCCGGCGCGCCCGGTGCGTCCAATGCGGTGCACATAATCCTCGGGATTGTCCGGCAAATCAAAATTAAGCACTAACTCAATTCCTTTTACATCAATGCCGCGCGCCGCAATATCAGTGGCCACCAGCACGCGATATTTCCCGGATTTAAATCCTTCAAGCGCTTCCCTTCTTTGCGGAAGGGACCGGCCGGAATGCAACTCTGCCGCGCCATGTCCCATGGCTCGCACCACCCGCACAATTCTTTTCGCATCATGCTTGCGGCGGACAAAAGTGAGCACGCTTCCGTGATATTGACCAAGCATGCTTTCAAGCAGTCGCGCCTTGGCTTCTTTTTTTACCACAAACAGTTCGTGGGTCACACGTTCAGCCGCGGTTCCAGGCGGGGCGATCTCAAAACGGATTGGCAGTTTCATGTGGCGGCTGGCCAGATTCATAATCGCACTGGGCATGGTTGCCGAAAATAACATGGTTTGCCGATCTTTGGAAACCGCGGCTAAAATGCGATTAATTTGCGGCGCAAAACCCATATCAAACATGCGATCAGCTTCATCAAGCACCAAAATACGCACAAAGGCAAGATTTACGGTTTTGTGCTCCATATGATCAAGAAGACGGCCGGGAGTGGCTACGATAATGTGCGGATTGTGCCGCAATCTTTGCATTTGCATGCCCATAGCGGCGCCCCCAATAAGCACTGCGGTTTTAAGTCCAAAGGAACGGCCAATTTTTTGCAACTCCTCATCAACTTGAATTGCAAGTTCGCGGGTGGGCAAAAGTATAAGTCCCTGTCCTTTCAGTTGGGCCAGCCGTTGAATCATCGGTATGCCAAAAGCCAAGGTTTTGCCAGTACCAGTCTGTGCAATACCCACAATATCCTTGCCCTCCAAAGCTGGCGGAATGCATTTATATTGAATGGGGGTTGGAATAGTCAGGTGCAAACGCTCCAATGCCTCTAAAATCCGAGGCGCAATGCCCAGGTCGTAAAAATGATGCGGATGCTGATTTTGAGTGTTCATAGATGTAGTCGCCGGTCTTTAGCCGGCGCATTATATAGTGTAGCCCACTTTGACAGTTTTGTCTATGCGTTGTATGCTGGTTGTGGAGGAGACATGCCAGAATCAAAACCAACGCCATCTCAAGCTGAGATCGAAGCGGCACTTCATAGAATTCGGGCAGGGGTGAACTTGGACGAGTTCTGGGAGAGAGTCAGATTGGGGTCCCAAGCCGAATGCGAGGCCTACCGCGAGGCCAGCCGTCGCTCACTGGAAAAAATCGCCACTGAGCACTGCTTTAGGAGACCATCATGAGCAAACCTGAAACGCAAGAACTGGAGCTCCTTCCGAAGCTCACACCTGCAGAAGTTGAGAAACGACTGCGTGCATGCGACTGGGGAGCAGTCTGGCGCAGTGTAGCAGGCTATATCGGCAGATCGAGCTGATCACTACCGTCGCGTCCATGCTCTCTCGCTGAGCCAAGCCGCCACGCACGTCCTTAGATAGACAAGCTCTTTACTGCCGACTATGTACACCGATTCCTTCGCCGACTCACACGAGCTCGGCCTTATTTTTTTTGTAAGACACACACAAAATATTTCTAAAACTACCTCCTAGAAAAATAGGCAGATTTTCTGCGGCCGCAGAAAATCTGATCACTCTATTTGATATTAAAAAAACGCCGCCGCCGAGTTGACCACGATGGTCTTCTCGGCCGGCGGACGAACTTCATATCCTAAGGAGCTACACCGCCACTTCCACGCCGCCCTCGGGGAGTGGGGAAGGGCAGAGCGATGCATGGGTCATGTAGATACGCTGTTTCAGTGGTTTCCATCCGGTTGTTTGAAAATCAAGTAGCATTGCGGAGGTTACTTGATCGGGTAGACCAACCGGGTATCGATTCCATGTAAGTTTTGCTACTTTACCGATTGCCTCATCTGTCGTCCACATGCCAAGACCGCGTTCATCGATCAGCCGTTCGGTTGACATGCGCTCGAAGCGGCTGTCATCCGGACGCAGTGCCTTCTGCGCATGGAATGCGGAAGCCGGGAAGACGATGATTTGTTTCGATGGCGTCTTGACCACCACCCAATCCGCATGGACGATTTTCGTGCCGTCCGCGCTCACGGCGACGGCAGTGTCGAAGGCAAGTCCCGCAGAACCCCGCACTTGAGCGATGTGCATGCCGAAAGCATTACAGAGAAAATGGCGGGCGTATTCTGCACGTTCGTCGTTTTGAGATGCCCATCGATCGATGAACACCCGCAAAACTTGGGCAGAGGTTACGTCTGACGAAATTCGCAACGAAATGTTGTTATCGTCTTGTGCCGCTGAGTGATCGGGAAGTGATATGACCAATATCTCTCCCCCACAGCTCATGATCACCGAATTGCCAGCCATAGAGATGGTCTCTGGTCGGCATCTTTCCACGAGCTTTACAATGCGGCCGACGTAACAACACTCATCCATCTCATGTCCATACAGCGCATTGATGCGATTGATGGGGACAGATGGGAAACAACTGAGAGCCCGGACGAGGACTGAATACGTTGGCGTTCCCGCGAGCCCAAAGTGGTTGAACCATTCGGGACATTTAGCAAACGCAATCCACGTTGAATAGTCAGGTCTTGAAGCAGTTCGCTGTCCGGCGAGCCACTCCTCGATGTCTGGCCGGCCGAAGATGTTGTCTTCGGCGAATCGCGCGCGGACAAAGGCCTCGCGCAGTTCTTGGTACGACTTTTCGAAAAGATCCATGGCAACCTCCTACGGTTGGCACCGCGGTTTTCTAGGCCGCGAGTGCGGGTATGATGCCCGAGACCATCCCGAGCAACATCGCAATGTTGACATAAATCATGGTTTAAGTCAAGCCTTGCTTCAAAGCAAAAAACAAAAATCCCCGATAGGTCGGGGGATTTTGGTGCGCGATGAAGGAATCGGACCTTCAGCCTTTTCCGTGTCGAGGAAACGCTCTACCATTGAGCTAATCGCGCATATGGACTATTAAACTATATACGCATGGTTTTGTCTATAATGCCATTACAAAATAATTCACTTAGAAAAATTAGTTTTCTTTGTATTGCAACATTTGCACATCTCAAATTGCAGACTCCCTTATATTGAGGATAAGTTTTTGATCCTATCGTCCTTTTATCTATATTTACTTGTTTGAACGATCCTAAAGGTAATTTGAGTTCGCGCGCCCAAAAATTTTTCATTTTTCCCGGATCTTGGTCAGCTCTTAAATACAATTCGCATCTAATTTTTTCTAAATCAAGATTATACAAATTTTGCAATCCTTTTAGGAAAAATTTTAGAATCATCGGGTCCGAACTGCCAATGGCGGTTTCTACATTTCGCTTTGATCCTTCACCAAGATATAACATTGCTAATGCTAATTCAAAGGTATGTGGATTGTTTAGATCTAAATTTTTTAGTGTTTTGAGTGCCCCATCTTTTGCATGTTGCAATCTTTTGTCTTTTTGCTCATTATGCCAAAGAACAGCTTTCTTCCGCGCTTTTATTAAACCGTTCTTCCAATCGTGCAGTAATTTTTCTTTTTGTTTTTTAGAGAGTTGAACATTTTGGAACCAACCGCTCAATGTAGAGCGGCGTATACCTAAACGCTGTTCAATTTTGCCAATTGACAGGCCTTTTTTACGAAGTTTCATTGCCTCTTGCTTTCGTATTTGCCATTTTGATTTTTCGTACCATCGTAACTTCATATATCAATGATATAACCAGTAGTACGAACAGTCAAGCTACTGTATCCACAATTTTAATGTGGAAGTAACTTGAGCGTGCTGTTTAGTTTTTCTACTACTTCACGCTCGGCGGAGAGAAGGTCGTGTTTTAAAAGGCAATATTTGGTAAGACCATGGGTGGTCTCAAGAATGTCCCAAGGAAGCGCATGCGCCCCGCCTTGGCGGGGTTTTTTATTGGCCAGCATTACACAAACGCGTCCCTCGGCTTCTTCATAAATAAGCGCCATCAGCGAAGCTTCTGGAGAAGTAAAGATTAATTCTTCAATAACATCCGGAAGCTCGCGTACATCTCCCCCACTTTCTAAAATCTCGCGCGTAGTCAATGTTGACCAAGTCAATTTGGTAATCGGATCGTGCTTCAGATGTGCCAGCGCGCGGCCCCACAGCCGAAGCGATGCCAGCGAGCGCGAGCGAAACACATTTTTCATAATTTCTTCCCGGCGCGCGCCAAGCTGAATAAGCTCAGCCGCCAGTTTCAACGTATTTGGCGTAATGGTTGGATTTTTAAATCCGTGTGTTTTCAAAAAAATCGCGGCAAAAAGATTTGTCGCAATCTCGCTGTCAATATGGTGTGCTCCCATTGCGCGCAGTACCCCGGCCATAACCTCGCCGGTTGCCGCGGCATTGATATCCACCAAATTGATTTGGCCGTATTGTTCATTGCCGGCATGATGATCAATGTTGATGATGGGCGTGCCATAAAACAGTTCAGAGTGTTCTTCAAACAGTTTGCCAAGTGTTGGTAGATCCGGAGCATCAAGCGTAACAATTGTGTCATAACTGTATTTTCCGCGCTGGAGTTCAATATCTTTATCAGAGAGCGCGCCATGCTCTGGAGTTAAATAAATTTCCAAAGCGTCGTTCTTGATGCCATAGCTCAACTCTTTTAATTTGGCATTGGCGGTTTTAATTCGCAAGGTGTAATTTTGCGGACGCGCGATTTGCACTTGCACATTTTGCACATGCGGGAGAAAAGACAGCCGTCCACTGGGTTCAAATCCATGCGCCACAATATCGGCTTTTTTGCCGATCTTTTTCAAATATCCAAAAAGAGCCAGCGCGGATCCCAGCGCATCGCCCCCTTCTTTAGCATCAGAAGCATAGGGAAAAACAATAAGGGTATGTTCCGACTCTCGCAATCTCTGCGCAATTTGCTGTAATGTATCCATTGGCATAATCGGAGTAGCATACCCGCCCCGAACCAATGTGTCAACCGTGCCTCCTGTGGACGGCTTGTCAAAAGCTATAATTTCCATTACAATTTTTTATAATGTAGTCGCAGCTCTTTAGGCTGCGCCTTTACGCCGGCTAAAGACCGGCGACTACCTATGTCAATCAAGGAAATGCCCTCACAATACATTGCTCGCGAGCATGAAGATTCCATATACAAGATGTGGGAGACTTCAGATGCCTTCAACCCCGATTCTACGTCCTACGTACTACCTACTAAGTCCTTTTCAATAATCATGCCCCCGCCTAATTCCAATGGCTCTTTGCATATTGGCCATGCGGTGTTTGTGACACTCCAGGATATCATGACTCGCTTCCATCGCATGCGCGGAGATAAAACTCTTTGGCTTCCGGGCGCGGATCATGCCGGATTTGAGACACAAGTGGTATATCAAAAAAAACTGGAAAAAGAAGGACGCAATTGGTTTACAATCCCGCGCGCTGAGCTGTACCAAGAAATCTTGGATTTTACTCTTGAGAATAAAAAAATCATGGAGGGGCAACTGCGCAAACTTGGCGCTTCTTGCGATTGGTCGCGCGAAAAATTTACCCTTGATCCTGATATTGTCAAAACTGTTTACGCCACTTTCAAGCGGCTTTATGATGATGGCTTAGTTTACCGCGAAAATCGTTTAGTGAATTGGTGTGTAAAGCACCAAACCACGCTTTCGGATTTGGAAGTAAAACACGAAGAGCGCGTGGATTCTCTGTATTGCATTAATTATGGGCCACTCACGGTTGCCACAGTTCGACCAGAGCCAATTTTTGCCGATGTGGCCGTGGCCGTACATCCCAAAGACAAGCGCTACAAAAACCTGATTGGGAAAATGGCACGCATTCCACTTATCAATAAAGAAATTCCTATTATTGCGGATGAATCTGTGGAGGCCGGTTTTGGCACCGGTGCAGTCAAAGTGACCCCCAGCGTTGATCATAATGACTTTGAGCTGGCCAAAAAACATAACCTACCAATTATTCAGATTATTGATCAGTTCGGCAAGCTGACTGAACCAGCGCCGGAAAAATATCGGGGCATGAAAGTAAAAGAAGCGCGCGAGGCCGTAGTGGCGGATATCAAGGAGGCGGGACTGCTCCAAAAAGTTGATGAGCAGTATGTGCACGCTGTGGCGGTTTGCTACAAATGCGGAACTATTCTTGAACCGCGCCTGCTTCCGCAATGGTATATCAAAATGGCCACGCTTCGCGACGGCGCGGTCAAGGCGGTAAAAACAGGCGAGGTTAAGTTTGTGCCCAAACGCATGGAAAAAGTTTTCATGCATTGGATGAAAAATTTGCGCGATTGGAATATCAGCCGACAAATTGTCTGGGGCATTCGCATTCCCGTCTGGTATCGCTCTTCGGTTCCTCCCCTTAGGGTAAGGGGAGGCGAGGAGGGGTTACGAGCGAGTCATAACCCTCCCCAACCCTCCCTTATCTTAAGGGAGGGAGACATGGAAATTTACGTCGGAACCGAACCGCCAAAAGACGAAGGATGGACACAAGACCCAGATGTGTTTGATACTTGGTTTTCTTCCGGGCAATGGCCTTTTGCAACCTTGGGTTATCCAAATGGCAAAGATTTTAAAGATTTTTATCCTACCTCGGTTATGGAAACTGGCTGGGATATTCTATTTTTTTGGGTAGCGCGGATGATCATGCTTGGACTTTATGTTACGGGTAAAGTACCCTTTGAACATGTTTATCTTCATGGACTGGTGCGCGACAAAGACCGGCAAAAAATGTCCAAATCCAAGGGCAATGTTATTGACCCCTTGGGAGTAATTGATTTATATGGCGCGGATGCTTTACGCATGGCGCTCGTAATTGGCAACACCGCGGGCAACGATATTATTATTTCCGAAGAAAAAATCAAGGGTTATCGCAACTTTGCCAACAAAATCTGGAATGCAAGCCGGTTTGTTTTGATGAATTTGGATCCCCTCTCCCCAACCCCTCTCCCTAAGGGAGAGGGCAGGGTGAGGGTAAAACTCACTGTGGCTGACAAAAAAACTCTTAAAGAACTAGATGCCATGGCCAAAAAAGTAACCAGCCATTTGGATAAATTTGAATTCCATCATGCTGGCGAAACGCTCTACCATTACTTCTGGCATACTTTTGCGGACAAAATCATTGAACAAATGAAACCACGGCTACAAATCCCCTCACCTCAATCCTCTCCCACACGGGGAGAGGAAGCCGGTCGCAATCCCTCTCCCGCGACTGGGAGAGGGCAGGGTGAGGGTGATCGCAAGGCCGCTCAATACATCCTTCATACCTGCCTTGCCACTTGTCTTAAACTCCTCCATCCTTTTATGCCGTTTGTTACGGAAACAATTTGGCAGCAAATGCCTAAAGAAAAGCAATCCATGCTGATAGTTGAAAAATGGCCATCTAAATGATACAATGCAGTTATTATGAAAATGGAGAAGAAAAAAATTGAACATCTGCTTGCTTATAATGTTGAAGAAGTAATTGTGAAAGAACATTTGGAGCGCGATCTTACGCGCGGAGAACCCTTGCGGGTAAAGCTTGGCATGGATCCCTCAGCGCCGGATCTTCATCTGGGACACACGGTTGTACTGCGCAAACTGCGCGACTTTCAGGATTTGGGACACACGGTGGTATTTATCATTGGCGATTATACTGGCCGCATTGGCGACCCCACCGGAAAATCAAAAACACGGCCACAACTTGATGCGGCGACAGTTGAGAAAAACGCTAAAACTTATTTTGATCAAGTAGACAAAATTCTCAATATAAAACAATGTGAAATTCATTTTAATTCTGAGTGGTTTAAAAAGATGCCGTTTGAGGAAGTGATTAAACTGACGGCAAATTTTACCACTGCCCGCGTTATTGAACGCGACGACTTTCAAAAACGTTTGAAGTCAGGCGAAGAGCTTGGAATTCACGAACTGCTATACCCAATCATGCAGGCCTATGATTCCATTGCCGTGCGCGCCGCAGTGGAAATCGGCGGCACAGACCAAAAATTCAATATGCTGGCCGGTCGCGATTTGCAAAGAAAAATGGGCATGCCGGAGCAAGATGTGATTACCTGTCCCTTGCTTGTGGGTCTTGATGGCGTGCAAAAAATGTCCAAATCACTTGGCAATTATGTGGGCATTACTGAAGCGCCAGCACAGATGTACGGCAAGTTGATGACTATCCCCGACTCATTAATTTCATCCTATTTCAAATTACTGACTGAACTTACAGTGCCGGAAAAAGAAATTAAAACTAATCCGCGCGATTCTAAAGCTCGCCTGGCACGCACCATTGTGGAGATGTATCACGGCGCATCGGCGGCGAAACAAGCCGAGGAGGAATTTGTGCGAACGTTCCAGAAACATGAAACACCGGAACGAGTTATGAGTTATGAGTTAAGAGTTATGAGTATTGGAATTGTTGATTTACTCGTGAAGACAAAACTATCCGAAAGCAAAAGCGAGGCGCGCAGAGTAGTAGAACAAGGAGGAGTGCAGATTGATGGCAAAGTCATTAAAGATCCGCTCACAACAATTACGCTAACCAAAAAAGGCGTACTTATCCAAAAAGGTAAGCGCCACTTTGTGCGTGTTATGTATGGTGCTTAATCAGGCTCGGGAGGACATTGTAAAAATTCTCAACAAGGCGGGGGTTAAAGCAACGCCCGCCGATATTGTATTTCCGCCAAATGCGGCCATGGGAGATTTTTCTCTTCCGCTGTTTGCGCTGGCAAAAGAAAAAAAAATAGCACCGGGCGCGCTGGCACAAAAGTTACAGCACAAATTGCAACCGCAAGGACTTGTGGAGCGCGTAGAAATCGCTGGGCCGTATGTGAATTTTTGGTTGAGGCGAGATGATGTGGCGAAGGTGGTATTCACCCTCACCCCAACCCTCTCCCATCGAGGGAGAGGGAGTAACCGGCAATCCCCCTCCACCCGTGGGAGGGGTCAGGGGAGGGGGAATCAGCGCGTCATGATGGAGATGGTCTCACCCAACAACAACAAACCGCTCCACCTTGGCCACTTGCGCAACGCATTTTTAGGCGAATCTGTCGCCCGCCTGCTGGAGTCTCAAGGATCAAAAATCGTACGCGCCTGTTTATTTAACGATCGCGGATTGCAAATTGCCAAAGCCATGCTGGCCTATAAACTTTGGGGCAAAGACAAAACACCAAAAAGTGAAGGCATGAAAGGCGATCAATTTGTAGTACAGTGGTATGTATTGTTTGAACGCAAGGCCAAAGAAGAACGGGCAGGGCTAAGCCCTGAAAAATCTAAGGGCTTAGCCCTAGAAAAGCAAGCTGAGGAACTCGTGCGAAAATGGGAAGCGGGCGATAAAGAAACCCTCGCGCTTTGGAAACAAATGTCTGGCTGGGCGCTTGATGGAATCAATGAAACACTTAAACGGCTGGGCATAAAATTCAATGCCACCTATTTTGAAAGCCAACTTTGGAAACAAGGGAAAAAAGTAGTGGAACAAGGACTTAAAAAAGGCGTATTTAAAAAAGATGAGACCGGCGCGGTATTGATTGAATTCCCTGTAGCCGCAGGTCTTCAGCCTGCGCTCCCTCCGAAAATTCTTCAGCGCGCTGATGGTACAGCAATTTATGCTACAGCAGATCTTGCGCTTGGGTCAGAGAAATTCAGAAAATATAAACTTTCGCGATCAATCTGGTGTGTGGGACAAGAGCAAGATCTTTATTTCAAACAGCTTTTTGCCATATACCAGATGCTTGGATATAAATGGGCCAACCAGTGTGAGCACATGACTTATGGCCATGTATTTTTGCCGGAAGGAAAAATGAAAACCCGGGAGGGAACAGTAGTGGAAGCCGATGCGCTTTTGGATCACATGCTGGGACTGATTAAAGAAGAGGTGCGTACGCGGCATGATCATTTAAACGAAAAAGAAATTGAAGATCGCGCGGAAATTATTGCCCAAGCCGCAGTGCGCTATTATTTGCTCAAAGTTGCGCCAAAAACCGCAGTACATTTTGATCCTAAGGCCTCAATTGCCTTTACCGGCGATACTGGACCGTATTTGTTGTACACCTATGCGCGCATCGCCAGCATCCTGCGCAAAGCAGGCAGTAACTCCCCCCAACCCCCTCTTAAGATAAGAGGGGGGGAAGGGGGCGTTATGAGGGGTGAGGGTATGAGTAATCTTGAATGGCACCTAATTTTCCAACTCGCCCGCTTTCCAGAAATTATCACACAGGCCGCGCAAGATCGCGGTCCCTCTCATCTTGCCCAATACTTGTACAAACTTGCCCAGCAATTTTCTGATTTTTATGAAAACTCGCCAGTGCTCAAATCCGCTAAACCCACCCGCGCCTTCCGTCTGGCCCTTATCTCCGCCATCCAAAAAACTCTCAAGCAAGGCCTGCACTTGCTGACCATAGAAACGGTGGAGGAGATGTGACGCGAAGCGTCAATTAAAAAAGGCGGGTCGTACGATTGTGAGTCGTACGCCCGCCATGAAACTGAGTCGTCCCAAAGACCAAATCCACAAGCGACTTGATCCAAAGGACAAGAGAACGAAGCCCGAGAGACGCTACTACCCGACGAAGGACAGGCCGCCCGAGCAGTCGTCGTCGGCGATCAGGCGCCTGTAGCGGAAGCCGAGCCCGTCGTCGCTGGCCTTGAAGCAGAGCGAAAGGCCCCGCCAAGAGTTCGCGGCGCAGTCCAGTCCGGGTGTGTGGTAGTTACGCGCGAGCGTCACGGTGTGAGCGACGACGGACGTCGCCGTGTCGAGCGCGCCTGCGAGCATGAAGCCCTCGGGCAACGCGCTGATCATCTTGCGATCTGCCGGGATGGAGAAGCCCTGCATGGGGTTTGGGAAGTGGATGAGGACCACAGGGCCCTTGGCCATCTTCTCCACGAGCCGCTGGTGCCGGCTCTCTTCGACGATCTGGACCTGCCCGGCGAGCGTGCCCGCGCGGTAGTTGTAGAACGTCCGGTCGGGGTACTGCGCCTGGTACGCGCGCTCGGCCGCCGTAAGGAAGGTCTCCTCCAGGGTCTGCCCGTAGTTCGCGACGGTAATCTGCGGCAGGACGATGGGCAGGCACACGCCCTTGAGCAAGTTGGCGACCTGCTTGGTCTCACGGATCCGCGTGATGAGCGCCGTGGCCTGCTTGGCGAACTCCTCGGCCGAGACAAACTTCATCCCAGGCGCGAAGAACTGCTGAAGGCGGCCGAGAATAGCGGCGTAGTCGATCGCGGGCTGGACCAGGCAGAAGTCGCGGTTGGCATCCACGTGCTCGCCCTTGATCGTGGGAAGCGGGATGCACCGGCCGGTCGCGTCCACGAGCAGAACGATCGCGTCCTGCAAGATGACCTTCATCTCGCCGCGGAGCAGGGCATGGACGGCCTCGTTGCCGCCCTGGTCGCCGCCACCGGCAAGCCAGACGTTGCGCAGGAGCGCCTCGGATTGACCCTCGGACAGGCCGCGCCGCATTGCGTGGAAAGAATCGTTGGATCCCATGGTCGTTCTCCTTTCAGGCTTGATTGCCCGAAAAGCGTTTTGCCCCTCACTCCGGGGCCCAGAGGCTTCCTCGTTATGAGAAGAGCTTGCTTACCACATAAAAATATGATAAATAAGCTCTCCTCATTAGGTAGTTTTGCTTTAAAAGAGCATATTTTATATTATCATATTTTTGCCAAAATGTCAAGAGTTTGGTATGTTTAAAGCACTAGAAGTGCTTTTTTGTTTATAGTTTATGCAGAAACTTTATTGCTATGTTGATGAGGCAGGCCAAGACGCGGGTTCAGAATTCTTTGTAGTAGTTGCGATAGTGAGTAGCAGTGATCAAGAAACTCTTCGCCAGCAATTAACTAATGCGGAGAAAATTGCACAGACCAATCATTTAAAATGGCACAAAATATCTTATCCGCGGCGCATACAATATCTTTCCATAATTCTTGAAAAAAAGATCGCAAAAGGCAGTGTTTTTACAGCACATTACCGAAAACCAATTCCTTATTTTTTCCCAATGCTTGAGCTGCTTGAAAAATCAATCAAACTTGTAGCACAACAACCATATCGCGCAAGTGTATATGTAGATGGTATAGATCGTTATAAAGCAAAACAGCTTACTAACGCACTGAGAGCAACAGGCATCTCTCTGCGTATTGTGAAAAGCAAACGAGATGAAAGTGAACCACTAATACGTCTTGCAGATATGTGGGCAGGATGCATCCGCAGTGCATTGCTTAAACATCCGGATGCACAAGCCCTAGTGAGGAAAGCACAACAAACGGGTTATTTGCAAAATATTACAATATCATAAAACCCTGCTTACGCAGGGATTTTATGGGTGTTCACCTTGGCTATTCTTTCTTGCGAAAGACCAATCTCTGCCATACGGCAGGCCTTCACCAAGGATCGTATTTAAAGTATATCACATATATTATTCTTGTCAAGCCCTTTTATGCACATTGCCATTGATGCCAGGATGTATGGGACAGCCCAGCGCGGGATTGGACGGTATTTGATGAAATTGATTGAGGCGCTGGAACAAATTTCCCCCTCACCCCAACCCTCTCCCACCGAGGGAGAGGGAGAAATTCGTTACACTATTTTTTTGCGTCGGGCGAATTTTGACGAATATCAACCCAAAAATCCACGCTTTCATAAGGCACTCTGGAACGCACAGTGGTATGGCATTCGCGAACAACTTTCTACATACTACTTACTACGTACTACCGCCTCACTTATCCATTTTCCCCATTGGAACGTTCCCTTCTTTTTCAACCGCCCATTTGTTGTTACTATCCATGATCTTGAACTTTTTTCCTCCAATCGCACGCGGGAGTCTTCCACACGCGGGCGGATTACCTACTGGCTAAAATTCCAAGCGTTCAAATTAATTTTTAGCCACGCAGTGCTGGCCGCGCGCGCGATTATTGTACCGAGCAATTTTGTAAAAGAACAGTTGCTGGACAAGTATCCGCAGGTGCGAAAGAAGGTGCAGGTGATTTATGAAGCGGCAACATTAGTCAACAGTTCACAGACTACAGTTCACAGTAAGTCAAACCAAACCGTGAACCGTGAACCGATGACTGATGACTTCGTCTTGTACATCGGTGCGGCTTATCCGCACAAAAATCTTGCACGACTGCTGGAAGCATGGAAAATTGTGCGCGCGCAATTGCCAGAGTACAAACTTGTACTTGTCGGAAGAGAAGATTGGTTTTGGAAAAAATTAAAATCTACGTCCTACGTACTACATACTACATCCTCAATAGTATTCTACGGTTCTGCCACTGACTCTGAGCTTGCCGCGCTTTACAAAAACGCCGCGCTCCTTGTCCAACCCTCGCTGGAAGAAGGGTTTAGTCTGCCACCCCTTGAAGCGCTTGCTTTTGGGACGCCAGTTGCCGTATCAGACATTCCGGTGCATCGCGAAATCTTGGGCGATGCCGCGGCTTATTTTGATCCGCTAAATCCTGATTATATGGCTAAAACTATTCTTAATGCGCTTCGCAATCCAGTTAAATCACCGCTTCCCCGCGCATATTCTTGGCAAAATAACGCGCGGCAAACTCTACACTTGTACGAACAGGCCTCTTTAGTGTAAAATGGGAGAATTGTTAGTCGTCACTGAGTGACTAGCATGCCCCGTCACTCAGTGACGACTTCATATCCCATGTCTAAAAAAACTTCCCCAAAACCAAAACAACCAGTCCCTGTTGCGATTCAACCGCATGAAGGCGCGCACTCGCCCCATGTCTTGAATTTGCGCCGCGAAAATACAATTGCGCAGGCTAAAGACCTGCGACTACAAAATCGCATTGCGGCCTTTGACGAACGCGTTGCCGAGGTGCCGGATTTACTAAAAGCTCACTCGGAAAATTTTGCAAAACTTATTGAAACGCAAAAACAAGGCTGGCAAGAGGGTTTTTCATCATTTTTGAGCAGTGCCGCCACATTTGGTAAAACGCTCAAGGGTCGTCTTAATCAAAAAACGCGCCATGTCAAGGGGCAAAGGAGTGCGCGGCTGTACATACCGATTCCGGCGATTTTCCGCCATGAGCGCGTCGGAATATTTTTTCTATTGCTGGTGGCAATTACTCTTCCAGTACAAGGCCTGCTCATATACCGCGCCGTAAAAGCGACAGAATATAAAGTAGCATCTAATATGAGCGAGGGCGTACAACATGCAAACGCATTTATTGATGCACTGCGCGCGCAAGATTTTACGCGCGCGAAAACCGAGCTCGCTTTTAGTCTTGGAAATATTAAGGACCTGCGGCAGACTTTGCATGCTTTTGGGCCGCTGCGTTTAATTTTTCCGGCGCACATAAAAGCAAAGTATACCGCCCTTGAACTTTCTGAACTTACGGCGCTCTCCGGTAAGCAACTGCTCACTACACTTTTGAATTTTAAAGCTGGGACAGCATCGTTTTCCACATTGCTAAGCGAGGCGTCAACTGAAATTTCCTATTTAAGCGAAAAAATGCGGCTTATTGCTGATCGCCAGTCTTGGAAACCAATACTTTCGCCGCTTAAAGAAAAACTCCGCGCGACAGAGGATATTCTTACGGTGCTTACTGATTTGAGTGGAAGCCGCGAGCAAAAGAAGATTCTCCTGGTCTTCCAAAATCCACGCGAACTTCGCGCTACCGGAGGATTTGCCGGGTCTTTAGCACTGCTTACCATCAATAACGGAAAAATAGACAATGTCGAAATTCCTTCAGGCGGCAGTTATGATGTTCAAGGACAACTCACACTTAATCGTATCTCACCCAAGCCTCTTCACCTTATCAATCCCCGCTTTGAACTGCAGGACGCGAACTGGTGGCCTGACTTTCCGACTTCCGCCAAAAAAATTTCTGAACTGTACGGGGCAACCGGCGGACCGACTCTTGATGGCGTCATTGCGATTACTGCCTATCTGGGTGAGGAGATTCTTAAAAGCGCGGGGCCTATCACATTGTCAGGCGGGGAAAAATTTACCGCGCAAAATTTTATTGATCAACTCCAAAATATTATTGCGCGTGATCGCGAGACAAATCGCAAAACTCCTAAAAGAATTATTACCACGCTCTTCCCAGCTGTAACTGAAAAGGCGCGCGAACTTACACGAAGTAATCCTCAAACCGCACTCACAATTCTAATCAACGCTCTTTATAAAAAAGACATCCAGATTTGGAGTCGCGATGAGGAAACCGAGGCGGCATTGCATCGCCTTGGTGCCTCCGGCGCGCTTAAAGAAGTCAGCGGAGACTATCTTTCAGTAATTACTTCAAATGTAGGCGGAGGAAAAACCGACGGTGTTATTGATCAAAATATTCACCATGAGGCACGGATAACACGCGAAGGGACAATTCTTACAACAGTAACCCTTACGCGAACTCACCATGGGAAACATGGGGACAAATTACTTGGCATCCGCAATTATTCGTTTGTGCGAATGTATGTGCCAAAAGATGCGCGGCTCATTTCAGCAAGCGGATTTAGTATTCCCCCGTCGCATCTTTTTGAAAAACCGCCGATTACGCTTGATCCGGATCCCGATATCAGGAATGAGGAAACTGAAGCACGCGCTGATCTTGCAAGCGGCACGCGCATATGGAACGAACGCGGTAAAACTGTATTTGGAAACTGGCTTATTGTCAATCCGGGGGAGGCCGTGCAAGGTAAAATTACCTATGAAATCCCCTTGAGATATTTACACAACACCATTACCTACGCGCTAACTATAGAACAACAAGCCGGAGCACGTTCAAAAATTACAAGTCAAGTAAGCCTTGATCCGCAACTGCAGATTATCAGTGGAGGCGGGGAAGGAGTTTGGCAGGCTTCTGGCTGGAATTTTACCGGAGTGCTTGATAAAACTATTGCGAACTCCGCAATTCTGTATCGTCTTTAATCGTATGCGAAAACACCATTTCTATAAAGGGCGAGCTCTTGATCAAGAGTTGCGCTTCATCTATCAAGACAAGAAAGGCAAACTACCGGATATGAGCCATCTTGAGCATGAATACCATCGGCGAACCACGCGCTTGCTTTTCGGCATTATTTTGTTTCTTGCAACAGTAATCACCGCGTCCTGGCTCGGATTTTTTTTCTTTGGCACGCAAGGTAAAGGTGGCGGAGAAATAACCTTGAGCTTGGATGGACCCCAAGAGGTGGTTTCCGGCGTTCCACAAGAGGTCATCATCACCTATAAAAATTCCGATCGAAAACCGCTCGCCTTCGGAGCGCTGCGTCTGCGCCTTCCTGATAACATACTTCTCAAAGAAGCGTCTCCCAAACCTGAAAATGGTCGTCTGGAGTGGAATTTTGGAACAATTCCTGCCCGCTCAAGCGGTGAGTTACGCCTTAGGCTCATTCCTTACGGATTTGTAGATGACACGCTTGAACTACAATCCATATTCTCCTATAAGCCAGCGGACTTTAATGCTGAATTTAAAACCTCAAAAACTCACACCTTTACCATTCGGGCTCATGGAGTGCATATCTTACTTAGCGGTCCAGCTTCAACAGTGCCCGGAGAAGAACTGGAGATACGGGGAGAAATTAAAAATGAAACTGACGAAACTTTTGATAATGTGCAAGCAACACTTACTCCTCCTTCCACATTTATTCTTGATGACACAGATCCAAAAGTCGACAAAGGAGTCTGGGCGCTTCAAACGCTATTGCCCGGAGAAAAGAAGGAAATAAAATTTAAGGGAACCTTTTTGAGCAGTGCTCAAGGAGCGCAAGACCTAGTTATTGAGGTTTCAAAAACAGAAGGAACAGCACGTTTATATCCTTTAGGGAAAGAACAGCAAACGATCGAGGTTAAAGGATCAGATCTTCAGCTTGATCTTTTTATTAATAACAATCCGGAAATAAAATGGCTGCGTCTTGGCGATACTTTTCGCCTCGCTTTAAAACTTCAAAATCGCGCAAGCGAGCCAATTTCAGGACTTCATCTCACGATTCCTGTTACAAGCGATCTTATTGATTGGAAAAATGCAAACGCCCACGAAGGAATCATTGCCGGAAGTACGATTACATTTCCTGCGGTAGACGAAATCACACTCAATCCGGGACAGAGCACTGAACTTTCGGCAACACTTCCGCTGATGAAAAGTGCGCCGCTTCATGCGTCGCCATTTATTGAGCTTGAAGCACAGGCACTTTACAAAGATGGATCCATCCGCACCCCTAAGTTCAAACTTACGATAGTTTCTGATCTTACGCTTGCCTCCGAGGCGCGTTACTTTAGTGCAACCGGTACGCCGCAAGGGTCTGGACCGCTTCCGCCAAAAGTCGGACAAGAGACAAAATTTACAGTAAGATTCAAAATCAAAAATACTTTTCATGATCTTTCTGAGATTGCTGTAATTGCCAATCTTCCGGAAGGAGTAAAATGGTCAGGCGCGCAACTAGCACAGGAAGGAAAATTGTCTTTCAATGAAAGTGCGCGCGAAGTCAGATGGGATGTGCCGCGCATGCCAATCACGACTCCTGAGCTTTCTGCTGAGTTTTCAGTGATCGCCAAACCAAAGGAGGATGATCGTGGAAAATTACTCTTGCTCCTTGGGGTTTCTCGCGCGCAAGCGACAGATACTATTATGCAAACGGTTTTTTCCACTGATGCGCCATCACTTTCCTCCTCCCTTGAAGCTGACCCTTTCGGGCGCGGAAAAGGTGTGGTACAATGATTCAGAATCAGGAAGTATGAATTAGGAATTATGGATGTTGATTTTTCATGATTCATAATTCATAATTCATAATTCTCTATTTTAATATGCCTACAGCGAAAACAAAAACAACAACTAAAAAGGCGGAGTCGAGCGCACCTGTGCGCGAGACAAAGTCCCGCGCCGTATCGCGTAGCGAGACTGGCGCGCGGACTACAAAAGCGCCGGTCCGAAGATCTGTAAGAACCATACGGAAAATACCAGCCCCGCCGATCAGAGAACCCTGGTATCATGAGCTCAAGGAAAAACCACAAATCTCCCCTCCGCAGATGACACAAGTAGCTGTGTCGCCGGTGTCGGAAAAATCTGCGACTTCACGCCTGCCTTGGCAATGCATTGCCGCGGCAATTGCTATTTTCTTTTTTCCATTTATCGCGACGCCATGGAGTCTTACCGCTGAATTTTCAAAACAACTCTTTCTATCGCTTGCAGTAGGCATCGCAGTGATACTCGTTCTCAAAAATGCCTTAAAAAGAAAATTCATTGACTTTATCCCGCGTCATCTTTTCGTACCTCTCGGCATTGCAACTATTGTGTTCGCAACAATCAGTGCTTGGCAATCAGGACTGCGACATCAAGGATTATTTGGATATGGCGGCACTGAATCAATCGCTGTATTCAGTTTACTGCTCCTTGGGCTTTGGATTCTCCTTACCTATCACGGAGGACGGGAAAATTCAAAACTACCCTATCTTGCACTTATCGCTTCTGGAAGCGTACTCTCCCTTATCACTATCATCTCTCTTTTAGGATTGAACATATACCGTTTTATTCCCTCTCAAGGTTTCAATCCTGCGGGCACCACCACAACCGCAACCATGATTGCGGCCGCTACAATTGTGCTGGGAGTCGGACGTCTCTTAAATGCTTCCTCACGCCGGGCAATCGCTAGTACTCTTATCGCACTTGTCCCTCCGGCATTGCTTATTGTCGGAACCGGTTTTCGCGCGCCGCTCATTATAGTGGCGGTTGGTCTAGGCCTGCTTGCCCTGCGCCAACTGAAAAAAAGTGAGAAACGCACGCCGCCCACTGCGATCCTTCTTATTACGCTTGGCACACTGCTTTCTATTGTGCTTGCTGTACGGCCGTTTTTGAACTTTTTGAAAACACCGCTAGAGGTTGGCCCGTCGCACCGCGAAACCTGGTCTATTGCTCTGCAAACTCTGGGCGCGCATCCGCTTTTGGGTTCAGGTCCTGCCACCTTTAGCGCGGATTACTTGCGCTTCCGCTCGCTTCCTATTTTACAAACTCCATTTTGGAATATTTCATTCGATTGGGGCTCATCCACGGGTCTAACTTGGCTTGCTACTTTGGGTTTTATAGGAACCGGACTCCTCATTCTCACGGTTCTCTCCGTGCTGGTATCCTACGGCTGGCAGAAGTGGCGCAAAGAATCCACTACCGAGGAAACCGCTCTTTTTGCAGCCGGAGTCGCGCTGTTTGTCGGCGCCTGGCTTGTGCCCATGCCGCTTGCAGCCAAATTTTTCTTTGACACGCTTCTGGGACTCATGCTTGCTCATCTAAATTTACGTCCTCTAAAATTAAATTTAGTCGGACTGGCACGCCCAACTGTGGGATCACTTATCATACTGCTTGTGCTTGGGCTTTTCACACTTCAAGGGCGCCGCGCATTCGCAGAAGCGACAGTTCTCAAAGGCGCTACCATTGGCATCTCAAATCTCAGTACTACTGAATCATACCTGACAAAAGCTACGCGCCTTGATCCATGGAACGATTCCTATTTGCGGCTACTGACAGAAACACGCCGGGGACTGTTGCGCCAAAAACTTGCCGAAGCGCCGTCAGATAAAGAAACACAAACCGCTCTCCAAGAGCTTCGCGATATTACTGACAAAATACTCGCTTCCGCAAGACGCGCAACAGAACTTGCTCCCCAAAACTCTACCAACTGGATAATGCTTGGCTCAGTCTATCTTGATATTAGTCCAATCACAGGCGGCGCGGCGCTGGCTGCGGTTGACGCATTTAGCAGGGCCTTAGAACTTTCGCCATCAGACCCTTCCTTACTTGTAAATCTTGGCGTAGCAAAAGCGCTTGCCACATCTGGCGCTAAAGAGGAAGAGACCAAACTGCTCACTCAGTCTGCGGAGGAACTATTGCGCAAAGCTGCAAACATTCGCCCCAACTACGTCTTTGCTCATCTTGAACTCGCGCGTCTTTTAGCGCAAAAACAAGACGTAGAAGGAGCGATTCAAGCCTATCGCCGCGCTCAAGCAGTTGCCCAAAATGACTCCGCGCTTCGTTATGAAATCGGCCTGTACCTTTTGCAAAATCAGCGCAAGGATGCTGCACAAGTAGAACTTGAGGAAGCAGTACGTCTTGCTGAAAACTTCTCCAACGCGCGCTGGTTTTTGGCACAAATATACGAGGAGCAAGGTGATATTGAAAAAGCAATTGAACAAATTCAAAAAGTTGTGGAACTCAATCCGGACAATCAACAGGCCAAAGACCGCTTGGAAGAATTAAAAAAGAAGCTAGAAGAGAAGAAATAATGTAGCCGCCGGTCTTTAGCCGGCGTACCAAAAAGACCCCGCATATTGCGGGGTCTTTTTTGCTCCCAGTAGGAATCGCCAGTGAACCATGCAATGTTCACGGCGCCATGCACCCTACGTGGTGCACGGCGAACCCTCTCAGCTCTTTCTCTGCCCCCACCACGAATCGAACGTGGATATCAGGCTTCGGAGGCCTGCATTCTGTCCGTTGAACTATAGGGGCAAGAAAAGAACGACGAAACTATGGGAGCATTCTTCTTCCAAGCCGATACACTGTATACCAAAATTTGTTAAGTGGCAAGTCAAAGGTGCCGGGATAATCTACAACTTGTCCACCAAATCCCGTTTTAAATCGCGTCATGCCCGCCCATGAGTTCGTAGTATGTAGTTTGTAGTATGTAGTATTGACTCCCCAAAAATCATAAAATTTGTACCCTTCTTTTTTCGCCTCTTTCATGATTTGGAAGTGCAAAGCATAGGGTCCCATTGCCGCGCGATGCTCGTATGAGGAAGCGCCGTGAAGATAGGTTGCGGTGTCGCCAAAATAACCCACGATTGCTCCGGCAACCGGAGTAATGCCCTGATAGGCCATATGGAGACGAACATGCATAACTCCCCCATCCCCTCTTACCTTAAGAGGGGTGTTTGTTTTTTCCCCTCTCCCTAAGGGAGAGGGATTGTCTTTCTCTTCCTCTCCCCGTGTGGGAGAGGATTGAGGTGAGGGGTAATTGCTAAGCACCTCTAGCATTTTTTCATAATACTCCCGCGGATGCGTGCTAAACTTATCACGCTTTGCCGTCTCCTGCATTAGTTTCCAAAATTCTTCTCCGCCCGAGGCGGATCCGCCTTTGGCGGAAAAACGCACTTCCACACCTTTCCTAATCGCAAGTCGCACATTGTATCGCGTTTTCTCGTGCATTTGCGCAAGCAACTCCTCTTCACTTTTACCCAAATCAATAATGAGTGTTTGCGGCGGACTTATATCCCGTGTTTTCACATAACTCTTAACTCGTAACCCATCACTCGTAATAGGTTCAAAGCGGATAAACCATACTCCATGCTTTTGTGCTTCTCCCACAAGGCCAGGCAAAGCTTCCCCGCGGGGGATAAACCAATACTTTTTTCCAAGCGGCAATGGCAATTCAATAACTTGCGCTATTTCACGATTGCGCAATCGTGCAATCGTATCTTTATCTTGATTTAGATAGCGATGCACCTTGTGCCCGACTGTTTTTTGAAATTCCCCCCACTCCCAACTTTGCAAAAAAATCCCGGTTTGCATTCGTTGGGAAAGCAACCATTCGTTCCAAACTTTTTGATCATTAATTTCAACCATCATATAATTATAATCACATGTTTTCTAACAGTTCAAAATATCTATCCCTGCTCATCCTTGCAGTCCGTAAACAGTTTTTAATAATGAAAACAGGGATCTCATCATAGGTCGGGATTACCACCGGCCTTAAGATCCCCTGTTTGGTAAGCACAATATGACTTCCTTCTTGGCGCGCTACGGTAAATCCATCCTGCTCAAAAACGCGCACAAGTTTTCTATAATGCAGTGCAACAATCTTTGGCACACAGCTTGCAGGTTATGAAACCGCAACACTCATTTTCTCAATCGCAAGTATCTCCGGAGCGCGCCATCCCTCCACACTCCGCACATAGCCGGACTCCTCCAGAATATCGCGGAGCGTTCCCATGTGTTCAGCTTCATCCACAAAAAGCCCCATTGCTTCGCGCAAATTTTTACGCGCCTCATCAATAGTATTCCCCATGCTTGAAACATCCAACTCCGGCGTCCAAGCCACAAAATGCCCGCCATCCCTCCATATTTCAGTGGTAAAATTAATTGCCGTATCCATATTATTATATCTTACCATTACCTCTTCACAAATGTCAAATTATCGTTTGCCAAGAATCTTCAAAGCGGCTTTGATTTTTTCTTCCGTGGTTTCCGCATCTTGCACATTGCTCAGCGCCTCGCTGGCTTCACGCTGACTGTAGCCCAAGCGACGCAATGCGTCAAGTGCTTCTTCTGTGAACTGCGAACTGATGTCTCCCATCTCAATAGTCCCCTTGAGCTCCAGCACGATTTTCTGCGCGGTTTTTTTGCCAACTCCGGAAACTGATCCTAAAATTCCGGCATCACCTTTGGTAATCGCCTCACGCACGCGAGAAGCGCCAAGCGACAAAACATTCAATGCCATTTTTGGCCCCACCCCGGATACTTTCATCAAATCCCGAAACAACCCCAATTCTTCTTTAGTTGGAAATCCATACAGCTCCCGCGCATTTTCCCGCAAATATTCATGCGTAAAAAACTCCCGCTCCTCCCCTACTTTTGCCTTTTCCAAAGCCAGCGCAGGCAAAAATACTTCATATCCAACATTATCAATTACAACAACAACGCTATCCTTCCCCCGCATTCTCACTTGTCCTTTGAGATACGCGATCATATCGAGTACATGATATCACAGCAATGCAGATTTTAAAATGTTCACTTATTCTTCCCTTCAATACGCTGCAATTCATCACGTAAAAACATTAGTGTCTCGCGCTTAAGATGCCGGCGCGCGCGGCGAAAATGGTCAGGCGATAAAAGTACATTGAGATCCTGATCAATAATTCGCTGCGTAATATGCTTATCCACAAATTGAATAAGCATTTTGAAAAATGCGGCCAGGTTTTTTGTTTTACGCCGTTCGTAAATTACCGGCGCGTGATACCGAAACCCCTGCATAAAAAAATGATGGACATCATAAAGATCGCGGCTAGCAATTGCCTCGCGCAGCTCATAGCGCTCAATCAAAGCGACGAGTTTGTTAGCAAACATCGTTTCTTTCGTCTGGCATATAATAGTACGATCAATATCGGCCAACTGTTGCGGGGCATATTGATTTGATTTTAGTAAAGGAAAAGTGGTATCAATTTTAATTGTATTGCGCATATCTTTTTGTGCAACAGGATAGCGCAAAAAATATTGCAATGTTTTACGGCTCGAATCTTTAATCTCCAGATTAAGATCGGCAAATATCTGCTCAAGCATGCTTCGGACTTTAACTATCTCATTTTTTCCCCCGGCGTAATCAAAATCTAAATCAATAGAAAAACGATCAAGCCATCCCAGCATGGCGGCGCAAGTTCCGCCTTTGAAATACAAAACTGTGGCAAGCTCGGGAGAGTTGTAAATTGCGGAAAGGAGACGATAGAGCCAGGCCTTATGTATGGCATCACTTTGTTTTGGAAGAAACATAGCGAGACGGAGTTAAAGGATATCCTATTTTTTTTTGAAGCACGCGCACTGCATCCCAATCAATATGGTTCAAGTTGTCAAAATAAGCCCGCAAATTAAAATACAACATATCAGCAACTGCCCGCGCAAGAGTAGCGCGCCTTACGCTGTTCTGTGTGACAGTCCCCGCAGTATTATAAAGGTAACGATCTTTGAGTTTTCGACATACGTAATGATGCGATCCAATTGAAAATCGCTTAGAAATGTCTGATACTAATGTAATCGCGGTAATTTTTTGTTGAATCACCCCGTACTGCGCAAGCATGGTCTCCGTACTTACATATGCAAAGCGGTGAAGTGCTTTGACCCCAAGCAAAAGAGGATCAATCTCATCAAGCGGCCTAATCGAATACATACCTTTATGGATCCGAAAAATAAGCCCTTTTTGAGTATATCGCTTAAGAGTGGTGTAAAGAGTATTGGGATCCCGTATCTGCCAAAGATTGGCAAGATCGCTCGCGTGGAACACCTCTTGCCCAAGCCGCGCAAGCGCGGCAATACGATCCAAAGGCGGAAGGGAAATATGGAAGATTTTGTGCTTCTTTATCCTGTACATATATGTACAGGATATCCTAATGCCATTTTTTGTCAAGTCAGTGTAATTTTATATCACAAAAGGACAGTCCCGCAGAAGCGGGACTGTCCTTTATTCAATCTCACATCAGGTCAACACTAATACACAAGCGTGCCACCAATAACCGGAAGATATGGCACCCCGGTACCTGACCGGTCAACTATACCGACAGTCGGTGCATCCCACTGAAATTCATTACCATCAACTGCGGCTGTCTCATCCATTACATCAAATCGCACTGTATCATCCATTGAACTTGAAACGCCGGTAGTATCTGCTTTGAGAATAAATGTTTTTATGGTACCGGCTACAATCGTTACAAACTGATCCCCCTCAAACTGTACAAAATTTACTATTTCGTCGGCATCTGCAACGCCATCCCCATCCCCATCCCCATCAATCCCATCCTCAAGTAATTCATTGTCTGATGCCCACAAGCGCACCGACCCACTTAACAAAAGTCCATGTGTACTGCACATTTACTTTACTTTTTAAGAGTATCCAGATACTATTTGAAAGTATGATAGTCCCCTTCGCTTCAAAACTAGGAGTAGCAAAGCTGAGTGTCTGGTTGCCGGAGCTCGCCGCACTCGCCCTGTATACCTTATCGTTTTTTAAAAGGAACTAATAAAAAAGCTCCGGATCGCGGGGCAGAGCGATCCGGGAAGAAAAGGGCTAGAACCGCCGACCAAGGGCGGCATTGGAGATAAGAACCCACTCTTCAAAAGCAGGATCAAGTGGCACAAAAGCAGCACTTGTGGTCAAAAGCCACTTGCGCGAGAGGTTGACTGCTGCGCCAAGCAAACCTGCTGGCACGTCTTTTACGATGTGCTTGTTTCCCGCATCAGGTTTGACCCCAATGGCAAGTACGGCTTTTGCAAGATCAGGATCCATCTCAACTACGAACTTTGCATCAAACCGGAGATAGCCAAGCGAGGCGTAGGGCGCCACTGTACCCCACTGCGCGCTTCCAAGCAGTCCAGTGCGCACAAAGTACCAACGGTAGGAAGGGTCAACCTTGTTGCGAAACTCTTCGCCGAGCCGTGCGTATTGCGCTTTGGTAGTCTTGACTTTCTCCAGTACGACCGCGCTTGTCCAAACTGTTCCCTCACCCTCGGCAAACAGCGCCAGTCGTACCCGGCCAAGCTCCAGATCAGCGCCGATCCCCTATCCTACTGAGACTGTGCGCGCGGAAAGCTCGGCTCGTTCAATCAGCAATGCACGGCGGCGAAACGCAAGCAAAGCCTCGTAATAGCCAACCGAGGTGTAGGAGAAAACGTTCTCAAAGCGCAGTGAAAAACGAGCATACGGCCCTAGATGTTGAAGCTCAGTTGATCCTCCTCTTTTCCCGAATGCGGTAAAGCCAAGATCAAGACCCGAGGGACGAAGCCCCGGCACATCATGGCTCGCCTTGGCGCCCTCGGTAAGCTCGTCTGCAGAAACACTAAGCCCCAAACTAAGCACGATGCTAAGGGTAAGCCCTGCCAATACTGCTGTGCGTGGGCTTTGCATCGCACTCCCTCCTTAAAGAGGCCCTGACGGTGTTCATGCTAAGGATATTTTTCAAAGAGCCTTTTATACTATAAACTATAACACATACCCCAACACCCGCACAGCAGCCCAATCCAGCGGAGTTGCGGGTGCACGTTTGAAAATCATTTTAAATTCCGCAATGCCCTCCCGCTCTTTTGCAAGGTCGCGCGAGAAGCGGATGCGATAAAGAAGCGCATTCCAGGCCAGATCTTCTTTGGGATCTTGGAAATCTGGATTGTGGCCGAAGATTTTGGTAAAGACTTTGAGCGCGGCTCCGACTTGCACACGCTCTTTTTCCAGATTGCGGGAAACCGGCTTTTCCCCTTTAGTGATGCGTTCCACATCCTCATAGTTTACATTGCCGCGTCCTACGGTTTCAAAGTAATCGCGCATAACCGCGCGCCGCTCGCCCGCGCCAAGGGCTTTGGTTTTTTCAGAAGTGCCATAGGTGACGAAATTTGTAGCTGTGGTTTCATTTGACGGAGTGAGTTCTACCTTAAATGTTGCGGCATCCGAGCGTATGAGGGTTTTATATTTAGCTTCTTCCGCTGACATTGGCGCGGAGGTTGTGGTGGACGCAGCCGGCGTTTCCTTAAGTACTTCTTGCGTTGCCTCGCGGCCCAGATCATCTGACTGCGCAAACGCAGCCAATGCCGAAAACGCAAATATTCCTGCTGTTATGGATGAAATAAGTTTTTTCATAAGCGGATTTTTTGCTCCGAAACAGCAGGTGCTTAGGAGGATTGGTCAAAAATTTAAGCGTGCCTTAGGTATTTTTAGTTAATCTTAAGTTCACTTTTAGTATACCAAATCTGCGTTTTCCTATCAACCTCTCCTCATCCCCACCCAAAGTTTCTCGTGATTTTCAAGCTCTACCTCATGCGACCAGTCAACTTCTTGCGGGGCGTTGACCACCTTGACTGACGCCGCGATTACGGATTTGCGCAGTTGTTTTTGAAAATCCTTCACTACTTCCCTCACCCTACCCTCTCCCTGGGGGAGAGGGGTTGGGGGAGAGGGGGCAATCACCGCAACCATCACATGCACGGTATCTTGCGGAGTAAGTCCTACAATCTTGCGCACTTCATTAATATGACGGGTCAACTCGCGCGCCAGACCTTCTTTTTGAAGTTCCGGAGTGATTGCGGTGTTGAGTGAAATCGTAAGTGTGCCGTCGGTCTTGGTAACCCAGCCACCCTCACCCTGCCCTCTCCCCGCAGTACTGCGGGGAGAGGGATTGCCAATTACTTCCTCTCCCCCCGTGGGAGAGGATTGAGGTGAGGGGACAATCTTCACCTCTTTCACATTCACCTCCTCCGCAATCAATCTCAATAATTCCTCACTCATTTTTAATTTTACATTTTGAATTTTTAATTCTTCCAACGGCTGACGTACTTTGATTTTTGCCTCGGCGCGCGCCGCATGCGTCAATTCCACAATTTTTCGCGCCACTCGCATCTCCTCAAGCAGTGCCGTATCAATTTTGGATTTCTTCACCTTAGGCCAGTCAGCTAAATGTACCGAGTAACTCGTAACTCGTAACTCGTAACTCGTAACTTCTTGCCACACATGTTCTGCCAAAAACGGCATAAAGGGAGCGAGCAGTTGGGAAAAAGTATGTAGAATGTAGGACGTAGTACGTAGAGCTGATTCACGTTCTGATTTTTTACTGCTTTTGAAACGCTCGCGCGATCTGCGCAAATACCAAGTTGAAAGATTATTTACAAACTCTGGAATCAAACGCCCAGCTCGCACTACATCATAACGATCTAACCCTTCAGTCATATCACGAATTGTTTCATGGAGCCGCGCTATAATCCAGCGATCAAGAATGTGGCGTGAATTAGACGGTACATCTCCCACCCCTCCGCTCCCACCCCTCCTAGCCTCCCCTCGGGCAGGGGAGGAAATACCCTCGGGCAGGGGAGGAAATTGATTCGTTTCCCCTCCTTGTGGAGGAGGGGTTAGGGGTGGTGCATACAATTTGTAAAAACTCAGTACATTTTGCGTAAGCAATACTACTTTTTTATAAATCCCATCAACCTCGCGCTCGGAAAAATTCAGATTGTCAGCTTGCATGACAACCGAAGTCATAAGGTGAAAACGCAAAGCATCAACACCATAACGATTAATCAAATCCCACGGATCAGGAAAATTCTGTTTTGACTTAGACATCTTACTGCCATCCTCTGCCAGAATCGTGCCAGTGGTAACCACATTTTTAAATGGCGGCTTTCCAAAAATCGCGCTACCAATTACATGCATGACATAAAACCAAGCCCGCGTTTGTGCAATGTATTCTGCCACAAAATCCGCCGGATAACGCCTTTTAAATTCTTCCTGATTTTCAAACGGAAAATGAAACTCGGCAAACGGCATGGACGCGGATTCTACCCAACAGTCCACGACTTCCGGAATGCGCCGCATCTCGCTATCGCATTTATCGCACTTGATTTTCACCTCATCAATATACGGACGGTGTAAATCAATATCCTTAAGATCATGCGACTTGTACACCTCGTCGTAATTTGTCGCACGTTGCTTCAACTCCTGAAACGACCCAATGCAAACCACGTTACCACAGCCACCATTCATAACCCCTCCTGCACCTCCCCTTATCTTAAGGGGAGGACTTAAATTCTCTCCCTCCCTTAAGGTAAGGGAGGGCTGGGGAGGGTTATGCACAACACATCTCCAAAACGGCAAAGGAGTAGCCCAATACCGATTACGTGAGATATTCCAATCTGGCGCATTTTCAAGGCCATTTTTAAACCGACCATGTTTTAAATGCTCTGGATACCAGTTAATTTTCTCATTAAGTTTCAGGAGTTTTTTCTTAAGTTTGGAAATTTTAACAAACCAAGCTGGAATAGCATTGTAAAAAAGCTGCGTATCACAACGCCAGCAAAATGGATAGGAGTGCGTATACTTCTCGCGCTTGTACATAAGTCCCCGCGCCTCCAGATCTTTTTTAATGGTATTTTCCGAATCTTTAAAATACTGCCCGGAGATGAGCTCTGGCGATTTTTCATTAAATACACCTTTTTCATCAAGCAAAGGTACCACTGGCAATTTGTATTTGAGTCCCAAATTATAATCATCTTCACCATACACTACAGCCGTGTGCACAATGCCTGTGCCCTCTTCGGTCGTCACAAAATCCGCAGGATACACCTTGAAAGCTCGACGAGAAGGACTGTCTTTGCGCGCGCGCAAGGACAGTCCTTCTACTTTAAATAGCGGCGCATATTCAAGTCCAACCAAATCTTTACCCTTCATTTCTTGCACGACTTCATATGGTTCGGTGAGGATTGCAAGGCGGGATTTGGCAAGGATCAGATACTCACCCCCACCTTTATCCTCCCCCATCAAGGGGGAGGAATCAAAACGATCTCCCTCTCCCCGTGCGGGAGAGGGTGCTCCAACCGTGGTTGGAGCGGGTGAGGGGGTACGCACCATCACATAATCAATCTCCTCTCCCACTGCCAACGCCACGTTTCCCGGCAGCGTCCACGGCGTAGTGGTCCACGCGAGCATGTACACCGGCGCATTATTTGGAATTTGATTAGGTGAATTAGAAATTAGGTGAATTAGAAATTTTACTATAACCGCCTCCTCCGTAACCTCTTCATAACTGTTGTCCATGGCGACTTCAAAGTTGGAAATCGGAGTTTCACAGCGCGGACAATAAAGAAGCACTTTGCGTCCTTCATAAATAAGTTTTTTGTCCCAAATTTGTTTAAGTGCCCACCACACTGATTCCATGTAGGTGGAATCCATGGTTTTGTAGGAATTTTCAAACTCCACGAAGCGTCCGATACGGCGCACCATTTTCCCCCATTCTGCCGCATAGGCCAAAACGCCTTCTCTACAAGCCCGATTAAACTCCGCAATCCCGCGCTCTTCAATTTGCTTTTTTCCAGAAATGCCCAGTTTTTGCTCTACAATATTTTCAATCGGCAAACCGTGGCAATCCCAGCCCCACCGCCGGCGCACATGATAGCCACGCATGGTTTTATATCGCGGAATAACATCTTTGATGGTGGAGGCCAAAATATGACCATAGTGCGGCAGGCCAGTAGCAAACGGCGGACCGTCATAAAAAACAAACTCTCCTTTTGGCGAGGGTTTTTGTAAAGATTTTTCAAATACGTGATTCTTATCCCAAAACTCAAGAATTTCTTCTTCGCGTTTTGGAAATGGTATATTGGCCATAGCAACTGTAGCCGCAGGTCTTCAGCCTGCGAAATGTGCGTCGGCTAAAGACCGACGACTACATAATTTTAATACTTTACCCTATTTCCATCATTTTCACAAGCCCAAAAACAAACTCCTCCTACGTAGGAGGAGAATGGGGATACTTGCGGACGGCGGCAAAGCTGTAGTTCTGATTCCAGTCGTTCGCAACCGTGTTGAGGTTGAGCTTCCGGTTATCACCGTTGCCGTTGACGTAGGGCACATTACCCTGCCAAACCAAGCCGTCATAATTATGTAGAGAAGCGTCCGCGCCACCACCCTTTGAATATGCCACACAGTAATGAAAAATTATGCGTGGCATCCCGACTTTACATCGGGACTCTCAGGGTTGAATCGTATTCCGGGACGTTATCCCGCTACTTCTCTACACCAAGTATTTTCATTTTTAGAGTTGTACCGTTGCGCGCTCATTGAAGCCGTAGCCGCAATGATTCTGGCTTTTTCGGTACACCCAGATTTCAACCGCCCGAAGCCTAGAAGAATAAACTTCATTGACCGCGGACTGTTTCGTTTACTCTCCATCGTTAGTTTAGCACAAAAAGAAACGCCCCGCACGTCGCTTACGCAACGTGCGGGGGAAAACGGAACCAAGGGTCCAATGGAACATTGCAAAGGCCAAGGTTCCCAGGGCCCAAGTGACCTACTTGCGGACGGCGGCAAAGCTGCAGACCTGACCCCAGCCGCTCGCAACCGCGCAGAGGCTGAGCTCCCGGCAAACACCGCGGCCGTAGACGTAGGGCACACCACCCCGCCAAACCTGTCCGAGCGCAACCACTAGGCAGTTAGCGTGCTTATTCGGGTTGGTCAACCACCAGTAGAGGAGCTCCAGGAGCGTGGCTGGCCGCAGACCTTGGTTGTCCAGATGCTGGAGCACGTCGGCGGTGCTCATCGCCTTGTCGATTGCGACGACGATGACTTCCTTGAGCGTGAGGTCTCCGAGCTGGAGCTGGAAGTTCGCGGCCGTGATATTCGGGTCCACGTAGGACACGAACCGGCAGACCGCGATGACCCAGGTGAGCACCGCTTGGTAGGCGACGTTCACGATAGGCACGGCCACCTTCGCGACGAGCAATTCTGCGATCTTCTCGAGGAGCGACTGTGCTCCCTCCGAATCGAGCTGCAGGATCGCGTCGTCGTTGCCACCGCGTTGACGCACGGCTGCCTCGAGCGCCATCCAGATCGCCGCCATCTTACCTGCGGCCGATCGAACCGCTGACTTCTGACCCGGACCCATGTTTTTTGCCATGATCCACTCTCCATGTTCTGGCTTACCTCTCATCCTGGCAGAATTGCCAAGACCCCAGGCTTGCCATCAAAGAACCTTTTTAATATAGCATGATTTTGCGTATTTGTCAAGAGTTCGGTAGAATAGATGACTATGGCAAGGCCAACCATCTACCTCGCCGGGGATCATGCCGCGTTTGAGCTTAAAAAACAAATTGTGGCGTATTTGAAAAAACGCGGCTATAAAGTGCGCGATTTTGGGCCGCATGAGTATAACCCAGAAGATGATTATCCAGATTTTATAATTCCTATGGCCAAAGCGGTTGCCAAAGCCCACCCCCACCTTAATCCTCCCCCATTAAGGAGGAGGAATTCAAACGCTCTCCCTCTCCCCGTGTGGGAGAGGGTTGGGGTGAGGGGAATTGCCTTAGGCGGCTCTGGAATTGGCGAGTGTATTGTGGCCAACAAAGTAAAAGGCGTACGCGCCGTGCGCGCTTGGGATAAAGTGAGCGCTAAGATGAGTCGCTGGCACAATGACACCAATGTTTTGTGCTTTGGCGGCGGTAAAACCAAAGATCCTGCCGCCCGCGACCTAGCCCTAACCTTTGCTCAAGCCAAACCAATAATTGATATTTGGCTTGCCACTCCATTTTCCGGCGAGCCGCGCCATGTACGAAGACTGAAAAAGATCGCGCGGATTGAAAAATAATTGCTTGACACCGATGCACTCTACTTTATATACTATAGTCATATGAATCAAGAACCAACCAATACCGAACTTCTCAAGGCAATAACCGAGGGACAAAAACACACGGATGGACGAATCGACGAGATACTAGAGGTAGTCAATGACTTTTCCACAAAGATGGATAAACGTTTTGATAAAGTTGAGGCAGATGTGGGAACGCTCAAATCCGATGTTGGAACGCTCAAATCCGATGTTTCTACACTGAAATCAAATGTTGGTTATCTCAAATCCAACATGGTGGATAAAGATTATCTTGATCGTGCACTAGCAAACCAAAAAGGTGAGATTGTATTCATCATCAATAAAGAGGATGCAAAAGTTCGTAAACTCACTTCTCTTTTAAGTGAAAAGAAAGTGCTCACGCCTACCGAAGCTCAAAATATCATGAGCATGGAACCCTTCCCGCGAATGAACATTTAACCCCTCTCTTATCTCAAGAGAGGGGCAGGGTGAGTTATGCCTATCCGCCTCAAAGGGCGGATTTATTTTTGTTGCCAAAATGTCAAGGGAATGGTAAAATTGCTTCATAACCCCTCCTAACCTGCCTTGCCGGCAGGCAGGCCTCCCCTTACCTCCGACGCCCTGCGTGGACTTAAGGGGAGGAAATGATTTGAGTATGAAGCGTGAGATTATTCCAGTTATCCTTGCTAAGAATTTTTCGGATTTTAAAAATAAGTTAGCCACGATTAAAAAGTTACGCCCAAAGCCGCGCTGGATTCAGATTGATGTGGTGGATGGCAAGTTTGCGCCGTATAAGACTTGGGCAGAGCCGAAAAAGGTAGCCGCAGGTCTTCAGCCTGCGCGACACAAAAAACGCCGGCTAAAGACCGGCGACTACAATATTGAAGTTGATTTGATGGTGGTTGATCCACTAAAGCACGCCAAGGCCTGGATAAAGGCCGGGGCAAAGAGGATTTTGTTTCATGTGGAAAGAGATCGCCACGGCCTTCGGCCTCGCGATGACATAATGCAGATTATACAATATATAAAAAAGCATGGGGCAGAAGAAGGGCTTTCGCTTAATCCGGACACACCCATAAGTATGCTTGCACCATATCTTACACCCTCACCCTACCCCCTCCCTGGGGGAGAGGAAAAAGGTGAGGGGAAACAATTGCTTGTAGATTGTGTTTTATTTCTTGGCGTAAATCCGGGCAAAAGCGGGCAATCATTCCAGCGGCATGTGCTTAAAAAAATCAGTGCTTTGCGCAAAACATATCCCCACCTTCCCATAGAGGTGGATGGTGGTGTAAACTTAAGCAATGCGGAGGAGTTGTTCCAAGCTGGCGCCACACGCCTTGCCGCCGCCAGCGCCATTTACGGCGCTTCTAATCCTCAAGATGCATATAATAAACTTTTAAAATTAACCTCTAAATAATATGAAAAAATTATTTTGGATCCTTATTGGTACCGTTATTGCACTCACGGTTATAATTCTTATCCTGGCACTTGTCGCCACAGTGCGAAGCTAGTTGAGTAGTAAGTAGTAGGTAGAACGTAGGGGAATTATAAACACTCCTACATACTACATAACTACATACTACATACTCAAAATCCATGCCGCACATCCATGACGAGAAAGTCAAAGAGTTAGAAGAAAAAGCTCTTAAAGTTCGCGAGCTGATTATTGAGATGCTTTTGGAAGCGAAGTCTGGACACTCGGCCGGACCTTTAGGCATGGCGGATATTTTTGTGGCGCTTTATTTTCATATTTTGCATCATGATCCAAAAAATCCGGAATGGCCAGATCGCGACCGCTTGATTTTATCAAACGGTCATATTTGTCCAGTACGCTACGCTACCATGGCGCTGGCCGGCTATTTTCCAATTGAAGAGCTTAAAACTCTGCGCAAATTTGGCACGCGACTCCAAGGACATCCAGAGCGGTTGCGGCTTCCCGGAGTAGAGACCACCTCTGGGCCGCTGGGCTCTGGGCTTGGACAAGCCGCTGGTCTGGCTTATGGGGCGCGCATGGATGGCAAAAAATGGCGCACCTATTGCGCGATGTCTGACGCGGAGCAAGCCGCCGGAGTTTGTTACGAAGCAATGCTTTTTGCCGGCCGCAATAAACTTTCCAACCTTACCGGCATTATTGACCGCAACAATATCCAGATTGACGGAAACACGGAAGATATTATGCCTCTTGAGCCTTTGCGCGCAAAATACGAGGCGAATAATTGGCATGTGATTGAGGCTAATGGCAATGATATGCGTCAATTTATAAACGCGGTTGAAGAAGCCAAAACAATTTACGAAAAACCCACGGTAATTATCGCGCACACTATTCCCGGCCGCGGAGTTTCTTTTATGGAGAAAAAATTTGAATGGCACGGCATACCGCCAAACAAAGAACAAGCCGCGCAAGCACTTTTGGAGTTGCGCACTTTGCAAGGTAAAATAACTTCAGAGCACGAGTAAAACTATGCCACTAAACCCTTCAGCAAAGTTAAATCCTGCTCTACTGAACATCTCTCAATTAGAACAAAAGCCAACCCGCGATGGCTATGGGCAAGGAATTGTCGCGGCCGGAAAAGCAAATAAAAATGTGGTCGTGCTTTGTTGTGATCTGACCGAGTCTACCCGCTCGCTTGCGTTTAAAAAAGAATTCCCGGATCGCTTTGTCCAGCTTGGGGTATCAGAGCAATCTATGATTGTAATTGCCGCCGGCCTTGCGCTTGCCGGCAAAGTGCCTTGGACATCATCTTACGCGGTATTTTCCCCGGGACGATCATGGGAGCAGGTGC
>MGDU01000021.1 GCA_001790815.1 Candidatus Uhrbacteria bacterium RIFCSPHIGHO2_02_FULL_46_47 | reverse complement strand
TAAAGCACTAATTTCGCCGTCTTTTTCCTTTGAGAGTTTGCTTCTGATTTCTTTTTCTAGTTCAATCTTGGCTTTTTCTGTTTGCTCGGCTACTTCTTTTTCTACTGATTTTCTTGATTCAGTAACCGTTTTTTCTTTTTCAGTAATCTCTTTTTCCCTTTTTGCAAACTCAACATTTTTAACTTGCTGTTCCTCCATCATCTCCTTTTTTATCGTTTCCTGTAACTGATGAGTAATAGCCTCATTAAGCGAGATTTCAGCTTTGCAAGTCGGACATACTATTTTTTGAAAATCTTTGACCATATTTTATAGAAGCTTATGAAGAGCTCGCCATATCGCATACATTGCATAAGTATCAAGCCCACAATATATTGTTAAATCATTTACGGCTTTCTCTTTGTCTGTGTCGTTAAAATTACCGCTTACGATTTTATTCCAGGTATCTGCGGCACTTCCTCCATCTCGTATTTCAAGTTCTTTATAGGATAATTCGGAAACAAGAACGGGCAAAATTCTTTTTATGGAAGTGCCACCCCTGAAGTCTCGGTGTATGTGATATTGTTTTCTAAAAATATCTTCCAAATCATAAACGCGCCCCTTCAAGGAATCCATAAACGATTTCATTTCAGGAATTCTAATTGCAATCTCGTCGTTTCTTCCGCACTCAAACCCTTTGTGCCAAACAATAATACTCCCAGTTGTACCCAAATGTTTTTGCAACGATTCAGCAAATAGTTTACTCGGATCATCGGAAGCAACGTGTAAAAATTCGTAATGTTCCGGTTTGCTCTCTGGCGACTTCAAAACATCAACGGAATATTGGAACGGTATTTGATTGTAAGGAGAAAAGCCGTCAAATCTTGGAATTGCTGCCGGAAAAGTTTCGTAATCTAAAAAGTATAGGGGGAATGTTAAAGTATCAAACTCTGCTTTGATTTTATCTTTTTCAACCAAAACCTTATTCAAAATATATGTGTCAACTTGGCCCTGCTGAATGTCGGTTAGCTTGATATGGGACGGGATTGTATTGAGATGAAAAATATTGTTATCAATTAATTCCTTCAGCTTTGCCTTACTGTTTCCTATGCGTGCTATGTCGTGAACACTATATTCTGGAACATCTGGATTGGCATGTTGAAATGTCGAGCAGTGTTTTGATCTACCTTTGTATATACAACAGCAATAACCATTCGGTTCGTTATCTTGCGAAAGATATTTGAGTGCTTCTACTGATTCAATGGCTACACTTTCAGCGATACTTTCTACTTCGCTACTTACATCGACAATTTTGAAAAGTTTTGTAATATCAATCTCGCCAGAACGAACATATCCGGAATTTAGATGAATAATATATGCCTTATCTATTTTCAAACCATGTTTTTTAAGCAAATTTATTTGGAAAGATAGGTCGTGATAATGAGTTTTATTGTCAACATCATTTGTTGATTTAACCTCATATACTGAATAGCTATCTGTCTCTGGTTCAAACTTTAATATATCAATAGCCGCCAAATAGTCATCTTTAACAAAGATTGGCTGAAATAATACTTCTTGCTTTTTTGCGATGTAATTTTGAGTGGTTTCTTGTGCTTTTGCATCCCTGCGCTCAATCAAAATTCCGGTTGGAAATAATTTTCTCGCTACCAACTCAACTTCATTGCCGATTTCCATAATTGATTTCTCAAACTCCGACAATTCCGATTCAGAATATACATCCGGCTTATGGATTTTATACCAAACATTCTTCGGGCATTCCCTATAAAGAATATAGTCGGTTTTTGTAAGTGTAATAGGCATAGTATTTAAGATTGAACCCACCCATTATCTCCTCGTTTTCCGGTTACAATGCGCCCAATAGTCGCATTATCTTGAAAAGAGTAGATCAAGCCCGCATGACGGATTTTTAGACCAATCCATGTTCTAACTTCTAGCGTAACTGCTAAATTTTTGCCGCCAGGCGATAATTCCGCGGCTTCAACTTTGCATTTACCACCCTTAAGTGAAGAAGATACATAACTACTTATCGTTGGCCATAATTCGGGCTTATCCGATTTTTTCCTAGTTCCATTCAAAAGATTAAATAATAACTCTAAGCGAGAAGGGGGTTGCGCAGATATATATTCAGAATATATCGATACACCTGTTAATTCACAGTTCTTTAGATCTTCTGGATGACATTTGCGACCACTCCATGAGCAGGGTCTTGCTTCCGGCGGAGAACAAAAGTTGCCGATAATGGAGCGTATAGCTTCCGCTTCAAGAAGATGAGCACTAGATATATTGCTTGATACAAACTCTTGCTTATGACCAGTCTTTCCCGAAACAACTGACTTTAACTGCTCATCAATTCGGTACTTTTTTCCAGAAATTTGACTCACCGCCAATTCACTTTCGAGAACTTCTGATTTAGTAAATTCACATATTCCAAAGTATTGTGGCTCAGCGTGTTTACCACTCAAAAGAGACGTTTTTAGAAATTTTTTCGCAACCATTTCTCCTGTAACAGCTGATTTTTCCGCCTCATCAATCAAAACACGCTTGTGGCTAAACGCACATAAAACAGTATGCTCTGGATAAGCAAATCGTTCGCTTATTTCTGATTGAGCAAGTAGATGTCGTAACGCTATTTGTTTAGTAATCGCACACTGGCTTAAGCAATCCCGCGGCACTATCTTTCCTGTTTTCATACATTTACCCATTTCTGGCGCAATCACTTTTTCCAATGAAGGAGTTATAGTCAGCAAGCTATTATATTCACCGTCTGCATCAAATCTGTAAAATACCCGAGTTTTTAAATCTCTATGAACCGTTCCCTCAAGACCAACTAAAGAAATCTCAAGTCTCGGAGTAAATTCATCTTCGAGCTTCTTCTTTTTGCGTATGTCACTGCCAGCCGAAGCAACTTCTTGTTCTCTTCTTTCGGTATAAAAACGACAAAAATCTAAAATATTTGGATCCTGCATCGCTTTTTCTGCTAGTTTCTTGGAAAGCGCGCCAATAGACGTAGGATTTTCTATTTGGTCTCCAATCGGTTCAAGCCCAGTCTTTGTGACGAAATTAAAATGTTCATTTGGGGCACATTCTACTTCAACCAGTCGCTCGTAACTATCGTGAGCCACAGTTGCGCGAACTCGTAACAGAGCTTTACCAGTAAAACACCTTGATACATCTTGAACGTCCATTATTTTGAAGGAAGCCCCAAAACTTTCAGACCATTTTTTTGCAATATCTTCGGTGCGGAGAAGTGGTTTTTGATCATTGTCGTCAACTAAGTGTAAACCTGTGTTTGTAATTTTACTCACAAGACGCTCAAATGTTGCAGTGCCAGGGGCATACAAAACACTTTCGCCTTTTTCACTTAGGTTGTTGTTATCAAAACGGATCAGTTCTCTTTTCCCAGCGAGTTGTGAGATATATAAGCCTTCTGGTTCTTTCTTTAGTTTTGCTCCCAACTCGGTTAATGCCGTCAACACAAAAGCTCGAGCATCCATTGACCGCTCTGCTTGTGGTAATTTCGGACAACGAGGACTGGAATCTAATGTATCGCCCATACCCCCAAGCAGTGAATTAATATTCTTCTCTTCTCGCTCTAGCTCTGTTTTGGCATCCGTAATACTTTTTTCTGCTTTGCGTGTTGCTTGCTCAACATCTTTACCAGCCAACGAAGCGACAACTAACTGTCGAATCTTCTCCTCAAAACCACTGGAACCGTTTTCCTCACTCTCATCTATTCCTGACGCCTCAAGTAGCGCTTCGATGTCTCCGATTGCATGCGAGGCCAACTGCAATTTTTCCATTAGTCGGCCAACGATGTATTCCTCAAAAGTGTTTTTCAATACGATATTAAAAATAGATACGTTTGCAAAATTAGAGGACAAACGTTGAATGCGACCAATTCGCTGTTCAACTATCATCGGATTCCAGGGTAAATCATAATTGACCAGAACATTTGCAGCTTGTAAGTTAACTCCTTCAGAACCAGCTTCAGTTGAGACAATAACGTGGACTTCTGGCAAATCTTTTTTGAATCTTGTAATAGTTTCTTGGTTTCTTGTATTGGAATCGCCATTTATAAGTCCGCATGAAATTTTCTGCTTTTCAAGAAAATTCTGAATCGCAGTTTGTGTTTCTCTCCATCGAGTAAATACAACCACGCGCCATGTGTCTGGTTGCTCTGCTTTTAATTTTTCAATTAAGGCACCTAGTCCTTTTAGTTTCGTCGTGGTGTGAATATCTTTTGCGATCTCTTTCACATCCTTTGCTAATGATTTTGGTGCGGTATCCTTCGCCGCCATCCCTGCAAGTAACTTAACTAAAGCCTCAGGACTACTGATAAGCGCCTGCAGAATTACTATTTGTGAAAGATAGTTGAGTTGTTGAATCGGCTTAGCAATTACTTTGAAAAGCTCAAGTTCTTTGTCAGATGGGTCAACTTTATGGAGCTGCACTTTTCGCTCTGGAAAGTGTAGTTTTGCATCACCCCGACGTACACGCGACATATACCCGTATACAATTGACCGGAATTCATCACGCATTTCGGGTTTAAGTTGACGCGCCGTAGTCCGACTATCAGCTATAAATTTTCGAGCAAATGTGCCTTGATTACCAAAGGGATTTTCATGTCCTCGTGCAATAGTCAATAAATCTACCAAAGAATAAAGATCCCAAAGCCGATTTTGTATCGGGGTAGCTGTTAGCATCAACACGTATTTAAATAATCTGTCCGATAGCGCCTTCCGAAATCTTTGCGCAACTTGGGGTGTTGGGTCAACACCGTAGAGGTTGCGTAATTTGTGTGCTTCGTCGAGTATCAACATGTCGAAGCCGTCTTGCTTTATTCTATCGAGGTATAATCGAGCAGTGTTATAAGTTGTTATTACGGCTCCTGGTTCTTCCGGAGGTTCTGCTGTAATAAGCTCTTTGCCAGTCACGATAACTGAAGGGATGTCAAATTTTATATCCAATTCCTCCTTCCACTGCTCACGAAGGATTTTAGGACAAACGACTAATATTTTTGAAATTCTCCCCCGCGAAATAAGTTCACTAGCAACCAGTCCGGCGCTAATTGTTTTTCCAAGCCCTACATCATCTGCTAATAAAGTAACGGGAAGACGACGACAAAAAGAAATAAGGTTTGTAACTTGATGATGGTATGGTTCAACACGATCGCGCCATTTACTTTCCGATCGCATATCTTCTCTATCTTCAATGACAATGGGTTCTACCAGGTCCCACTCAAGAGCCGCCCGATACAAACTATATTTGTCAGGAGTTATGGCTCTCTTTAATGTTTTTGCTTGAAATGGTAATTGTGATAAATCCATAGTCATTTCAATAATTCGCCATGGTCAAAAATCTCATCTCCGCAATGAGTGCATTTGTAGTAAGTTTCTTCTTTGATTTTTGTTGGCGATTTCCTTCTGGGTTTTGCTGAATTTCACGCCAGCGAACTTCAGGAAGATCAAACCTAAAACCGGCTCGGCAAATTCGTTGAGGCGCAAGGGAGAATTGGCGCGCATATGATCCGCCGCCTCCCATAGTCTGTCCTCCAGGTTTTTGATTTGAGTATTCATAACATTATTTCAACTTCTTTTTACCTTCGGGGTTTTTCATAAAATTTTTCTTTGTTACGATAGACCGGCCAAGCCGCTCTTCCAGCTTTTTTCTTGCTCCACCGGCAATATCTCCTCCTGCTTTCGCATCTGCTTTTAACTTTGGCACGCCTTTTGAATCTTCCGTGCGGTGAATTTCGGTTGTGGCGCGTTCACCAAGCATATTAAAAATCAGCTCAAAATCATCCATATGGTCGCGCAAATTTTCTCGTTTTAATCCTTTGGCTTTTTTATATTCACTTGGAGTAATACCAAAAGTGGCTTTGGATATTTCCGCCGTTAAAATCTCGTAATCTTTCTGCTCCTTAGCTCCTCGTTTTTGCCATTCATCAGTCAGTTCTTCACGAATCGCAATACCGCGCATCCTTTTTTCTATCCAATCTTCCGGATACCCCTTGAGTTTGTACAGTGTTTTTGTCCGCTTCGTTGCCAATTCCGGATTTTCTATTTCTTGCACTCGTTCATAGCCGACTTTTGCCAGCCAACATTTAAATGGCTCGGCTTTTGGCGATGGAATTGACTGAATGATACGGAAAATGCCTTCTGTATCCGCACAATCTGTTTCGCGCATTTTGCCGTCCTCTGCCAGTAATTTCAACTGTCTACAAATTGTAGATAGTTGAAATTCGCTCTCATCTTTAACCCTCGCCTTCATTGCTGTCCAATAAACACTGGGGCGATCACTATCCGTAAGTGCTTCTATGACATCAATAACTGAAAACCACCACTCATTTTGAAAAAGTATTTTGCGGATTTTCTTGCCCTTAAACAATGCGATTTTTGTATTTTCTACAATACTATTATTTTCTTCGTTCATATGTGCATATTATCAATTAGTTGTTCTATTTGAGTAATATAAACTTTTTCAGCGCTTTTGTTTACATTAGCAGGGTAGATATAAACAAAACGTTCATAGTAATTTTTTTTCTTTGAAGCTGAAGCGGCTGTTTTTGGAAACAATGACATGATCCATAATCTCAACGCCCGTCATCTTCTTTTGCGACAAGCTTCTCTCGTGGCCTATTCCGCCAGAGGCGGATTGCTGTTTGTTGCCAATCGCTTTGCTCTTGGACAAACAGGGAACAATTTTTGGCAGATCTTTTATTTTCATAATTTTCTTACCTTTTTAATTTCTTCTCGATCGGCCTCATCGCCGATGAGCCGCACATAAAATTCGCATCCATCCACTCCGAGAGCCCCGCATTTGCACATAATCATTTTCTTGTGCGTATTCCAGTAAATCTCATCTCCGCAATGAGTGCATTTGTAGTAGGTCTCTCCTTTGGTTTTGTTGGCGATTTCCTTTGGCATATTTTATTTTTCGCTTTCTAACCAAGCTTTTAATAAAAAGATTGTCTCGGTTCGCAATTTTGCCCGCACCCAGTCTTTTTGAGATTCGGTCAGTAAATCTCCTAAGCCGTCTAAGATATTACGGTTATTCATTTTCTCTAACTGTCCAATACATTTCTGCATCAATTCGGGAAATGTCATACCAGCCCGCTTCTCTACGATCTCCTTATTTATAGTCCATCGATGCTCCAGAAAAAACCAGACATCATAAATATCACGGCTGGTTTTGCCGACCCGTTCATGCATAGCCATCAACTTGTGAGCAAACATATCTTCTCTCGCCATGACCAGCATGGAGACTCCCAAGTTTGTTTTTAACTCATAGCGGGACCCGAATGCCCGACGATTGATCTCAATTTTTATCTTGCGGGCATTGTCTTCGTACGAGAGCACGAACAATAAATTAAAACGCTTTCGCCCCATTTCTTTGATCGAGCCGTATTTTTTGGCGATTTGCTCAATTCGGTCAAAAACATAATCTTCTTTGCTTTTGTCCAACAAATCAAAATCCAAGTCAACAGAGAACCTGTTCAGCGCAAAAAACATCAAAGCGGCCGTACCGCCCTTGAAGCCCAGCAAGGGCGCGATCGTGGTATCGGAATAAATATCTTTCAGAATCTGGAAGAGAATATTTTTGTGAACCGATATATCAAAAGTAGTATTAGTCATAATTATTTCGTGGCTTTATAGTGATCGAAGAACTCATTAACCTTTTTCGCCATTCGCTTGTTTTTATAGATAGGTAACATTTCAAAAATCTTATCCCAATTCAAAGAGCCCAAATTATCAAAATGATAATCCTTGTGAATATAGATCGTGTCCAAAAATGCGCGCTCCGGACCGGCAAAGGAAGTTTCGTCTTTATGCTCAACACCGGCAGGGTTGGTCAAAACGAAATCCTTAATTTTTTTGTAGGAGTATACCTGCCCGTCAACTTCAATCTCGCGCGTTTGGTACGACGCAACCGTAATCTTTTTATAAAACTGAAAGTTGATGCCGGTTTGAGCTAAGACCGTCTCAAAGCTCACATAGGAAGGCGTAAATATTCTGGTCGCCAATTCCAATTTGTCGTAGTTCTTATCCTTGGCATAAATACCCCGGCGGATACGGTACAACTCACCGGTTTTTACATAGTAATTAACTCCGTCAATCGTGGCTTTTTTATCGCTGTCTCCCCAAATCAAAGAAATGTCTTTAAAGGTAAAGACCGTCTTGGCAGATCGCAATATGTCAGAAATAGACTTTTTTTCGTATTTCATAGTCTAAAGGTCGTAATAATTCCGTCCTTTAGCTTATTTTAGTATATAGCCATAATAAATGCAAGGGCTTTATTGTGGATTACTATGCAGTCTTTAGACCAGTTTGCATGTTGTAGTAAGCAAAATCGGGACTTTTTGCATAGTACAGTAGTGCAAAATATGCCATAATAGGGCCGGACATTTCTTTTTTATCAATTTAGTGATACAATTTTACAAATGTATGAAAAAGTATAATCATCTCAAAATAGAAAAAAAGTGGCAAAAAAAGTGGGAAAAGGAAGGTGTATTTGTTGCGAGGGACAATGATCCGCGGCCGAAGTTTTACGCGCTGATAGAATTTCCTTATCCTTCCGGCGAAGGTTTGCATGTGGGGCATCCGCGTTCCTATACCGCGATGGATATTATCGCGCGCAAACGCAGAATGGAAGGATATAACGTGCTTTTTCCGATTGGGTTTGATTCGTTTGGCTTGCCAACGGAAAACTACGCCATCAAAACCGGGCGACCGCCCTCCGAGATTACTAAAGAAAATATTGCCAATTTTACTAAGCAGTTAAAAATGCTTGGGTTTAGTTTTGATTGGGACAGAGCAGTAACGACCAGCGACCCTTCTTATTATAAATGGACGCAGTGGATTTTTTTGCAATTTTTTAAGCACGGTCTGGCATACAAAAAAAAGATGACTATTAATTGGTGTCCCAAAGATAAAATCGGATTGGCCAATGAAGAAGTAGTGGATGGCTGTTGCGAGCGTTGCGGTACGGCAGTGGAGAAGCGTGAAAAAGAACAATGGATGCTGGCAATTACTAAATATGCCGACAAACTTTTGGAAGGACTGAAAGACGTTGACTATATTGAGCGTGCGAAAGTTCAGCAGGAGAATTGGATAGGCAAAAGCACTGGTGCGCTTTTGCAGTTCACAGTCGTCAGTTCACAGTTCACAGACAAGATTGAGGTTTTTACCACGCGGCCGGATACTTTGTTTGGCGCAACATATATGGTGCTGGCGCCGGAGCACAAGATAATTAAGAATGTAAAATTAAAAATTAAAAATTGGGATGAGGTGGAAAAGTATATTGATACGGTGAAAAAGAAAACAGAACAAGAGCGGATGAATGTGGAGCGTGAAAAAACAGGAGTGGAATTAAAGGGAATCAAAGCAATTAATCCTGCCACCAAAGAAGAAATCCCGATTTGGGTGGCGGATTATGTTTTGGCTGGTTATGGCACTGGCGCCATCATGGCCGTGCCCGGGCACGACGGGCGCGATTTTGAGTTCGCGAAGAAATTTGGATTAAAGGTGCGCGAGGTGGTTTCCCCCTCACCTGGCCTACGGCCATCCTCTCCCGCGGGTAGAGGCGGATCTAAAAACTTTCCCTCTCCCTCAGGGAGAGGGGAGGGTGATGGTGGTGCCTACACTGGCCCGGGCATTCTTATAAACTCTGGGCGGTTCAATGGGCTAGCCCATGAAACTGCAAAATGGAAAATTACGGAGTCGGTTGGTGGAACGCGAAAAGTTACCTACAAACTTCGTGATTGGGTGTTTTCTCGCCAGCGGTATTGGGGCGAACCGATTCCACTTGTGTGGTGTGACAAATGTAAGGAGTGGGTGTCTATTCCAGAAAGTGCATTACCATTAAAACTGCCGAAGGTGGAAAAATATCAACCCACAGATACGGGTGAGTCGCCGCTGGCGGCGATGGAAAAGTGGGTCAAGACAAAGTGTCCGCGCTGCGGCGGACCGGCACGACGGGAAACCGATACAATGCCGAATTGGGCTGGATCTTCGTGGTATTTTTTAAGATATTGTGATCCGCACAATAATAAAGAGTTTGCGTCCATGGAGAAATTGAAGTATTGGATGGGATCACCCTCACCTCAATCCTCTCCCATCAAGGGAGAGGAAGCAATAGGAAATCCCCCTCCCCTTGTGGGAGGGGTTAGGGGAGGGGTGGACTGGTATAACGGCGGGATGGAGCATACGGTACTGCATTTGTTGTATTCACGTTTCTGGAATCAGTTTTTGTATGATATTGGAGTGGTACCGACGCGCGAGCCGTACAAAAAGCGCACCAGCCACGGGATTATTCTTGGTGAAGATGGCGAAAAAATGTCCAAGTCGCGGGGCAATGTGGTAAATCCCGATGATATCATAAAACAATATGGGGCTGATACCCTGCGGCTTTACGAAATGTTTATGGGGCCGTTTGATCAAGCCGTGCCGTGGAGTACAAAATCTATTGCCGGGGTGCAGAGGTTTTTGGAGAAAGTGTGGCAATTGGGAAGCAAGATAAGCGAGACCAGCAAGATAAGCGAGACCAGTGTTGAGCGACTTCTGCATAAGACAATAAAGAAAGTAACTGGGGATATTGAGGCAATGAAGTTTAATACCGCGATTGCTGCAATGATGACGCTGGTGAATGAGATGAGTAAAGAAGATAAGTTAAGTGTTACGAGTTATGAGTTATTATTGACTTTGTTGCATCCTTTTGCGCCGCACATTACGGAGGAGTTGTGGAACAGAATACATCGCCCCTCACCGGGCCTACGGCCACCCTCTCCCTTAGGGAGAGGGGAGGGTGAGGGTATGTTGTGTCAGCAACCGTGGTCCAAATATGACCCCGCGCTTGTGAAGGATGAGGAAATTGAGCTCGTGATTCAAGTCAATGGGAAAGTGCGCGATCTTGTGCGCGTGTCGGTAGATATTTCAGAGGAAGAAGCCAAGGTGCTGGCTTTTCAAAATGAGAAAGTTGCCAAGTGGTTTCATGGACAAGAAGTCAAGGATGTGATATTTGTGAAAGGGAAGTTAATCAACATCGTAACGCAGTAGATGATACGAATCAGCGAATGAGTGACGAATCTACAAATATACGAATTCGCATATTCGTTGATTCGCCAAAAATTAGTAGATTCGTATCATTTTATGCAAATAGCAATTATCGGCGCCGGTTATGTCGGGCTCACTTCAGCCGCGGTGTATGCCAAACTTGGACATACGGTTTTTGCTGTGCGCAAAGACGCGGAGAAAGTGGCAATGCTCAAACGCGGGCAAGTGCCGTTTTATGAACCCGGACTGCCTGAGCTCGTGGCCGAGGGCGTGGCCAGTGGCCGGCTTATTCCCACTACTTCTTATGCCGAAGCTGTGCCAAAGGCCGAGGTGATTTTCTTGTGCGTAGGCACTCCGCCCTTGCCTTCTGGCGAGGCGGATTTGTCGCAAGTATTTGCGGCCGCGAAGGAAGTTGCGGAAAATTGGGGACCCTCACCCTCCCCTCTCCCTAAGGGAGAGGGTGATCGAGCGAAGGCGAGATCGGGTGAGGAGACATACAAAGTCATCGTAGATAAAAGCACAGTGCCGGTGGGGACAGCGGAGAAGGTGCGGAAGGTTATTGAGGAGAATGTAAAATTAAAAATGCAAAATGTAAAATGTGACTTTGATGTGGCGTCGTGTCCGGAATTTTTGCGCGAAGGTTCGGCCGTGCATGACACAATGAATCCCGATCGCGTCGTAATCGGCGTTGACTCGGATCGGGCGCGCGATATGCTCCTCAAAGTGCACGAAGGATTGCCGGGTGAGCGTCTGGTTACCGATATTGCCACTGCGGAGATGCTTAAGTACGCCAGTAATGCTTTCTTGGCAACAAAAATTTCCTTTATCAATGAGATCGCCAATCTTTGCGACGAAGTCGGGGCAAATGTTGATGAGGTGGCACGCGGCATGGGAATGGATCCGCGCATTGGTCCGGCATTTTTAAAAGCCGGCATTGGCTATGGCGGAGCTTGCTTTCCCAAGGATACCAAAGCGCTCCATTCTATCGCGTTTTGGCATGATTATGATTTTAAATTGCTCAAAGCTGTGATTGAAGTCAATCAAACGCAACGCCGGCATTTTTTGCAAAAAATACGGCAAACGCTTGGCACGCTTGAAGGCAAAAAAATCGGCATTCTTGGCCTTGCATTTAAAAACAATACTGATGATGTGCGGGAATCTGCCGCGGTGGATATTTCCGCCTGGCTTATTAAAGAAGGAGCGCAGGTGCGCGCGTATGATCCGCACGCGGAAGGAAATGCACGCGCCGCCCTGCCTGAACTTATTACTTGTCCGGCTCCGCAAGAAGTTGCCAAAGATGCGGATGCACTCTTGCTTCTTACGGAGTGGTCTGAGTTTCGGGATTTGCCTTGGGGCACCATGAAAGAAAAAATGCGCCAGCCGATCGTACTCGACGGCCGCAACCTTTTAGATCCAAAATCAATGCGCGACCTTGGCTTTACTTATATTTCTGTTGGAAGACCTTGAGCACGAGAGCATTAAAACACTAGAGCACAAGAACATGATATGGATTACAAACAGCAATTTAGAGCAAAGATGGACGAGTGATTTTGTGTTTTAATGTTTTAATGATTTTATGTTTTTATGATACTGGTGTCAGGATCACTTGCCTACGATTACATTATGGATTTTCCCGGATATTTCCGGGATCATATTTTGCCGGAAAAACTCCATGTGCTCTCCGTCTCTTTTTTGATTGATAAAATGGAGCGGAATTTTGGAGGCACCGCAGGAAATATCGCGTATAATTTGGCCTTGCTTGGGGAGAAGCCGACAATTCTTGCAAGTGTAGGAAAGGATTTTGGTGATTATAGGAAGTGGTTTCAATCACTTCATCGCGTAGCGCGGGGCTTTATGCCCCGCTTGGCGGCACATAAAGTGCCGCGCTACGAGGTTGATCTTTCATGCGTGCGGCAAGTGCAAGATTTGCCAACGGCAGGGGCGTATATTATGACCGATAAATCCGATAATCAGATCACCGCGTTTTATCCGGGAGCGATGGCAAATCGTGTAACGTGTAACGTGAAGCGTGTAGCGCAAGGGGCGAAGATGGCGATTGTAAGCCCGGGGAATTTGGAGGATATGAAAACTTTGCCGGTGTTGTATAAAAAGTATGGCGTGCCTTATATTTATGATCCGGGACAAGCAATCCCCGCGCTTTCCGGAAAAGATTTGCAACAAGGAGTTACGGGCGCGCGGGTATTTATTTCAAATGATTATGAACTGGCGATGGTTTTGAAAAAAACTGGCTTGACAGAACGCGGATTATTACAGAAGGTGAGCATACTCGTCACTACCTTAGGCGACAAAGGTTCGATCATTAAAGCAAGTAACCCCTCCCGATTTCCCTCACCCGGCCTGCGGCTTCCCTCTCCCTTAGGGAGAGGGCAGGGTGATGGTGGAATTATGAAATTCATTATTCCTCCGGCGAAACCGAAGAATACGAGCGATCCTACCGGCGCAGGAGACGCGTATCGCGCAGGATTGATTAAAGGATTGCTACTTGGATTGCCGTATGATAAAGTAGGTAAACTCGCGTCAACAGTGGCGGTATACACCGTGGAGAAATATGGAACGCAAACGCACGGATTTACGTGGAGACAAGTATTGCTAAGATATAAAACCAATTATGGAGAGAGTCTCGTGTAGCACGCGGAATCAGGAAGTATGAATTAGGAATCACATTGGCGAGAATAAGGAATTAGGAATTAGGAATTATGAATTGGGTTGGTTAAAAAAACAATTCAATTTCATGATTCATAATTCTTGATTCATAATTCACCAACATGCACTATTTAGTTACCGGCGGAGCAGGGTTTATCGGTTCGCATATTGTGGAGGCCTTGCTTAACCGTGGCGATAAAGTCCGCGTGCTGGATAATTTTGCAACCAGCAAGCGGGGAAATGTTCCGCCAGGCGCGGAGATGGTGGAAGCCAGCATTACTGATTCGAACGCCATCGCGTCGGCTTTTAAGGACATTGATGGCGTGTTTCATGCGGCCGCGCTTCCCCGCGTGCAAGAGTCCATTGAAAAACCGCTGGAATCCAATGAAATCAATATTGGCGGAACCCTAAACGTTTGCATTGCGGCGCGTGATGCGTCCGTGCGACGGATGGTGTTTTCCTCCTCCTCGTCAATCTATGGTGATACTGAAATTTTTCCAACGCCGGAGAATACGCTGCCCAATCCCAAAAGTCCGTACGCCTTGCAAAAGTATGTCGGTGAAGAATATTTGAAGCTTACGGCCCGCATCTGGAAAGTTCAAACTGTATCACTGCGCTATTTTAACATCTATGGTCCGCGGATGCCGCTGGAAGGCGCCTATAAATTGGTCATCCCGGTTTTTTTAGAACAGCAGGCCAAAGGAGAACCGCTGACCATTACGGGGGATGGAACCCAGACGCGCGATTTTACCTATATAGATGATGTCGTGCGCGCCAATTTAATTGCAATGGCCTCGCCGCGGGTGGGCCAAGGGGAGGTGATCAATATCGGTACAGGCAAAAATTACAGCATCAATAAAGTAGCCGAATTCATCTCCGGGCCAACCAAGCATATTGCGCCGCGGATTGAGCCGCACGATACGCTGGCGGATATTTCGCGCGCCAAAGAGCTTTTAGAATGGGAACCGCAGGTGCCGTTTGCAGAAGGGTTGAAACGGACGAGGGAATGGTTTGCGGGAATGAAAAATGCATAATGAAGAATGCGGAATGGCGTGTATGTATGATTTTGCAATTATTGGCGGGGGGATTTTGGGGACGGCATTGGCATATCAGTTGTCAAAAGAAAGTGATGGAACGAAAATTGCAGTGCTTGAAAAAGAAAATGAGGTGGCGCAACATACTTCCGGCAGAAATACGGGCGTTCTACATCGCCCGTTTTATCTTGATCCAGAAACTAAAGGAAAATTTGCCCGTTGCGCGCAAGAATCGTATGGATTTTGGAAAGAATACGCCCGCGCAAAAGGATTGCCGTGGAAAGAGGTAGGTACGCTGGAGGCGGCGCTTGATGATATAGAATATGCGCGATTAAAAAAATATAAGGACTGGTCGCTTCAAAACGGCATGGCTGACGAGGAGGCGCGGCTTTTAAGTGCGGAGGAAGTACGCACGATTGAGCCGAAAGTGCGTTGTGTCGGAGCGCTGTTATGTAGCACAGACACAGCTGTTGATTTTGGAGCATTCACCCGCGCGTTGCGGGATGATGCCAAACAGCAGGGTGTGCAGTTTATAATGGGGAAGGCGGTCAATCGGGTGCGCGAAAATCACACTGGCATTGAGATTGAGTGCGGCGATGGAGAGATCACCCGCACGCGCTATCTTATAAATTGTGCCGGCGGGTCCGCGCTCAAGATTGCCCATTGGATGGGAGTGGCGCGTGATTATGCGGATCTTAATTTCCGCGGAGAATATTTAATTGTGGGAGGCGCAAGCGCACGGTTGGCGAGCCGCAATATCTACTGCGTACCGCGCCACAGCGAATTTTCTTTTTTGGACCCCCATTTTGTGGTGCGCCACGATGGGCGAACGGAGATTGGGCCGACCGCGGTGCCGGTGTTTGGGGCGTATGCCTATCGCGGGTTGGGCAAGGTGTGGAGCAAAATCGCCGAGCGGCCAGTTATAAATAAATTGAGATTGTGTGTGAACCCGGAATTTTTGCGTTTGTGCGCACAGGAGTGGCGCAGTGTGTTATCTCCACGTGCAATGGTTTCACGCGTGCAGAAATTTCTTCCTGATCTGCGCGTGGAGGATTGTGTGACGCGTGGAACTGCTGGCGTGCGCGCCTCGCTTGTTGATCAGAAGGGACAGTTTGTGCCAGAAGTGGTGGAAGTGCAAACTGCTCATTCACTGCATATCCTAAACTATAATTCTCCGGGAGCGAGTGGCGCCCCGGCGTATGCAAAAGAAATTATGCGATATTTGCAAAAAGGCGATGCAGTTTGACCATAAGGCGTGATTTTGATAGAATCGTCCAACTATATGGAAGCATATAAAGTAAAAGATATTGCACTTGCGACGCAGGGGCAATTGCAGATGGAATTGGCCGAGCGGCGCATGGGCGCGCTTTTAGAGGTGCGTAAGCGTTTTGAGCGTGAAAAGCCGTTTGCCGGGCTTACGATTGGCATGGCGCTTCATGTAACTAAAGAAACTGCGATGCTGGTGCGTACCTTGCGCGCCGGAGGCGCGCAGGTTGCAATTACCGGTTGCAATCCGCTTTCAACCCAAGATGATGTGGCGGCCGCGCTTGCACAAGAAGGTGTGGCAGTTTTTGCACATAAGGGCGAAACGAATGAGGAGTACTATGAGAACTTGAATCAGGTGATTGAGGTTTTGAAATTCCAAATCACAAATTCCAAATTACAAACAAATTCCAATAACCAAATGCCAAGTGACATAACTCCCCCTACCCCCTCTTACCTTAAGAGGGGGGATGTTGGTTTGGTTCCTCCCCAAAGGGCGCGGGGAGGCGAGGAGGGGTTACGACAATGTCTCATCACCATTGACGACGGAGGCGATTTGGTGGGGGAAATTCACAAAAAGCATCCGGATTTGATCCCACATCTTATTGGCGGTACGGAGGAAACCACGACTGGACTGATCCGCTTGCGCGCTATGGAGCGCGATGGTGCGCTTAAATATCCGGTGGTGGCGGTAAATGACAACAAAACCAAACATTTGATGGATAATTATTATGGCACTGGGCAGTCAACGCTGGACGGTATTACGCGCGCCACCAATATTTTGTGGGCAGGAAAAACTGTGGTGGTTTGCGGTTACGGTTCATGCGGAAAGGGTGTAGCACTTCGTGCAAAAGGCATGGGATCAAACGTAGTTGTGTGCGAAGTGGATGCGTTTCGCGCCCTGCAAGCCGTGATGGATGGGTTTAGGGTGATGCCGCTTCTAGATGCCGCGGCACTTGGTGATATTTTTATCACCGTCACCGGCGATAAACATGTTTTGCGTCCGGAACATTTTGCAAAAATGAAGTCAGGAGCAATATTGGCGAACTCCGGACATTTTGACGCGGAGATTGATTTGCAAGGTTTGCGTGAGATGGCGGTCAATGTCAGAAGGGTGAGAGATATGTTAGATGAGTATACAATTCCCTCACCCCTCCCTCTCCCTACGGGAGAGGGAGACCGCAGGTCAGGTGAGGGGAAGGTGATTTTTGTTGCCGGTGAAGGGCGACTGGTAAATCTTGCTGCGGCAGAGGGGCATCCGTCGGAAGTAATGTCGCTTTCGTTTTGCGGCCAAGCTTTGGCATGCGAATGGTTAGTACGCAATTTTGCGCCCTCACCCCGCCCTCTCCCTGGGGGAGAGGAAGACCGAAGGTCAGGTGAGGGGAAAGTCTATACCCTTCCCCCTGAAATTGACGATACTATTGCGCAACTTCAGCTCAATGCAATGGCAATACGCAAGGATGAACTTACAGATGAACAAAGAAAGTATTTAAGTTCATGGGAAGAAGGAACCTAATCATGAAAACATAAAAACACGAGAGCATGAAAACAATGATTTAATGCTTTCATGTTTTAATGAACATATGGTGCCGAAATTGGAAGAAGTAAAAATTGCTATTGTGGGGCTTGGTTATGTAGGATTGCCGCTGGCGGTGGCATTTGGGAAATCACATTTTGCGCCGATTATAGGATTGAATAAAAGCAAAGGACGCATTGATTCGCTCAAAGCAGGACACGATCCGAACAAAGATGTCCCGGATGAGGATTTGGCCGCGGCTAAAGTTGAATATACTCTTGACCCCTCCGTACTTTCGCGCGCTAATTTTATTATTGTAACCGTACCTACTCCAATCACAAATGCAAAGACGCCCGATCTCACTCCTGTGATTGAAGCTTCGGAGACAATCGGAAAGCATATCAAAGCCGGTACGGTGGTGGTATATGAGTCTACAGTGTATCCGGGAGTTACCGAGGAAGTCTGTGTCCCACTTATTGAGAAAAATTCAGGACTGAAATGTGGCCGGGATTGGTATGTTGGCTATTCTCCCGAACGGACTAATCCGGGGGATACTGAACACACGATTACCACCACGGTTAAAGTGGTCTCGGGCATAGATAAGGAGACGCTTGAGTTAGTTGCGGCGGTATATGGCGAAATATGCAAGGCCGGAGTGCACAAAGCCCCCAATATCAAAACGGCCGAGGCGGAGAAGGTAATTGAAAATACGCAGCGTGATCTTAATATTGCGCTTGTGAATGAATTGGCTTTAATTTTTAACCGCATGGGAATTAATACCCGTGATGTACTTGAGGCCGCGGGAACTAAGTGGAATTTTCATAAATATCAGCCGGGTCTGGTTGGCGGACATTGTATCGGAGTTGATCCATATTACCTTACTCACAAAGCGCAAGAGTTAGGATACAACCCGGAGGTTATTCTTGCCGGTCGACGCATTAATGATTGGATGCCGGAGTATGTTGCTGATCTTACTATTTTAGGACTGGTGGAAGCGGGTAAAGTGGTACAGGGATCTCGAGTGCTTGTTTTGGGGCTTACGTTCAAGGAAAATATTCGTGATACGCGGAATTCAAAAATTGGGGATACGATTAGGAAACTTAAATCCTACGGAGTAAGTGTGCTGGCGCATGATCCAAATCTTTACCAAGAAGAGGTAGAAAAGTTCGGCGTGGAGTATGTGGCGGATTTGAGTGCCATGGGAAAAGTAGACGGAATTATTTTGGCCACGCTCCATCGACAATTTAAAGACATGCCGCTCAATGATCTGGTTAATCATTACAGCGGCAATGCCCGCGGAGTACTGGTGGATGTAAAGAGCCACTATCTTAAAGAGCTTAAGGCGCATAACAATATAATTTACAAATGTCTATGAAGTGCGACTGCCTTTTATGTTCATTTGAAAATCCGAAGTTGAGCGCGACCGCAGTGGTGATTCGTGACGGAAAATTACTAGTGGCCAAGCGCAACGAAGAACCGTTTAAGGGGGAGTGGGATTTTGTCGGCGGATATGTGGGAAAGAATGAGACGCCAGAGGAAGCGCTAAAGCGGGAACTTAAAGAAGAGCTTAATGTTGAAAGTAAGCTTACCTATCTGGGGGCATTTTCCGGAAACGCCGCGTACAAAACTTATGAGTTTCCAGTTTTGAGCTTTGCCTATCTTGTTGAGATTGAAGGGAATATAACGCTGAATCATGAAAACTCCGAAGTTTCCTGGATTCCACTGCGCGAGCTTAATACCATTGCGTTTGATTCAAATCAAAAGATACTGGCGTACCTTAAGGAAAGGTTTGTATATGACCTTAAAGATGTACGCGCACTTGTTGGACAGCTTGACGCCAGCGCCACGGTTAATGAACAATCGCTCTACAAAGCCATACGGGATGGATATGTCAGCACAGTATATGAAGCTGGGAAACTTGTTGGTATGGGCTGGATTTTTCCGCGGCAAACGATGCTCCGCCGGCAAGCCGTAGTTGAGGATATGATTGTTGATCCAACGCAGCGCGGGAAAGGGCTGGGCGAAAAAATTCTGCATGATCTTTTGCGCTGGGCTAAGGGACAAGGGGTGGAGATGGTAGAGCTTACAACTAATCCCAAGCGCGTTGCGGCAAATAGTTTATATCAGAAAGTCGGATTTAAACTGCATGAAACCAATCACTATTTGCTGGATCTCAAGACTTATTAATAAGTGTAAGAATTATGATTCCGCTTGCTGAACCAGTAATGGCCGGGAATGAATGGCGCTATATTAAAGATTGTTTGGATACCGGCTGGGTTTCTTCGGCTGGTAGTTTTGTGAATCGCTTTGAAGATGGGGTGGCCAGGTATCTCGGCGTCGCGCATGCCGTGGCAGTAGTCAATGGCACGGCCGCCCTGCACCTCGCGCTGATTATCGCGGGAGTTAAAAAAGACGATATCGTGCTGGTACCTACCTTGACTTTTGTCGCCCCAGTCAATGTTGCGCGCTATGTTGGAGCATCTCCGATATTTTTTGATTGCGACCCGGGAACACTCTGCCTGGATGTAAATCAAATCGCGCAGTTTTTAAACAGTGAATGTGAAAAACGCGGTAGCGGGATGACCTACTATAAAAAGACCGGCCAACGGGTCGGCGCGGTAATTCCGGTAAATGCCTTGGGACACCCTACGGATATGGATGCGCTCACGGAAGTATGCCGCCAGTATAAAGTATGCGTGATTGAAGACGCGACGGAAAGTTTGGGGTCGGAATATAAGGGGAAAAAGGCCGGCGTGCTTGGGGACATCGGATGCCTTTCATTCAATGGCAACAAGATTATTACCACCGGCGGCGGAGGGATGATCGTTACCAATAATGAAGAATGGGCCAAGCGCGTGCGCCATTTAAGCACGCAAGCTAAAAAAGATCCCCTGCGCTACGATCATGACGAGATTGGTTACAATTATCGGCTTACAAATATCCAGGCGGCGTTCGGGGTAGCCCAGCTGGAAAAACTGGATGAGTATGCGGCCCGCAAACGCGAAATTGCCAACCGCTATCGCGAACTTTTTGACGGATTCGCCGGGAAGCTGAAGGTTTTACAAGAAGCATCATGGGCAAAAAGCAATTACTGGCTTTCAACTATTCAGGTTGCGGCAGATATGAAAGAGCCGTTGCTTGCCTATCTGATTGCTCAAGGTATTCAGGCCCGACCGATTTGGAATTTGATTCATACGCTACCGATGTATAAAGAATCTATGGTATATGGCGGAGACGCTCTTTGTGCCAGGGCGGCGTGGGAAAGTTGTCTTAATATTCCTTGCAGTGTGAATATTACTAATGAACAGCTAGAAGCGGTGTCCGCCGCGGTCAAAAGCTATTTTACTTAAAATACTATGGAGAAGATTGTAATTATTGGAGGCGGAGGGCACGCGAAAGTAGTTGCCAGTATGATAAAAAAACTCGGCACCTTTGAAATTCTTGGATATACCGACAGTGAAACCCGCGGCCCACTGTTGGGTATGGCTTATCTTGGAAAGGATGAGGTGTTGCCGCGTCTTAAAAAAGACCATCCGCAACTTTCTGCAGTGCTTGGCATTGGATATCTAGGAAATGGTGATTTGCGTGAGCGGTTGGTTGAGAAATTGCGCGGGCTTGAGTTCACGATGCCAGCGATTATTTCGCCACATGCGGTTATAAATGAAGAGGTGCAAATCGGAGAAGGGACCGTAGTCATGGATGGAGTGGTGATTAATTCCGGCACGCACATCGGGCGTTATGCAATTATTAATACGCGAGCATCTGTTGATCACGACTGCGTGGTCGGAGATTTTACGCATCTTGCGCCGGGGGTTACTTTAAGCGGGGGTGTCAAAGTCGGCGCGTATTCACTTATTGGCGTGGGCGCGTCAGTGGTTCAATATAAAACCATTGGCGATCATTGTATTATCGGCGCCGGCGCGGCAGTTACGAAAGATTGTCTTGGGCCCGGCACCTATGTTGGCGTACCGGCTAAAAAATCAGTATGAAAACATTTATCATTGCCGAAGCCGGGGTTAATCATAATGGTGAGCTTGCGATTGCCAAGCGCATGGTTGATGTGGCTAAGGAAGCTGGTGCTGATGCGGTGAAGTTTCAGACGTTTCGGGCGGAGACGCTCGTGACGCGTACGGCCAAGAAAGCGTCCTATCAGGTGGCCAACACCGGGACTAATGACTCGCAAGCCGAGATGCTACGCGCTCTTGAACTTTCGCCTGACGCACATCGCAAGCTTGCTGCGCATTGCGCGAAGACAGGAATCATGTTCATGTCCACGCCGTTTGATCTTCAAAGCGTGGATTTTTTGGCTGGGCTGGGCATGACTATATTCAAGATTGCCTCTGGCGAAATTACCAATTTGCCGCTTTTGCGCAGAATCGGAGCGCTTGGTCGTGAAATTATTATGTCAACAGGGATGGCAACGCTTGAAGAGGCGCGTGCCGCGCTTGATGTGCTTGTATTTGCCGGTACTCCCAAAGACAAAATCACGGTGCTTCACTGTCACACTGATTATCCAACTGCCATGGAAGACGTTAATCTGCGTGCGATGATAACGATGCGTGATGTGCTGGGAGTGAAGGTGGGTTATTCTGATCATACGCTTGGCATTGAAATTTCAGTTGCGGCAGTCGCCTTGGGCGCGCAAGTAATTGAAAAACACTTTACGCTTGATCGCAATATGGAAGGCCCAGACCATAAAGCTTCGCTGGAGCCGGCAGAACTTAAAGCGATGGTTTGCGCAATTCGCAATGTTGAAAAAGCGCTGGGCGATGGGGTAAAGCGCCCCACCGCACGGGAGGAAGTGCTAAAAGCGGTGGCGCGAAAAAGTATCGTTGCTTCTTATGACATTGTTAAAGGCGAGGTATTTAGCGAAGATAACATTACTACTAAACGGCCCGGTAGCGGGATAAGCGCGATGGAGTGGGATTGGGTGCTTGGTCAAAGGGCCAGGCGTGATTTTAACGCCGATGAACTAATTGAAATGTAGAGGGCGAGATCAAGGGGTATCGTGTAAATTCGGTATAGACACGGTCCCCTTGCTTTTTTATTTAGGGAGGAGTAACATTGTAACATTGCTCATCTATGGAATTAAAAGAAAAAAAAGTCATGGTAACTGGTGCTGACGGTTTTATCGGGAGTCATCTCGTGGAATTCCTTCTCAAGGAAGGATGTCGCGTGCGCGCATTCGTGTTTTACAATTCCTTTAATTCTTGGGGGTGGCTGGATACTCTTCCCAAGGAGTTGCTCAAGAATGTAGAAGTTATTGCAGGCGATATACGGGATCCGCACGGGGTGCGTACCGCGGTAAAAGGGGTTGACGCGGTCTTTCATCTGGCTTCGCTTATTGCGATCCCTTTTTCATATCATAGTCCGGACGCTTATGTGGATACGAATATTAAGGGAGCGCTTAATATATTGCAGGCTGCTCGGGAGTTGGATTTATCGCGCGTAGTAATCGTGTCCACCTCCGAGGTATATGGAACGGCGCGGTATGTACCCATTGATGAAAGTCATCCCTTTCAGACCCAATCGCCATATGCCGCCGCAAAGCTGGGAGCAGATCGTCTGGCCGAATCTTTTCACTGTTCATTTGGAACGCCGGTTACGATTGCCCGCCCGTTTAACACTTATGGTCCGCGTCAATCGGCGCGCGCGGTGATCCCCACGATTGTGACCCAGGTACTCGCCGGGTTAAAAGAGATTAAGCTCGGCTCGCTTACTCCAACCAGGGATTTCAACTATGTTGAGGATACCTGTCGGGGATTAGTGGCGCTTGGAAGTTGCGATGCCGCGGTGGGTAAAGAGGTTAATATCGGATCAAGTACGGAGATTTCCATTGGCGATCTTGCAAAACAGATATTTGAACTGATGGGAGTTCAGGTGATGATTGCAAAAGACGACGTGCGTCAACGGCCGGAGCGAAGCGAGGTGGAGCGCCTGGTATGCGATAGTCGGCGTATTAAGGAATTGACCGGATGGACCTCCGGGGTTTCTTTACAGGAAGGATTGCGCCGGACTATTGAGTGGTTCCGGATAACCGAAAATTTCAATCGTTATAAAAATGACATCTACAATGTTTAGGTTGAATTGATTATGAAAAAAAGAATTCTTTTGGTCGCCGATAATGCTCGTCGAGATTTTATAGCCACCCGGATGTTGCAGCGCGCGTTTTTGAAAAAAGGAGCGGACGCGCGGCTGTCCACGCTTCTTGATATGGTGCCGAATCTACGGCGGTTTAAACCGCATGGCGTAATGGCCAACCGTGCCAATATGTCATTTGCCAAACCGGCTTCCAAGTGTTCGCGTATCTATGTATTTCCCGCTGAAGGCGCGTATCTAACCAAGGAAAGCATGTTGGCGGTTTTTAAGGGAGAGGCCTACGAACGTATTGATTCCGTTGAATGGGTACGCAGGTGTTATGTTTGGAGTGACTATGTTCGCAATTCGCTTTTAGAGACCGGCATGTTTCGGGACGATCAACTGACGGTCGCGGGAAGTCCTCGGTTGGATGTTTATCGCCATCATGTCCGTACGCGCGCGCTTCCGACTGATCCAAAAGAGTTTACCCTTGGCGTGGCCTTTTCCGCGAAAACCACCAGCGCGTATTACGGCGAACCGCATTACGCGCGAGCCCTTTTCGATTTCCACAAAGATTTTTCGTTTCCTTGGTTGCCTCCGCGCCGGCATTTTGAAGATATGTGCTGGCTTGATCAGGCAACGCTGCGGCTTTCGATGCGATATCTAAAGCGTTTTCTTGAAGATTTTCCCGGAAAGGTTATTTTCCGGCCAAGTCCGTTTGAGGATGAAAAAGAGTATATGTTTCTGCAAAAGCGCTACCCCAAGCGGGTGAAAGTGATGTTAAACGTTCCGTTGTCGGAGTGGTTATCTCGAATAGATCTGCTCATGACTTCTTGGTCAACAACCGGGCTGGAGGCGTATATTGAAGGCATACCGGTAATTTCAATTGTGGGTACCATGGATCAGGAACATTTGTTTCGCCATGTTGATAAGGTCGCGGGCGGATTTGAGAAATTTGTCGCCTCGTTTCATTTGCCGGAAACCGAGGACGAGCTTTTTGAGAAAATACGCGCGGCACATACGGGAGAACTGTCCGTCGCGCCACAATCAAAGGAAGAAGTCGCGCGGCTTTTAAGCGATCTCTATAATTGGCCTTATCAAAAAGCCGCGCATGAAGTCATCACGGATGATGTGCTCCACGATTTGGAAGATTTTAAAGAAGTTCGGAAGGAGGTTTGGAAAGAATCCCTTCCTATTCCTCATCAAGTGCCGCTCTGGCTGGCACCGCTCGCATATTATTTTAGGAATCAATGCCGCTTTTATAAGCGGGGCAATTTTAGGACGCTTAGGGATTTTTATCGTTTGAAAGATTCGCGGGTTGATGCAGCTCTTGATAAGATGGAGAGAGAAGCAAAAGATCACCCGGCGGTTAGGACTTTTTGTTCGCCCGCCTAAATTTTTTCACAGTATGAATACACTAAAACAAGAGATGAAGGAATTTTGGGGAAAGGGATGGGGAAAACGCGGCCAGGCGGATAAAAGTGTACAAAGCCGTGAGCGATTTTTACAAGAGCTCGGCGCGATAAGAATGCTTTTAGAGATGGAAGAAGGGGAGCAAGTACGGGAAATGCAAAAGATTGGGCTAAAGGGTAAAGCTGTCCTTGAAATCGGTTGCGGCGCGGGATCAAGCAGTATACTTTTTGCGCTTGATGGAGCGCAGGTAACCGCTTCGGATTTAACGGATGAGGCGGTTGCGATTACCAAAGCTAAATTTGATCTGCTTGGTCTTGCCGGAAACGCGGTACAGGCCGACGCGGAGAATTTACCGTTTCCCGATAATAGTTTTGATGTGGTATTTTCCAGCGGTGTATTGCATCATACTCCCAACACGCAAAAGACAATTGACGAAATACGGCGCGTGCTTAAACCGGGAGGGAACGCGGTTGTGATGCTTTACGCAAAGTGGTCTTTTCAGTATCTGGTCAGCTTACTTTTGATGCGCGGTATTATTTTTGGCGGAATCTTTCGGCACGGCCGCAATTGGCTCGGGCATGCGACTGAACTGGCTTGGAATACCAAGGAAGATAGATTAAATCCAATGACGAAAGTGTATTCCGGGCGGCAGATGCGACAGTTGTTTAAGGAGTTTGAAATTATTGGTTTGCGTAAACATTCTTTCCACTGGCCTGATCTGTTTCCGGGAGTTTATCATATATGGAAACGGCGCCGGGTACATTTAGGAGATGCCGATGTTATGTCCTTGAGTAGTTTTGAGCGCGTCATTGGGCGCTTCGCGGGGTTTGCCTTGGTTATACACGCCAGGAAACTATTTAAATAAGGTGGTCTCTAGAATCTAACGCAATAGTACGTTAAATATTTCATAGGGTGTTGCGTAATCAAGCACCTTTCGAGGTCTGCCGTTGAGCAGGTGTTGCACATGCTTTACCTCTCGACGGGAGATCTTTGAAAAGTCAGTGCCTTTCGGGAAGAACTGTCGGATCAGGCCGTTGGTATTCTCATTCGTGCCTCTCTCCCAAGGGGACGCCGGATGAGCAAAGTACACCTGCATCCGCGTGTCTTTAGTGAAGAGTTTGTGTCCTGCCATCTCTTTGCCTTGATCATACGTCAGAGAGAGCCGCATATGCAAGGGAATCTTCTTGGCCTCTTTTGCAAACGCCTTCCGTACCGTTTCCGCAGTTCTGTCCTTGAGAGGTACGAGAATCGTGGTACGGGTCGTGCGTTCTACCAGTGAACCGAGCGCGGATTGTCTGTTCTTGCCAATCAGGAGATCGCCTTCCCAGTGGCCGGGGATGATCCGGTCGGCAACCTCTGCCGGTCGTTCTTCAATGGAGAGCATATCGAGGATTTGGCCTCTCCCTACGGCCTCTTGCGCATGGCTTCTCCGTGTATGCCGTCGTTTTCGTTCCCGTCGCAGGCACGCCAGGAGTTCTTTCTTGAGCGCACCCCTTGGCAGGACATAGAGGTAGGAGTAGATCGCTTCCGGAGATATGCGCATAGTCATATCTAAAGGATACTCCTTGGCAATCTTGCGAGCAATTTCCTCAGGCGACCAACGCAGGCGAAGTTTCGCCTGCACATACCTGCGCATACGAGGTTCCAGAAGGATCTTGCGTTTCCACAGCTTTCTCTTTCTGGCTTTTCTCTGGGCACGCCTGTGAGCAGTGGCTGCTCGGTATACATACCGATTGCATCCTCCGGCCGAGACCTCATTGCTCACGGTGCTCACAGACCTGCCCAGGAAACGGGCAATATCTCCAAACGAACATCCTTGAGCGAGCATTCTGCTGATCTCCTCTCGCTCACCCTCACTTAAACGATGATAATTCATAGATCTAACGCGTTACCGATAATACCGCCACGGTATCATAGGTGTTGCGTTAGATTCTAGAGTCTAACTAAGTTATGATAAAGAAAATTGCAAAAAAAATCATCAAATGGTTAGCAACAGCAAAATGGCTGGCCTTTCCAAGAAAGATTATCGTAGGACTCGCTTGTTACGCTTTCGCATTGAAGAACGGAGTGATTATTTATTACAATGATCCGCAGAGGTCAGAAGTATTGCGTTTAGTTAGAAAGATTAAAAAGGAAAATGAAATGCTGTTAGGTGATAATGAGGCCTATCAGATATTTATGGCGGTCAAAAGAACAGAAAAGATAGATGGAGATATTGCAGAAGTGGGCAGTTATAGGGGCGGGTCTGCAAAATTAATCTGTGAAGCCAAAGGAAACAAAACTCTCTATTTATTTGATACTTTCGAAGGTTTACCCGAGTTACATGCTATGGATAATCCAAACCAATTTCATAAAGGACAATTTTCCGCTCAACTGGAACAGGTGAAACATTATCTTGGGGAATATGAAAATGTGTATTTTTATAAGGGTCTTTTTCCCTCCACTGCCGAGCCGATAAAGAATAAGACATTTTCATTTGTACATCTCGATTTAGATTTGCATGAGCCCACAGCAGCTAGTTTGCAGTTTTTTTATCCCAGAATGAACAGAGGCGGAATCATAATATCGCATGATTATATCAATGCGCCGGGAGTCCGAAAAGCATTTGATGATTTTTTCAAAGATAAGCCAGAACCAATCATTGAAATGTCTGGTCTACAATGTTTAATTGTAAAAATATAGAAGAAAGTATGGAGACCGTATTGGTTACCGGAGCAACTGGATTTTTAGGGAGTGCGCTGGTGGAGGCGCTGTTTGATCAGGGAAAGCGGGTCATCGGCATTGGACGGCGCGACCAAGGATTTTTATCCGATCGAGTGGTAAAAGACCCACAGTTTATTTTGCGTAGACTTGATTTAACACAGGATGTTGAAGTTGCGCTTTCAGAGTATAAGGTTGACACAATTTTTCATCTTGCCGCGCAGCAGCCCTCCTCGCCCAACATTAGCTTTGACGATTTTTACAAAGGCAATGTTATAACTACGCGCAATGTGATTGCGCTGGCCAAGCAGTCCGCCAGTCAGCTTATCTATGCCTCAACAATCGCGGTATGGGGCGCACTGGACAAGGAGCTTTGCGAAGATGTGCCTCCCACCCCCAACAATTATTACAGTCTTACCAAGTATATTGCCGAACGGCTGATTGAGATTGAACTGCAACGAACGAATGTGCAAGCAATAGTAGTGCGTTTTCCATCGCTTTACGGCCGCAATCATCTAGGAGGCATGATCTACACCTATGTCCAACTAGCCCGAGCCAACACGCCAATTGAGGTATATGGCAATGGCCAGACCGCCCGCAATGCTCTATATGTTGGTGACGCAATTAAGGCACTATGTAAGGTAGCAGAGAATAAAGATAAGTTAGCGCAGTTTGAAATGTTTTTGGCCGGAAGCGCGAATTCTTTGCCGATGGCCAAGATTGCGCAACATGTAAAAGATGCTTTGGGTTCATCCTCTCCGATCGTGCCGATTGATAAACCATCTTCACCCCCATGGGATGTGCGTATTAATACTGAAAAGGCAAAAAACCGATTAGCATTTGCGCCAATGAGGATAGAAGAAGGAATACGACAATATATTAAAGATATACTCCGCGATGTATGAAATACACTACCGCCTTACCATTTTTCCCCCAAGAGGATATTGAACAAATTTTGAAAAAGTTCGGGAAGATTCTTGCCGGCGAAGGAATGCTTACTAAAGGGCCGCAGGTCAAGGAATTCGAACGCGAGTTTGCGGCATATACGGGAGTACCATACGCGGTCGCGGCAAATTCGTGCACCTCCGCGCTGGAAGTAGTGTTTAAGGCGTTTGGTGTTGGCAAAGGTGATGAGGTAATTGTCCCGGTACAGACCTTTTTTTCAAGCGCCTCAAGCGCGGTTGCCGTTGGGGCATGGCCGGTGTTTTGTGACACGGATGATAATTTCCTGCTTTCGTTTGAGGATCTGAAGCGCAAGATTTCTCCGGCGACCAAAGCTGTCGTTGTTGTGCATTTTGCCGGCTTGATTCACCCAGAAATTTTTGCGATCCGCGATTATCTTAAAGAGCGTAATATACTGCTGATTGAAGACGCGGCGCATGCCTCCGGAGCGGAAATTAAAGGAGTGCGCGCCGGCGCGATTGGAGATGCCGGATGTTTTTCTTTTTTTTCTACGAAAGTAATGACCACTGGTGATGGCGGAATGATTACGACCAATAATGAGACAGTCGCGAAACTGTGCCGTAGCTTAATTCACCTAGGAATTGATGTGGATGCGCCTCAAGAGCAGTATTCGGAAATAGGCGGCAATCGGCGCATGACGGAATTCCAAGGAATTTTAGGACGCTTTCAGCTTAAACGGCTGGATGAGTTTGTGGCGCATCGCAACATGATTGCCCGGATATATCAAGAAGAATTGCGTTCGCTTGAAAAAGAAGGCCGGATTGCATTTCCGCAGTTTCCAGGTACAGTTCGGCATGCTTACTGGCGGTTTATTGTATTCTTGCAGCCGGGCCTTAATCGTGATAAGGTGCGGGAGAGAATGAGAGAAAAAGATATTGCTATTGACTGGCCGTATCAGCCACTGGTTCATCTTCAGCCGGCATTTCAGAAGCTGTATGACACAAAAGAAGGTCCGTATCCGAACGCGGAGAGTCGCGTAGGGAGACATATCTGTTTGCCGATTCATCTCGGGATTAGTAAAGACGCGGCCTACTTTATAGCCGCGCAGTTCAAGAATTCAGTGCTATGATTCTTACTGCCCATCAGCCAACTTATCTTCCTTGGCTTGCGTTTTTTCACAAGATTGCTTTGAGCGATGCGTTTTGTTCTTTTGATATCGCCCAGTACCGGAGAAGGGGGTTTAATCGGAACACTATCAAAACTTCGCAAGGAGAACAATTTCTCACTGTTCCGCTCTTGACCCACGGCTATAGAGAAAAACAGATCGGGCAGATGGAGATTAACAATTCAATTGATTGGAGATCAAAACATTTTAAATCGCTCATGGTTAGTTATAAGCATGCTCCATTCTGGGACAGCTACGCGGATTTTTTTAAAGATACGTATGAGCGCGACTGGAAATATTTTTCCGAACTTACTGATTATATGCTTTCATGGTTTTTAAAAGAGCTTGGCATCAAGGTTAGGTATTGCAAGGCCTCGGAGATGAAATTTGAGGGCAAGGGATCTGATCTGGTGCTCGATATGTGTAAAAAACTAGGAGCTATCTCTTATATTTTTGGAGCTTTTGGCAAGCGGTACGCCAAGATGGACGATTTCAGAGGCGCCGGCGTCCAGCCGTATTTCCAAGATTATCATTATCCAAAGTATCCTCAACAGTGGGGAGAATTCATCTCGAAGTTAAGCATTGTCGATCTTTTATTCAATTGTGGCAGTAAGAGTTTGGAGATTTTAATGGAGGGAAATATTCAAAGAGAAGAACTTGTAAAAGGGGGCGTCGAGCGCGTTCAGGAGATACCCGGCGACGTTTCCGACCAATCCAAATTAAATGAAAGTGAATTAGATGATTTATGTCAATAAAAAAAATTCTAGCGTTAACTGGTATCAGAAGCGAATACTATATTTTATATCCGGTCATTGATTTACTGCGTCAAGATAAGCAGTTTGACGTTCGCGTCGTTGTTTCGGGAGCGCATTTGTCCGACTGGCATGGACTTACTCTGCGGGAGATTGAAGCGGACGGGTTTCACGTTGTTGATAAGCTCGATAGTCTTTTAATGACTAATCGGACGACCCAGCGCGTCAAAGGGGTTGGAATGTTGACACATGCGCTTGCGCAGACGGTTGAGAGGGAAAACCCGGATGTTATTTTTGTAGTCGGAGATAGAGAAGAGAGTATCGCTGCCGCGTTGGTTGGAAATTATATGGATGTAGCAGTTGCACACCTTGGCGGAGGAGATCCGGTATATGGAAACGCCGACGACCCTATACGATTCGCAGTTTCAAAACTAGCGCATATTCATTTTACTCTGGCAGACGCGTACGCAAAGAATCTGCAACGGGTTGGCGAAGAGGAATTTCGGATTTTCAATGTTGGTGATCCGGCACTGGATACTATTCGCACGACTCCCCAGCGTAGTTTAATCGAGATGAGTGGTATATTGGGAGTCGATATCAATGACGGTAAATATATAGTGTTGATTAGAAATCCGTTATCTTCGGAATGGAAAGATGCCGGACATCAAATGCATATCACCCTCCAAGCGCTTGAACAATTTTGCAAGGAATCAGGATATAAAGTAATTGCCATCCATCCAAACACTGATCCGGGTGCGTGCGATATTATAGAGGCGATTCAAGCCTACAAAGATAAGCCATTCATAAAGTTTTATAAAAACCTTGAGCGAGAGGTCTTCGTAAATCTTATGCGACACGCTCGAGCGCTGGCGGGTAATTCCAGTATGGGTATTCTTGAGGCGCCGTTCTATAAACTTCCGGTTATCAATATTGGTAATAGACAACAAGGGCGATTGAATGCAGGAAATGTTGAGTTTGTGCCGGATGAACACGCCGCAATAATACAGGCGGTCAACAAATCCTGCGGAAATGATGAGTATCGGAAAATGGTGGCCAATCTTAAAAATCCTTACGGCGATGGCCGGACTTCGGAAAAAATTAGAGATGTGCTACGATCAGTAGATCTAAGCGATAAGCAATGGCTAGTTAAAAAGAATCTTGCCGGTATCTCATAACTCCCCCTGCCCCCTCTTACCTTAAGAGGGGGGAGCTAATCGTTTATATGGCTAGCATACTCGTAGTATCTCCCCACCCTGATGATGAGACGCTGGGTTGCGGAGGAACTCTTCTAAAACACACGGCGGTTGGCAATCAAGTGTACTGGTTGATTATAACCAAGATGACACAGGAGGTTGGATATAGCGAGGATCGTATACGCGCGCGCAAGGAGGAGATTGAATCCATAGCCAAGTCCTATAAATTTGAAAAAACCTTTATGCTCGACTTCGCAACTACTACCCTTGATACGATTCCGTTGCGGAATATCATAGCCGAGGTTGCGCGAGTAGTCGCGGAGGTAAAACCCGAAACGGTATATCTTCCCAATAGGTCGGATGCTCATTCCGATCATCGGATTACTTTTGCCGCGGTGTTTGGCGCGATCAAAACATTTCGCGCGCCAGGCATTAAGCGCGTACTTTCCTATGAGGTCCTTTCCGAAACCGAGTTTACCGCGCCATACCAATCCGACACATTCGTACCAAACAGTTTTTCTGACATATCTTCTTATTTAGAAGAGAAGATAAAAATTATGCGACTATATAAAGGCGAACTGGGCAATCCGCCGTTTCCAAGGAGTGAAGAAAATATCAGAGCGCTTGCGACACTGCGCGGCGCGATTGCGGGAGTAAATCACGCCGAGGCATTTATGATGATAAAAGAAATTGTATGACACAAGATCAGATACGGGCGATTTGTATACCCTCTACTGTTACAATAAAAGATGTTATTAAACATCTCAATGATACAGGCCGTAAAATGCTTTTTATAGTTGATGGAGGCGAGCGGCTGATGGGGATCATTTCTGATGGAGATATACGCCGCGGGTTGCTCGCGGGATACGGATTTAATGAATCCGTAGAGAAGATTATGTTTTGCGAATATATTGCGTTTGATTTTAAGGATTCGACGGCAAAAGAACAAGCGAGAGAGTTGATGTTGGAGCGCAATATCCCGCTAGTTCCTTTGATTGATCAGCAGGGGAAAGTACGTGATATTATTCAATGGACGGATATTATCGCTTCGGCGGATACTAAGAAAGTGCATGAAATTCAAGAACACGAGATAGTAATTATGGCTGGCGGCAAGGGTACGCGACTCGATGTATTTACTAAGATATTTCCAAAGCCGCTCATCCCGGTGGGCGATAAGCCCGCGATAGAGTTTATAATGAGCCGTTTTTATAAGTATGGTTTTCACAAATTTCTTTTTACGCTAAATTATAAAAAAGAATACGTTAAATTATTTTTGAAAGAAAAACAATTTCCTTCTGATTATAAAATTGACTGGGTTGAAGAAGAAGATTATTTAGGTACCGCGGGCAGTCTTTCTTTACTGCGTCACCGCCTTACGGATACATTTTTTGTGGTTAATTGTGATACAATTCTCGATGTTGATTATGCCGAAGTTTTGAAGTGGCACAAGGAACGCGGCGCGGCGCTTACCGCCGTCGGTTGTCATAATGAGATTGATATTCCGTTTGGGGTATTAACGCTTGCCAACGGCAAGCTGGATAAGATTCATGAAAAACCTTCCCATGACGTGATTATCAATACGGGTATGTATGTAATGGAGCCGAGGATATTTACATATCTTACCCCCGGGACTTTTATGGATATGAATGAATTAATCAACGCGGTTGCGGCTAAAGAAGATGTCAGTGTGTATCCGGTATATGGCCGGGATTGGCTTGATTTAGGGCAATGGGATGCCTACAAACGATCAACGAAAACTTTGGAGAATAACGGCTATGTATAATCAGCATAGTATTTTAGGCGTAATTCCGGCTCGAGGAGGGAGCAAAGGAGTGCCGCGGAAAAACGTGCGAATGCTTGCGGGTAAGCCGCTTATCGGCTGGACAATAGAGGCCGCGCTTCGAAGCGGAGTTTTTGATTGTGTCGCAGTAGTAACTGACAATCAAGAGATTGCCGAGGTTGCTAAAAAATACGGGGCTGAAGTTCCGTTTATGGAGCCGGCCGAGTTGGCATCGGACATGGTAAAGGGGATGGAAGTAATTTTATACACGATGGATTGGTTCGCCGCGCATGATAAGCAATACGATCTGCTGATGTGTTTACAGCCGACCTCGCCACTACGTACCGCGGAAGATATTCGCGGGGCGCTAGCGTTCATGGAGGATAAGCAGGCACAATCAGTCGTTTCGGTCTGCAAGGTTGAACACTCTCCGCTTTGGGCGAATACTTTGCCGCCAGATCTGTCTCTGCAGGGTTTTATTAAGGAGAATGTCAATATGCCGCGGCAAGCCCTCGAGCAGTTTTTTCGTTTAAACGGAGCGATTTACCTAGCGGAGTGGGAGTATCTCCTAAAGCACAAGACTTTGTACGCGGAGAATTCCTACGGCTATATTATGCCGACCGAAAGATCAATCGATATTGATAGTGAACTTGATCTATACATTACCGAGGCCTTATTAAAACGTTGATATGAATGTCGGGATGATTTGGAATAATATTAGCGATGGGGAATATCAGTTGGCTAGAGCTGTGCACACTGGACAATCATTTAGAGAATATTTTGATTTAGTAGATGCTCTCCAGCTCAAAGTTTCCGGCATGGCCGAAACTTTTACTGCGATATTTAATTTCGCTAGGGAGTGCCGGATGGATTTTTGTCTATTATCTTATCGCAGCGCTTGGGCAATTAGTCCGCAAGCGTTAAAAAATTTAATTCAAAGCGAAGGAGTACAGCAGGCGGCAATTTCAGTTCGCGTCGGAAAAATATATGCCAAAGCCGGATTGTTCAGTCCAAAAGCGCCTTATATTGACGCGGATTTTATTGTTATTAATTTAAAGCGGTGTATTGAACTTGGCGCTCCGGAGCGGATTGGGAGGGTGTCGTATTACTCCCACTTTACCGATGCAGGCGGTGTGCAGGCGGAGCTCATTGCATTTTTGGAAGCGATTATGCCTTACGGGGCCGTGCATGTATATGATGACGGTAGTAAGTTGCGCGATCTCTACGGGCGTACGCGTCCGCGCGGATTTGCCCCGACGCCCTATCTTGTTGATACGATGCGCGGGTTTCTATCCTGCGATCCCGGGCGTGATCCGCGCCTGCATTATCTACGCGCGGTTTTGCTCCGCAAAAACGGTCCGGATAAGACCCGCTTGCTTACCGAATATGTAAAAACACATTCGCAGAACCGCTCCGCCGGTCGTAGTGTGGACGGTTTCCCATTTCTTAAAGAAGCGCCTCTTCTACGCTTGGCTCAAGGTATCGGGGGCCTATTAAAAAGCGCGCTTGGCCGAGTGAATTTCGAGATTCATAAAAAATATACCGATAAAACGTAAAAAACGCACTTATCATGAAAACCGGGTTGCTACTCGTTTATTCGTACTTTAAAGAACATCCGCGTACTTATACGCGGGTGGTGATTGTGGCGGTGATAATTGGAATATTGGAACTTGTTGGGATCTCGTCGCTCGTACCCGCGGTAGGGATATTGTTGGGGGAGGAAATTTCCGGCCTTCCCGCGCCGGTAATTAAGTTAGTTCAGGGCGTCAGCCCGACAGTTATTATTGGGACCTATTTGGTATTGGTGGTAGTGCAGCTGCTGATGGGTATTTTAAACGAAACGATTTTTCTAAATGACATGGTTAAGTGGTCAAAAAAATTAACTCGCGATTTTTTGGGCAATATTTTAGCGGTTGAATTTAAACAAAGCGCAAAACTCAATCCTGGCGAGGCCGAAACCATGATTGTGCGTAATCTGTCGTATTCAACCAGTATTCGTCACGCCGTCGCAAATTTATTGAGCGATAGTATATTGTGCTTATTTTACATAATGATCGTGCTATTCATTTCCTACTACGCGATTTTTTTGTTGGTACCTCTGGCGGTCATCATGCTTTTAATGCAATCGGTCACGTTAAGGATGCGCGTGCGCTATACCAAGATCGCCAAGCAAAAAAATCTGGAAGTTGCCCAGCACATCTCGGAATTTTTCTCGGATCTGCGGGGACTGCTTCTCGGTAAAAAAAAGATTTTTTTAGATCGCGCGGAACAGTTGGTTTTAAAGGCCTTCAAATCCCTAACTCGCAATGCCCAGGTCGATGCCGTAATGCATCAATCCTATCAGCCGTTGTTGTTTTTAATTAGTTTGTCAACCGTGTTTATCTGGAAAACTATTTTTAACATACCCAATGCGACTATTCTCTTGATACTTTATGCATTTTACCGCGCCGCTCCCAAAATCAATACCACGATCAGTAAATTTAGCGAAATTGTAGTGAAAAGCCCGGCGGACATCAAACTGGATATCATGAGATGGGAGCAATTGATACCTGCTCCGCGACCGGGATTTTTACCCAAAGACGCCAGTGTGGTATTTAAGGGCGTGGAATTGCGCTACAATGATTCAAAAAATTTGCTTCAGGATGTGAATTTTGAGGTAAAGCTCGGCGAGCTAGTATGTATCGTCGGCAAAAGCGGTACGGGTAAAAGTACCATCCTGGACGTAATCTGCGGATTCTGCAACCCGCACAAGGGATTGGTGCGGTTGGGACAGGTGGGTTATGATGAGTTGGATTGGCGGCAGTGGAGGAAAAATTTAGCCCTTTTGAGGCCGGAGAGCGTAGTGGTGTCCGGCACTTGGATTGAGAATGTGGCATTTCTTGAGGATAACCCTGATCTTGTAAAAGTTGAACGATTACTCAATGATGTTGGACTTCTTGAGCACGTGAAAGAATACTCCGGTGGAATCAATGCTGAAATTTCCGCGCGCGGAGGCAATCTTTCCGCAGGCCAGCGCCAGCGCCTGCTGATGGCGCGGATGCTTTACCGCGATCCGGAACTCTTAATTCTTGATGAACCAACCAGCAATTTGGATACCGCCACCGAGATTTTTATTCATGATTTATTGTTTTCTTTGAAACGCAAGAAAACCATAATCGTGGTGTCGCACCGTGATTCTGTGAAACAGCATGCCGACAGAATCTATGAAGTTAATATGGACGGGGGAGTCACCGTGATTAAGTAAACATGGTATGAAGGTAGTGTTTCCAATAGCTGGTCGGGGGAGTCGGTTTCAGAAAGTCGCGCATCTGCGTCCGGAATTTGCGCTACCCAAGCCGCTTATTGAGGTGGCGGGAAAACCCATGGTGGCCTGGGCGATTGAAACTATTCAAAGAATGGTTTATTTTGACCCCAAAGATTGCATCTTTGTCTGTTTGCAAGAGCAAGAAGATCAAAATCAGATTAGTAAAAAACTCCGGGAAATAATTGGTTCGGAAATTGCAGTATGTTTTACCCCCGAGGTAACTGAAGGCGCAGCTTGTACCGCGCTTTTAACCAAACCGTTAATTGATACGGAGGAAGATGTTTTGTTTATGGATTGCGACCATTTTATTTTGTGCGAGAAATTTAAACAAGCGCGCGAGCAAGCGCTCAAAGGGGAGATCGCCGGACTCATTCCTACCATTGAATCTACTAACCCGGCTTTTTCGTATTCACAGACGGATGAACGCGGCCAGGTAATTCGTACCGCGGAGAAGGAGCTGATCTCTACTCACGCTTCCGTCGGGATTTATTATTTTACGCAAGGCCGGGATTTTGTCTGGGCGGCCGAACAAATGATTAAAAAAAATCTTAGACATGGTTCGAATCAAGAGTTTTATATGTGTCCGGCATATAATGAACTCCTTGCAGCAGGGAAGCGCGTAAAAACCGTCCCCGCAGAAGTATGGCTTACGCTAGGCACGCCCGAAGATTTGGATGTTTTTGCAAAGAGTGAGTACGCGATAAAGTATAGGTAGCAATTATCATAGCCCGCTTTTTTCGTAAAGCTCAACATACGGCGCGGCAGTCATGACCAGATCCGGGCGAAAGTTGAGCCGCTTCATGCGCTCAATGTACACCGGAATATCGTGCGGTCTGCCCCAGCGCTCTGGACACACCAGCCCTACTTGAAATCCTTGAAGTTGTTCAACCGTCCCTTCATCAAGGGGAAGTTTTGTAAAAGTATTCATCCAGACCCAATCTATTTTTTCTTTGTACTTTAGTACCGTATCAAGGCATTCTTCCTCGGAATAGCGGATTGCCATTTTACGAAATCCTTGGCGCGAGGCTTTGTAAATAAAGTCAAATTCAACATCCATCAGCAGGTAATCTTGCACATTATATTTTTCTGCCAACGCGATCGTTTTTTCCTCTACGCCAGCTTCTTTTATATTAAACATAATAAAGCGGTGATGGAAGTGCTTTAGATATTCTTCCAATTCATCTCCTAAGCGGAGAGGTTCATGGTTGAGTATCAGTTTGTCGGCGTAGCCGCGCACATCAATTTCTACGCCATATTGTTCCGGCACCTTGTTTAATTCTTTGATAGTGTTGATGCGATGGCGGACAATAATCATACATCCAGAATCTTAATAAGTTCTTGAAAATTTTTAGCAAAAGGAACTGATGCGTCAGTGGGATTTTTGTGGATGGCAATTGCTGTAATACCCGCCGCGTGCGCCGCGGCAATATCATGCGCCTCATCTTCGCCGACCATAACTACCTCGTGGGGAGACAGGCGGGTTTTTTTGAGCGCGAGATGAAGCGCCGCAGGATCCGGTTTATCACGCCCGGCTTCCTCGGAAGTTATCAGAAAATCTACAAGGTGTGCAATGCCCAGCTGAACCACTTTTTTAAGTTGCATTTGGGCCGTCATATCCGTTATGATGGCGATCATTTTTTCCTGCGCCTTGGCGCGTTCAAGAAACTCCAGTGCTCCCGGAAAAAGTACCATGCGGGCAAGATACGCCTCCCAGAAAACTTGCTCGGCAACAAGGGTAAATTCCGGATTGGTCCTGCCCGACATCCCTTCAATTGCTTTTTGAAGATAAAGCAGACGATGATGTGAAGCCGCAAGTTCCCCGGCCGCAGTTTTGAGGAGTTCCTTTGTCGCCGCGCGGCCATCCAAGAATGCTTGCCGGACCTGTTCTGACGGTTTTTTAAGCTTGCTGGCAAGATAACTTACGGTTGCCTGAATCCCGGCCTCATTGCAAAGCGGATAAGGATAGAGTGTGTCGTCTAGGTCAATCAAGATTCCTTTGATTTTGATACGGGATGGGATTAGTAACATAAGTATACACAGTATAGGTTAAGTTTTTAAAAAAGAAAAGAGCTTCCGCGTCAGATATGTTCTAGTAGTGTTAAATACAGCCACCCTGCACGGCCTGACTTGACTGGCCGTATGGAGATTTGGTATTATAGAAATTCCAATAATCACAGGAAAGCTATGATTAAGTATATCATTTTTGATCTTGACGGGGTGTTGGTGGAGGCGCGGGAGTTACACTATGAGGCCATGAATAATGCCCTGGCAAAGTTTGGGTATGCAATTACTCGCGAGGAGCACCTTTCAACCTACGACGCCTTGCCCACCTCAAAGAAACTCCAGATGCTTACCGAGCAGAAAGGACTTCCAAGCGAACTTCATGATTCCATCTGGAAGGAAAAACAAAAACAGACCTGGGAGATTATTAATAAAATGGACGCGGATGAGCGGATGCGCTCGGTGCTTAAGCGCCTGCGCGAGGAAGGATACGCGATTATTGTCTGTTCCAATGCCATTAGAGAATCCACCAAGATGATGCTTTTACGCCGAGGATTGTTGGAATATGTGGATTTTTATCTTTCCAATCAAGATGTCGGCCGTCCCAAGCCTCATCCGGAAGTATTTTTAACGGCCATGATCAGGGCGGGAGCGCTACCGAAGGAATGTCTGGTAGTAGAAGATTCGCATTATGGCCGTCAGGCGGCTATAGACGCGGGCGCCTATCTTTGCGCTGTAAAGGGCGTAGAAGAGGTAGTGTATGAGCGTATTAAGGAAGCAATAGCAGAGGCCGAACATCATGCGGAAACGCGTAAGTTTATGCCAAAGTGGCAAGGGCGCGATGCCACAATTCTAATACCAATGGCCGGCGCGGCAAAACGATTTCAGGAACGCGGATACACTTTCCCTAAACCCTTGATTGAAATTGGGGGTAAGCCGATGATTCAATGGGTCGTGGAAAACTTAAATACGGAAGGCAATTTTGTGTTCATTGTAAGAAAGGAACATTTTGAAAAGTATCAGATGGGGTACTTGTTGAATCTTATTGCGCCGGGATGTAGAGTTATACAGACGGAGGGGATTACGGAAGGGGCGGCGTGTACGGCGCTTCTAGCCGAGCAGTATATCAATAATGATCGGCCACTCGTGATTGCGAATGCAGACCAAGTCATCGAATGGGATAGCAATGCGTTTTTTTACGCCATGGCACATGAGGAATGCGATGGCGGTATCGTAACTTTTAAATCCACTCATCCCCGCTGGAGTTTTGCGCGACGAGGTAAAAATGGATTTGTTGAGGAAGTTGCCGAGAAATGTCCGATTAGCGATGATGCAACAGCGGGGATCTATTATTACAAACAAGGTCTGGATTTTGTCAAGGCCGCAAAGACAATGGTCCAAAAAAATCTCCGTGTCAATAACGAGTTTTACATTTGCCCGGTGTTCAATGAACTTATTCAGGAGAATAAAAAGATCCGCATGTTCCCGATAAATAAAATGTGGAGCCTTGGTACGCCAGAAGACCTGGAAATATTTCTTAAAAAATTTAATTCAGTATGAAAAGGACTTTCGTATTGATTAGGGTGAAGGAAAAATTATTTTTTTTATGGCGGATTATTGAGAGAATGCGAGGTCAATTAACGACCTTGCATCGTCGTCCGATGTATGCGAAGGATTACGCGTTAGTACGCGATGCGTCTACTGATAATGCACACCTCGCGGTAGTTTTGCAGGGACCGATTGTGAAAGAGGCGGATTTTACCCTAGAAACCCTAAAGTTTTATCGGATAATATTTCCAAACACGCCGGTTATTGTTTCAACCTGGGATGATGAAGACGCGGAATATCTTGATCGATTACGAAAAGAAGGCGCCGAAGTTCTTTTGAATAAAAAACCGACTTACCCCGGGCCGTCTAATGTAAATTTTCAAATTATTTCCACGGCCGCTGGCATCCAGCGCGCAAAGGACAGCGGAGTTGATTATGTGATAAAGAATCGCACGGATCAAAGAGTTTACAATCCCAATAGTCGGAAGTTCCTTCTGAACTTAATAAAAACTTTTCCGCTTAATCATCATTACCCTCTTCAAAAACAGCGTATCGTTAATCTGTGCTTTGCGACATTTAAGTATAAACTCTATCATGCCTCGGATACGTTTATGTCTGGCGCTATCGAAGATATGTTATTGTATTTCGATGTTGCATTGGTCAGAGATCAGCCAAGAGATAAAATATTCATCCCAGAACATTATCTTTTTTCCGAATTTCTCAAGCGGATTGGACGGACGCTAAAAGGGACTCTCGAGGATTCATGGGAGACCTATGCTCAACACATTGTTGTTGTTGATCAGGCGTCTCTTGATTTATATTGGCATAAACCAAAACGGCATCGAGAATATCCCGAACGCGAGTATCATAGAAATGAGAACCGTCTGGTGTATTTTTCAGAATGGCTCAATTTGTATGTGGAGAAGGGGATTTGAAAGAGATAACAGAACATGCTAAATTAATTTTTCAGCAACTCAAGAAATATCATGATCACCCCGCTTATAGCAGAAAACGAAAAACGCCTTGAACCCGGACTCGAGTCTATCAATGATACCTGGAAAGATTTAGTCGATCTTGTAGAGTGGATCATGAAGGAGAAACCGTTTCCGCCAAAGCAAGACCGACAGTGGAGTCAAGTAATTATTTGGGGAGAAACCGACGGGTTACTAGGTTTGGAAAATGTAAAAAAATTGCTTTCGCGGTACGACAACGCTACTCTTCTTATTAGCGGGGGTGTTTATGGACGAGAGGGAGTCATTGATGACATTGGAGCAATTGATCTTTACAAAGGATTAGAACAAGAGTTGCTATCTATGGGCTGGAAGGATGATGACATCAAGCGGCGCGTACTGATTGATTCGCTTTCTCTGCATACGGGACATCAGGGTTTGATATTGTCGCATGTGTTGAAGGCGCTTTCTCCCGAAGAGGTCTTTGTGGTAGAGCCGCTTTATCATCTGCCCCGCTTTCTTTTGATGCTGGGTTACGCCATGAAGGAACTTGGACTGCGAGCCAACCTCATCCCCGTCGCTTATGGAAACTGGGGATCGCTCCATCCGGCCAAAGCTTCCAAGGAAAATCCGGAGCGAAAATTTAAATACGAAGAATTATTTGCTTTCCCTCCAATGCGGAGTTTATTTGAAGATAAATTTGATTGCGGAGAAGTAGATAAAATTATTCAGCGAGTAAAAGCCCCAAATAAAAATTGTTTATCGTTTAAGGAATTTGCAAACTGGTTGAATATCAAATCCTAGACGACTATGAAAATAATGTTCCTCAATATTTTTGAAGGTTGCCAAGAACCCGAACGATTTAAGAGGATTGTCAGCTTTATCAACCGCGAGAATCCCGAGGTGCTGGGGCTCTCCGAGCTTTATGATTGGGATAAGGATGATTTTGCAAAATTGAAAATGTTTGTAAAACAGACGAATTTTCCCGTTCAGGCATTCTACAAATCGGCGAATAATTTCCATGTCGGGATATTTTCAAAACATCCCTTTAACCAGACGGCGGATATAAGCGAAGGCCTGGGGATGGCCAAAGTGAAAGTAACGATTGTTTTTGATAACATAGCGCTTGCAGTGATTGTGGCGCACTTATCACACCTTAGTGAGGATATCCGACTTAAAGAAGTCGGCGTCATTTCCAAATATGTAAAGAGGGAAGAGCCGACTATTTTTATGGGCGACTTTAATTCTCTTTCGCCATTGGATCGCTATAATGACGGCCAGCTCCTGGAGGATATGCGGAAAGCCGGGATGGATAAGTTTGGGGGGAAAAAACTCCGCAAGGAAGTTATTCAAACAATAATGGATGCCGGTTTTTTTGATGCCGTCCACGAGCCCGCTAAAGCCCTTGAGTATTCCGTTCCGACCGCGTATTGTAAAGACCAGAATCATTTTACAAAACTGCGGCTTGATTATCTGTTTATTACCGATCCTCTCCGTAGCAGTTTAAAAAGTGCGCGAATACTGCGAACCGAGGAAACCAATCAGCTTTCCGATCATTTTCCGCTATTAGCCGAGTTTACGCTTTAATAAAATGAATAGGAACATAACTGGTCATCAGAATATGGAACAATTTAAAATGAACGGTGATAAGTTAGAAAAATTGAAACTGTTGGCTAAAAGCATGAGAAAGAATATTTTGCGGCAGGTTTTTGTGGCCAATTCTGGACATGCCGGCGGCGCGCTTTCAATGGTGGAGCTTTTAGTTTCAATTTTCGAACACCATGCGACATATTATCCCGAGATGGGCTTGCCTCCTGTAGTTATTTCTAAAGGGCACGCGGCGGCCTGTTTGTACGCCTGGCTTGTTGAGCAAGGTCGTCAGCCGCGGGAAGAGCTGGATAAGTACCGAATGCTGGGCAGTCCATTTCAGGGGCATGTTAAACCCCCGACAAACGAAACCCCTGGTATTCCAGGGTTTTATCCCTCTGGTTCTTTGACCCACGGTCTTTCCTTGGCCTCCGGGACTGCGATTGCCAAGAGATTGGATAATCCGGAAAATCCGTTACCAGTTTTTTGCATTTTATCAGATACTGAAATGCAGGGGGGGCAAATTTGGGAAGCGACGAAACAAATTGCCTTTCATGAGCTTTCTCATCTGACAGTTCTTTGCGACGATAATGGATTTGGCAACGATTGCGAAACCAGCAAAACTTTGGATGTCGGTAATTTGGTGGATTGCTGGTCAAGTTGCGGTTGGAATGTTATTACTGTTGATGACGGTCATGATGTGGAGGCGTTGCTTTTTTCCCTGTGGTGGGCAAAGTTCCATCGGGATGAGCCATCACTAGATCGCCGTTTAATTCCGTCTGGAGTACATCTGAAGATGATCTCACAAAAACGACCAACGATCATTGTTGCCCGGACCATAAAGGGGAAAGGCATTTCTTTAATGGAGAATAATAATCATTTTCATGGCGCCCCTCCCGATAAGGAGCAGTTTATGGAGGCCTGTCGGGAACTCGGAATTGGCGACGAGGAAAAAGACGAGATCTTCAGGGAACGGGAAAAACGCGCGCGGGAAGAATCCTTGAAGCTTTTCCCACGGGAAAAGGCGCCGCGCGCCGCGCCGGCAGAAGCGATCCTGGAGCTGATGAGAGAAGGGGATGATCGATTGGTGGTTATCGCTCCGGAGTTGGCTATCTCCACCAGGGCGTCCAAAATAAGAGAGGCCTTTCCGGAGCGGGTTTACAACTTTGGAGTGCAGGAACCGCATGCCATGGATGCGGTCGCGGGTCTGGCGTTTTCCGGCAAGACGCCGATTATTATGACTTTTACCAATTTTGTCCTATTAAGGACAGTTGATCAGATTTTTCAAAATATCGCCCCGTTTGGCAAGAATATGCTTATTGTTGGGACGCAGGACGGATTATTGCAGGATGGTATGTCCGCCACTCCTTACAATCATTACGCTATTGCGCGGAGTTTCTACAACTCCATTGTTCTGGCGCCCGCGGATTATAATGAAGCAAAAGCGCTGACCCGTGAGGCCCTGTTAACCCCGGGTTATAAATTCCTTTTTGTAGCCAGAGAGGAAATGCCGCTTGTTTTTGAGGAAAATGTACGATGTAAAATCGGGATAAATAAAACCTGGGATCCGCGGACGGAAAAGTGGCAGGATCGCACCGAGACGGGCTGGTTAGCAAATCTTAGTAAGGACGCCAACATTATTGTGGCTGGTTCTCCGTATACCTGGTTTGCGATTGAAGCCGCCAAAGACCTCTACAAAACACATGCTCTAGATGTCGGGGTGATTAATTTGTCTACCATTAAACCCTTAGACAAAGAAACTCTACGCGCGGTATTTCACACCGCCAGGAAATTATTGGTTGTAGAAAAACATTCCCCTTACGGCGGAATTTATTCAGCGATTTGCGAATATATCCAGGATGAAAGAACTACCGATTTGGAAATTAGTCATCTTCCAGAGAAGGAATGGGTTGGTCAGTCCGGAACGCCCGATATGCTCATGCGCCATTACGGATTAGATAA
>MGDU01000020.1 GCA_001790815.1 Candidatus Uhrbacteria bacterium RIFCSPHIGHO2_02_FULL_46_47 | reverse complement strand
ACCGAGTCGGCCGTTTCCTGGTCGGAACGGTTTCGAAAGATAGCGGAAGAGGCGGTTGGAGGCGTCGGGAAGAAAGAAAAAGCCCAGCCAACCCCTGCTACCGCCCCCACGCCTTCGCCAACACCCACTCCGACAACTGCTCCAACCCCGATATGCGATGTTGAAGGCTGGGACAAATGTGTTGGCCCCCAACCTGATGTCTATTGCGAACTTGGTGAAGATTGTGACCGCGTTCTAAGTTGGGAAATAGAATTGTACGAAAAGTGTGGAAAAGAGAACCACTGTACTCAAGCTGATATAGGTTGGTAAAATTTCCCTGTCGTTTAGTACTGTAACTGTATATGAAAAACAATGTGCCGATGAAAATAATTTTGCTATCTGCCGCGCTCATCGGAGCTGTTGGTTATTTTGTAGTCACAAAAAATAGGCCAGCGCCTATCGTCCCCTCACAAACATCAATAGACGCGACGCAAACTGCTAATCCGACCCCAACACCCGATCAAAGTTCTCCGACTAATGAAATAGCAAACTGGAAAATTTATCGGAATGAGGAGTATGGATTTGAGTTTAGATATCCGGAAGACGCGCGTTTGGATGTCAATCGTGAAGATATCCTAAGGGTTTTTAAGAATTTTGACCCTAAAAAAGATACTTGGAATAAGAGCCGTACAAAAGAAAATATTCAGCGGATAAACATCGCGGAGTATATACGTATATACGAAAAGTACGACCCCAATCCTGTGTTTAGCGTACAAACTATCGGAGCAAATAAATCAGTAATCATGGAAGACACTTGGTTAACAATAGATCATTGTGGTACAAGATTCAGTGACGCAGAGACTACGACATTTATGGGGTACAAAGCTAAAAAGGTAATAGATCATCTTGAAGTGTTTGGGGAAAAGGGACCATATATCGCGGAAGAACTTTTTCAATATTGTTTAAATTATCCTTTGAGCCCGATTATTATTGATTTTCATGGTGACATAGGAGAATTGATTTTCTCTACTTTTAAATTTATTAAATAGAAACTCAATTTACTCATAAGAAATAATATGATATAATAAAATTATGAACAAAAAGATTATCATCGCGATTCTCATTGTAGCCGCGCTTGTGGCTGGCGCCGCGTATTTGCGCGGTCTTTTTGATGAAAAAGCAGCCGTGGTTATTGATGAAAGAAACGACGCCATCTATGCCGCGCTCGCCGCGGCCGGGATAGAGAACGCGCTCGTGGATGTGACCGACGCGCGCACGATAGTGGACTACGAGGTGCCGGGCGGCATGAACAAGGAGGTCGCGCTTTTCTATGTGCTCGGCGCGGCGGCCCGGTATGCCGCTGCGGAATCAACCATAACCGCGACATTGTTTGAAAACGAATCGGCATCGGAAGAAGCAACGGTTTCCGCGCGGGATGCGCGCGCGTTCCTTAACCGGGAAATAAATCTTCAGGAGTTTCGGGAAAAGATAGTCCGCGCGGCGCCTTTTTCTTTCCGTAACGGTAAACATTGGATTGGATTCGTCCGCCGGGCGTCGTTTCTGATTCTGCCAGCCAATGCAAGTGTCATCGATCTCGAACTTGAGTCTAGCGATATAAAAGCCGGACCACTGATAGAATGCACAAAAAAGCTTCGTGCTCTTGAGGCCCAGTGTAACGACCCGGACCCAAGTCGTAATGCGGCATGTCTGAACGAGGCAAAAAGGGCGTTCCTCGCCTGCATACTGCCGCCCGGCAACAAATGGCAACGCGCGCTTCCCGGTTTGGATCATGAAACGAAAGACGACAGATATGACGACTTTATGGAGCTCGTAGAGGCATCGAGCGGGCTTCGCAACGCTTTTGCCGCGGTGCCTATTGTCAAGCTCGGTGAAGCGGCGGTAGTTGTCGTTCCCGGACCGGGGGTGGGTGGAGGAATATGGGCCAAAATATGGGGCGCCGTGGTGAGTTTCTTCGGTGGTAAGGCAACAAACACTGTGACTACTCCTTCCGATGCGGAAGAAGAAAAAAAGGAAACCGACGTATCTGTTTTCACACCCGCAACCTCGCTACAATTTATCGTTGACACATCAGAGGCGACTCGCAGTTCCATTGAGGGGCATCCGCACGCGACCTATATGCGACAATATAGACCAGATAGACATTCGGATACAGCGGGACTTTATTTCGCATTGACCACTGCGATAGAGCCGAAGGTGTATGTGAAAATGGCGGCAACCGATGGTCCAAGCCGCGATGTCCTGGCGATGGGATTTCAGCTGGCTTCGTCCTTTGCCCAGTACAGGACCAGGTCCTACGAAGCGTGGAGCCAGCCGGCTACCGGCGAGCTTCCCGGCGTTGGTCTTGACGCGGGTCAAGGGCCAGCGATTGTTGAGCCATCCTCGCCTACAATTACGCCAACCCCAACCACCACGCCTACACCAAAACCCACGCCAACGCCTGCAACAACGACACCGCCAACTAAACCAACTCCCGCGTGCACATGGACATGCGGCAGTTGGGGCGCATGCTCTTCCAGCGGTACCCAAACCCGCGCCTGCGTTTCCTCGCCATCTCCATGCGCCGGAATTAATCCAAATTCAACTTCACAAATCTGTAAGCCATCTTGCAATATCCCCGCGTTTCAGGCGTGCGCGAACACCTTTAGTTTGCAGGGATGCATTAACGCTTGTCCGTATGTATCGGCAACCTGTCCGCCGGGGACTCCTCCAGATACGGATTGCAAAGAAACCGATAAGGCTTGCTCCGATGCTTGTTGGAACAAAGCCGATGCGCATCTTGACGGTTGTCTGACATCAAACAATTGCACCAAGGAAGAAGTCGTTGCTGGCGGAGGCGGAGCACAAAGGTAATTTCTGTAAAAAACAAACCACCCCGGCCGCGGTCGGGGTGGTTTTTGGTTTGGAGATGTGATATACTAATATATATGCCTGAAAGCGCAATAAACTACGGTAAGGAATTATTAAGCTGGGAAGTAAGCGATCATCACGGCCATGAGCGCGGAACCTTTTGGTATGTGGCGGCGGCCGTTATTGCGCTAGGTACGCTGATTTACGCGGTTTTAACGCGCAATTTTCTTTTTGCCTTCATTATAATAATGTTTGGCATTATTATTGTGACACATACCTTGCGGCCTACTGGCCAGTATCGATTTTCCATTACGGAGCGAGGCATTGTTTTAGGAAAGCGTTTTTATCAATGGAAGGATATGGTGCAGTTTTGGATTGTCTATGAGCCGCCGGCCGTAAAGACACTTTATTTTGATTTTGGAGGACTGAGACCGCGCCTTCCAGTGTCGCTTGAAAATACTGATCCCAATATGGTACGCAAGACACTTTTAAAGATGCTTCCAGAAGACACTGCGCAAACTGAAGAGCCAATGTCGGACTGGTTCGCGCGGATGTTAAAATTGTAACAAAAAAATCCAGCCTCTCCTGCCCCCGCGAGCCCCGCACCATTCCTCTGCGCCCGCGAGGAATCGAACCTCGATCACAAGCTCCGCAAGCTCGCATTCTGTCCATTGAACTACGGGCGCACAGGATTGGTGCGGGGTCAACATTAATTGTTTCTATTCTACATGATTCGGTTTAATTTATCAAGCCCCGTGGAAGATGTATCGCATATAGCTCGGGGTGTTGCCGCACAACTCAAACATCTGGAGGTCCGCACAGTTGAGGATCTTCTTTTTTATTTTCCCGCGCGGTATGATGATTTGAGCAAAATTACTTCAATGCGTGATGCGCGAGTAGGGGAGAGGGTAGTTTTACTCGGCAAGGTTGAGCTTATAGAAACACAGCGCAGTCGCTATCGCAAGAAATTGATAACCTCAGCAGTTGTCTCGGATGCAACCGGCAGCGTGCGCGCGATTTGGTTTGCCCAGCCCTGGATTTCAAAAATTTTTAAAGGCGGCGATGAAGTGTATTTGGTAGGAGAACTCAAAGACGATGGAAGCGGCGCGTATCTTTCTTCGCCGGTTTATGAAAAAGTCAGTCGCAATGAAGCGACTCATGTGGCGCGCATTGTCCCAGTATATCCGTCTACTGAAAAGCTTTCTCAAAAACAAATCAGGTTTTTGATGCGCAATGCCTTGCCTATGGCACGCGCGATTTTAGATCCGCTCCCGGAGGATTTGCGGGTACGCTATCAATTGGCGCCGCTTCCCCACGCACTTGCACAGATCCATTTTCCGATAAATGAAGTACAACTTGAATCAGCGCGGCGGCGTTTAAAATTTGATGAACTCCTGCGGCTCCAGCTTTTTGCGGCGTACCTTAAGCGCGAACTTAAGAAAGTGCCCGCGCCATCTATTACATTTCGTGAAGATAAAACAAAACAATTCGTGGAAAGTTTGCCCTTCAAACTAACTGAGGCCCAGCGAAAAGCCGCTTGGGAAATTATTGGAGATATCGGCAAAGCGCGGCCGATGAATCGTTTGCTTGAGGGCGATGTGGGGTCTGGAAAAACCGTGGTAGTGGCCGTTGCGGCGTTGAATTGTGTGTTGGGTGCTTGCCCCTCACCTGGCCTTCGGCCACCCTCTCCCACCCGGGGAGAGGGAGTAAAAACAAATCCCCCTCCCTTGGTGGGAGGGGTTAGGGGAGGGGGACAAGTGGCCATTATGGCCCCCACGGAGATTTTGGCGCGCCAGCATTTTATGACATTTGGCAAACTATTCGCGTCGCGTGGTGTGCGGGTTGGTTTGCTTACGCAAGGCGCGATTCGGAGTTCTGAAGCAGGAATTATGAATCCCCGCACCAGAGCAAGCTCGGTACGGGGCAGGCAGGAATTAGGAAAAGTGAAGATGATGAAGAAGATCAGGGAGGGTGGGGTGGATGTAGTTGTTGGAACCCAGGCATTGATACAGGATACCGCGCAATTCAAAAATTTAGTGCTTGCGGTTGTTGATGAACAGCATCGGTTTGGGGTATCCCAGCGGGCAAAATTGCGAGAAAAACGCACTGACGGTATGATGCCGCATCTGCTTTCCCTTACTGCCACGCCAATTCCTCGTTCTTTAGCGCTGGTATTTTATGGAGATTTGGATATTTCTATTTTGGATGAAATGCCGAAAGGGAGGCAGAAGATAGAGACGCGCATAGTGGTGGATCGCCCCTCACCCGCTCCGACCGCGGTCGGAGCACCCTCTCCCACCCGGGGAGAGGGAGTAAAAACAAATCCCCCTCCCTTGGTGGGAGGGGTTAGGGGAGGGGGGCAGGGTGAGGGATCAATATGGTCTCGCGCCCATGCCTACGATTTTGTGCGCAAAGAAGTGCAAGCCGGGCATCAAGCATTTTGGACTTGTCCGATTATTGACCCATCAGACACGCTTGGGGTTAAAGCCGCAACCGAAGTTTTTGAGCATCTGCGCACAGCCATATTTTCCGATTTGAGGATTGGACTTTTGCACGGCCGTATGAAGTCCAAAGAAAGGGAATGCGTGATGGAAGAGTTTGCTGGAATATCTGGAAGCTCAGCTTCCGATGCACCGGAAGCTGAGCTTCACCATATCCCGAAGATTGATATCCTTGTGGCCACGCCCGTGATTGAAGTTGGTATTGATGTGCCCAATGCCACAGTCATGGTTATTGAAGGGGCGCAGCGTTTCGGACTGGCGCAACTTCATCAATTTCGCGGACGAGTAGGGCGCGGAGAAGCAAAATCGTATTGTTTGCTTATGGTGGATAATTCAGGGCTAAGCCCTGCGACAGGGCTTAGCCCTACGCAGGCGCGCCTAAAGGCCTTTTTGGAATGCGATAACGGCTTTGAACTTGCCGAGCGCGACTTGGCGCTTCGGGGTCCGGGGGAAATATATGGAACTACGCAATCCGGATTTCCGGAATTCAAAATAGCCTCCTTTGCCGATATGGAGATTGCCAAAGAAGCTAAGGAAGCGGCGGAAACACTTCTTGCGCAGGATCCGGAGCTTTCAAAATACCCCGAACTAAAGCAAGCAATACTGGCGCGTGAAGGCAAAGCACATTTGGAATAAAGAATGCAGAATGTAGTCGCCGGTCTTTAGCCGGCGCAGGCATGGAGCGCAAGCTAAAGCTTGCGACTACTTGACACCTGTAATCCTTGACTTTTTTACTCGTCTCATGTATCATAGTGTCAAATTCGTACCTTTAGCTAGATTACGGGGTTGCCAACCCTGCAGGTAAAGCAGTTATTGCCCACAAAGGAGGGGCACATCGGCAACAAATATCCAATAATCAGGGAGAGGTAGTGAGTGAGAAGTTCGGCAACAACTCAGAGACGAAGTAGTAGGGGGTTCCATGACGAACGTTTGCAAGGTGTGCCGTGGCGAGGTTGCGATTGGAGACCGCGAAGGGCAGGAATTCGGAGGACACGCCAGCTGCATCAAGTTGCGGCTCGGAAAGATCCTCCTCAAAGTTCCGACCAAGATTCGGCAGTGCGTGACCGGGCCGCTTTCCGGCGCGGCTACCATGGCGGCGCTGAAGGCGGCCGCGACGCTCACCGGTCGGGAGTTGCTTGCCATCGCGGTGGATCAGCCCGCGGAGTGGGCGGCATTCACCGGCTGGTACGAGCAGTCCATCGGTCCGCTTCCGAATCTCGCGGAGTTCCGCAACTACATGACGCTTCAGGAGCGGCAGAAGGAGAGGGGACGCATCCTCGCGCCTGCCCAATCCCGCACTCGCGTCGCCGCCCCGCACCCCACGCCGTCATCTAGTCCAACCGGTTAGCGAACTCTCGCTAGCCATCGTCCTTTCTCGGCCACCCGCCTATGCTAAAGCTACGGCGGGCAAGTCCGGCCAAAAACCCAAAAAGACCCGCGGTCAGTCCTGACGCGGGTTTCATTTTTATTTTTACAGGATTCTTCATATCCAAAAACGATGCGGCCGTCGCTTTTCTGGATGCGAGGGGTTTATGGTATTTTGTGCAATTTGTCAAAAAGTTTAGCTAAACAAAAAATCGCGTCCGTTCTGGAACGCGGTCAATTTTTTTACTTTGCGAAATTTTGCATATCCAAAAAAGAGACGGCCGTCTCTTTTTTGAACGCAATGTCTTAATACAAAAAGCTCCTCAAAGGAGCTTTTTGACGGGGTTCGATCAGGTAACTTGATTGAGAAGCCTTATCAACATTTTAACTGTACCTTTTTTAAAAATATTTGTCAAGTGATGGTAAGTCATATTTATCCACAAGCCAAGGCTTGGACCGGAGGGGAGTCGAACCCCTCTCGAGAAAGTTGATAAGGCTTCTCGGGTCACCGGACGCCCCGGCCCAAATACCTTGGCAGAATTTATTATAGTGCAAAACGAGAAATCAAGCACGAGCTTGCTCGTATTTGTTGCGAGTTGAAGCGCTTCACGAGCATAGCGAGTATATCACAATCCCAAAAAGACCCGCGGTCAGTCCTGACGCGGGTCAGTTTTTTTATTTTTACTTTGCAAAATATTCCTATCCAAAAAAGAGACGGCCGTCTCTTTTTTGGATGCGAGGTGTTTATGGTATTTTATACAATTTGTCAAAAAATTTCGCTAAACAAAAAGACCGCGTCCGTTCTGGAACGCGGTCATCTTTTTATGGACACACATCTGCACCGCAGGAGATGGAATGAAAAAGGGGACAGACCCCTTTATTTGATCATCAGTTAAGGCGTCCATATATATAAGAGCGGTTTCATGCGATCTCCACATGCACCTTTGATGCAAATACTACCACCCCTGGTCTTCCATGCTGCGCCGCCGCCCTGGATCACCTGCGCGCTATTTCCATCTGATGCCCAGCCCACAAAGATTACGGCATGAGAACCTACTAAGTCTTTGTTGCCATTATAGACTACAAAGTAATCGCCTGGCCTTAGATCATTAGCCCATTGGTCTGGCCATCCACTCAAACGTCCGGCAGTCGCCTCACTTTGAAGATATGTGCGTATTTTCGCCGTCGCCTCGCTCGCAGTATTGCCACAATCTTCTCTTTTATATTTTGCATATTGGCCATTTGCGCCTTCAAAGTCACAGCGCATGCCGTAGATCGAACTCCTCTGATTTTGTGAAATGCCATGGATTTGCGGTCCATTATTGCCATTACAATTTCCGCTCGCCGGCGAGAGGCACTTTTGGTCGCCCACACCAGCCAGAGCTAATATGGTTCCAGCGGTACGTCCGCATGATCCAAAATTGGTGTCGCATGCCGCAGCAGCATCGGCGATCTGTACTGCCCGGTCTCGTATAGTCGCCCCGTTGATGATTCCGCTCGTACGTACTTGTTCATAGAACTCTGCCGCGCGTGCCCCGCCGCCGCTTTGAACTCTTGGAGAACTAAGTGTAAATGGGCAACTTGTAAACGTAGGAGTATGGGAACCCGGGACGGATCCACTCACCAAACCCTCCGAAGTATCAGCCGTCGTTGTTCCCATGCGTAATTCAAGCTCAATCCGCTCCACAAACTCCACCCTAAGCGGTTTGAAAAAGACCAGTTCAGGATTGACAATATTTAAAATTACATACGAGCCGAGAACCAGAATTAGGCCAATGGAGGCATTGCCAATCTTATGTTTTGCGTCAGAGATGCGTTCCGGATTGCCGGCAGAGGTTAGCCATTTGAGTCCGGCCCAGACAATCATCACCCCGGCGGTAATGGAGGAAATGCCAACTAGAAATTTATAAAGCCCCACCAGATACGTTCCAAGAAAATCAATAAGGAGAACGCTTTTTCCGCCTTCAATCGCTTGTTTGGTCGGAGTGGTAAAAGGGGTCAGGGTAAAAATTGGAATCTGAAGTTTGGGAAGCACTGGTTCAAAGGTTTCAACCGGCTCAGCAGGAGTTACACCAGCCGCGGCTAAAGCTGATGCACATTTGTCAAAACCGCTAGTCACATCACCAAAGCCGGTATGCACAGCAGTGCCAGCGCTTTGTGCAATTTGCTCACAATTCGCTTGCCATTCTCCTGAGGCACAGCGTTCATGTTCAACTACCACACGGCAATCAGTGACCGCCATCTGAATAGAATTGTATTTAACACAACAAGGAGTAGCATAGCTTGCCTGTGGTATTAGAAGAATGCTCAAACTTGCAAGAGCAAATAAAAATCGTATCTTATTGCGATGCATAATATGCTTCAATAGTTGCGTTTAACTCTTCTGTTGTGATTGCTCCGGGAATTCTTTTATCGCCAATGAAAAAATACGGCGTGGCGTCAACTTTAAGCAAAAGACCTTCATTAAATGTGCGTCTTACAGTTTCAATCATTGCGCCTTCTGCAAGACATTGTGAAAATTGGTTTGCATTAAGACCAAGTTCACCCGCAAGTTCAGCAAAATAATTTTCACTTAATTTTTCCTGATTGGCAAAAAGTTCATCATGATATTGCCAAAATTTTCCTTGCACTCCGGCGCATCTTGCGGCTTCCGCGGATTTTTGTGCTAAAGGATGGCGCGCGGTATTGGGCATATCTTTCCAAACCAATTTCACACGCTCCTTATATTGTTCAAGCACTTTATTAAGAACATCCTCAACCTCCCCGCAGGCCGGGCAGAAAAAATCACCAAATTCAACAATAGCAAGTTCGGCATTTGGATCGCCGCGCACTGGATCAGAACTAGAAATCACGGGTCGAGAAGGTAGCGTTGAAGATTGTTGATCAGGGCTAAGCCCTTCACGCTCAGGGCTTAGCCCTTTAGTGGCAGAAGGCGGATTGAATGTAAAATACGCCAGGGCGCCAACAAAGGCGGCAAGCGCCAGTGCAATAATGAGAAAGATAATGAAGAAAGGAGTACGCATGGAAATATCGAGCGAGACCAGCGAGATAAGCGAGTCCAGCGAGACCAGTTAATTGAGACCGATGCTGGTCTTGCTGGTTTTACTGGCCTTGCTTGTCTTGCTATCTAAGATTAATCTTATACAGTTGTCCTGATATTTTGTCGCTAAAATAAAGATATTGCTCATCTTGCGAGACCACAATATTGTCAATCGTATGACTTTCTGGAGGAATTGCGATAAGATCCCGATTGCCTGAAGCTAAATCAACTCGCCAAAGGCGATCTGGCGTATTGCCTACTGCCGCAGGATATAATCCTATACCTCGCTCAAGCGTTTCAGGTACTGCGCAATAAATAGCTGTGGCGCTTGCAAACGTGCATTTATCAACCCAAGTATTAAGCTCAAGCCGAGTTTTGTTGACTCCAATGCGGTCAGGTGTTCCTTCAACAACCCAAAGCTCAGGAATCCAATCATTGTCCGCAGAACTTGCGCTATAAAGAATATGCGTTCCATCCGGAGACCACTCACCTTGAAACCCTATCCCATTTACCACCAGCGAGCGGAAATTTTCCCCTTGTTGTCCAACCATAAGAATTTCTTGATTGCCAAACCCTTGCGCAGATCCGGTTTTTGAAAAAGCGACAATATGATCATTGGGCGACCAAGCCACTTGTACTTTTGAAGCATTGTCTCCCAGCGGCTCTATGGCTTTTGTGCCTGAGCCGTCGGGTTGCGCAACCGCGAGCCAGCGCGCGTCTTCATCAATGCCAACTGAAAGAAACGCGATGCCATCTGAGCGCGGTGAAAAATCAAAGCTCTGCCAGTGGCGCGGAAGCGTTACTTGGCGTCCGGTGGCGAAGTTATACATGATATTTGAACCGTCTGGATATTCTAAAATGGCCTGATTGCTGTCCGGCGCCCATGTAACATTTGCAACATTGAAAAATACTTTATCGGAGAGAAGTTCAAGCGTGCCGTCTGGGCGCACGCGGTAGAATTTTCCGTCAACGCGATTATAATATTGGACGGCGGTGCCGTCAGCAGAGATAAACGGCGCCAGAGTGGGAGAAGTGGAAAGAGTTGATATTTGAGTTAGGCCGCCGGTTGCGGTTGGGCTAATCTCGGGCGCAGGGGCGGCCGGAAAAGGGGCAACTGGCACAAGCGGGGCGGCAGGAGCCGCAGGAGGAAGTCCGGCTGTGGGCGGAGCTGTGGGTGGAGCCGCGGGAGGGGCCACGGGAGGCGCGATTAGCGGCTTAAAGAAAAACCAGTAAATTCCAAAGCCCATAGCAACAATGATGACCACGAAAATGATTATTTGTAAAATGCGTTTTGTGCGATCGGACATAGATTAAATTAAATTAAGTACAAAAGAGACAGCGGCAAAGACGATAATTGTAACAATCATCAGACTAATAATTATAAAAACCGACCGAAAAAAATGCAGATAGTCGGCCAACGGCGGTTTGAATTTAAGTCCTCCGGGAAATTCATAATCTCCTTCGCCAAAAACCCATTCCAGAAATCCTCCAAGAAATCCTTTGGGATGACGTTCAGCAATATAGACTTTGACACCAGCTTGTTTTCCCATGACGCGCGCTGCTGAAAATGCAGCTTCCTCTTTGTCTCGTTCATTGCGTTTTACTGCCCATCTGCGTGGCGCTATATAAACAGTCTCTATGATCCATGACATAATCGTTCCAATGCCATATGGGATTGCCTTTGCTGCTGCCGCCACTGTTGTCGCAAGACGAATGTCAGGTTTTTTAGTAGGATCTTGCTCAATATCATGCGCGGTTTTTCCCGCGTCCCTAAGTTTTCTAATTTCCCGCAACTGCGCAAGGCGCGCAAGCCGTTGTCTTTTTTCAAACCAGTTTCTGCGTTTATTTTCCTGCTCAGTAGGTGCTTGATCCGGCATAACATTTTTGTTTAAGCCATACTCCTTAATACCTTTATTCTATCCTGAATTGGAGGATGCGTCGAGAAGGCCGTGGTTAGCCATTTGCGGGTTGCGCCATATGGATTGGCAATGTAGAGATGAGCAGTGGCTTCAGTTGCGCGAGCTAGCGGCTGTTTTTGTGCTCCGATTTTTTCCAAAGCCCGGGCTAATCCTTCAGGAAAGCGGGTTATAAGCGCGCCAGAAGCATCAGCCAAGTATTCGCGTCGACGAGAAACTGCAAATTTAATAAGCTGGGCAATGATTGGCGCAAGAATAATAAGCGCAATTCCCACGATGAGAAAAATTGGGTGCATGCCGCGGTCGCGATCACGCCCGCGGCCTCCGAACACATGAATGCGAAACATCCAATCACTGATGAGTGCGACTATGCCCACCAGCACAACTACAATAGTCATAACGCGAATGTCGTAATTTTTAATATGTGAAAGTTCATGCGCCAGCACGCCTTCTAATTCTTCATTTTGTAGTTTCTCCAGTGCGCCGGCAGTTACGGCAATGGAGGCATGCTTGGGATCGCGGCCAGTGGCAAAAGCATTGATGGCGCTATCCTGAATTATGTGCACGCGCGGCATGGGCAGGCCTTGGGAAATGCAAAGATTTTCCACCATGCGCCAAAGATAGGCGTTTTGCTCCTTGGTAATTTGCTTAGCTCCTGAAACCGCCAGCGCCAATTTGTCGCCCGAGTAATATGAAATGAGCGTCATGAAAAATGAAATCAGCGCGGCCGGAATCAGCCCTTGCCAGCCATATCCGGAAAAATAGCTAAAAACATACCCCAACCCAAGGACAACAATGGTGAAAAAGGCAATGAGCACTACCGTCCGGCGTTTATTAGAGGTGATTTGATTGTACATATTTTTGTTTCTTTCCTCCCCTTAGGGTAAGGGGAGGTTGGGAGGGGTTACGAGATATGCATGGTTCATAACCCACCCTAACCCTCCCTTACCTTAAGGGAGGGAATCCGTTTGTACCATCTGTATTGTCTATCAATAATACCCCAATCTTGACAAAATCGCAATTTTGGCGCATTCTTAATAAGTCATGGCCCAAAGGCCATAACTCCGCCAGGAGGCATGCGCCTCCCCACGCGCCTTTTTCCCAGGGCACGTACTTGCGGCGGAAAACACAACAGGAGGAACAACCATGGGGAAGCATCGTGACTTGGATCTGGTGGACAAGATCGCCCGAGATATCATCGCACGACAGAAGATCCGCCTCGTGCTGGATGAGTTCAAGTACATCCGGATCGTCTCGGATGGCACGGATCCGCTGCCGAGAGAGCGCAACGTCACGGCCAGCGTGCAGGATCTGCGTGAGATGGTGTGGGATGTCGTCATAGCCAAGATAAAGCGGCTCAGGTCCAGGACCTTGGGACAGATCGTAGCCACCGGGTCTGGACACTTTTTCGAAAGAGAAAACGACCACACCACTCTCCACATGGTGCATGAGGGTGGAACGCGTGGGTGGCACCATCATTCGCTCATGAGCGGACGAAAGTGGTTGGAAATGCTCGCCGCGACCACGCTTGTCGCGCGAATGTGGGATCTGCTCAAAGCCGAGCTTGATGCCCGTACCGCAGACGAGCTCGTCGGCGCGAGGTGAGCAAGTAGTCCCGAGCCCGGTGGCGAGCGCGCCTGCCTACCGCAGGCAGGCAACTCGCCCCGGGCATTTTTTCAATTTCAGATGCCCAAATCGTAAAAAAACAGAAAAATAAATTATGTCAATTATAAACGATCGCTCACAGTTGACATAAATGTTAGTGGGTCAAAAACCTCACGATCCCGCCTCTCATTTCACCGTGCGGCCATTCGGCTCTGTGACACCAGCATACTCGGCGGGCAGGCGTGAGAAATCTGACCCAAAATCAAATGACAAAATACGATGCGGCCGCACTGAATTTTGTCAAAAGAAAAATCCGCCCTTCTAGGCGGTTTTTGATTTTCTACAACAGGCCCCTAAGGCAAGGCGTTGATTACACAACTAACTCCCTTAATACCGCAACTTCTTCTGGTTCGGCAATTTTGCTGCGCTCAAAAATGTTAAGCACTTTTTCATGAAACAATTTGTGTCGCTCGCGGTCGGTCTTGATACTTTGTACAATATCTCCCTTAGCGTTATTTACGGTTTTGGTAACATGATCAATAAGGTCGCTGCGTAATTTGCCGATTTGACCGGTCAGGTCTTTTCTCACCTCGCCACTCTCTTTTCTCACCTCGCCAATCTGCCCATCCACATGCGTAGAAAGCGTTTGGATTGCTTCTAGGATTTCGTTATTACTCTCTGCCATACATTTTGAGTTTACTGTACCTGATGTTGACTGTCAAGCGCATACCCTCAAAACTTGACCTTTACCGCCTCGCGTGCCGCGGGTTCAGTGAGTTCAAAAAATTCGCGGGTGGTAAATTTGAACATATTGGCAATTGTGTTTACGGGGAAGCTTTGCAAGCGAGTATTGTAGTCCATGACATTTTGGTTGTAGAAGCGGCGGGCGGCTTGGATTTTGTTTTCTGTATCCGACAGTTCATCCTGCAGTTGCAGAAAGTTTTGCGAGGCCTTAAGATCAGGATAATTTTCCGCTACTGCAAAAATAGATTTTAATGCTTCGGTAAGCATGTTTTCGCTCTTAGCGTGTTCCGTCATAGTTTTGGCCCCCATGGCCGCGGTACGCGCTTCCGTAACTTTTTGGAGCGTCTCACGTTCATGGGTCATATAGCCCTTGACGGACTCCATCAAATTGGGAATCAGATCATACCGGCGCTTGAGTTGCACATCAATATCAGACCATGACTCTTGCACGCGGTTTCGGCGCGTAACCAGGCCATTGTAGGTGCTAATTAGCCAAAGAATTATAACTGCGGCGACTGCGATAATGACCCAAAGATAAGTAGGCATATTTGAGAGAATTATGAATTATGAAGTATGAATTATGATTATTATTGGCAAAATGCTTTAACTATTGTACAATAGGAAACCATTATATGCAAGCACCTATGGATATTACACAAAAGAAGATTGTTATCTTTGATCTGGACGGAACATTGACCGAAACCAAATCACCAATGGACGGCGAGATGACTGGTCTGTTCCGACAGTTGCTGGAAAAGAAGCGCGTGGCGGTTATTTCCGGTGGCGGTTTTGGACAATTTAAAAAACAATTGCTTGCGGCTTTACAGTGTTCTCCTGAATCATGCGCTAATCTTTTTCTTTTCCCAACTTCTGCTACGCGTTTTTATAAATATCAAGGTGATGATTTAGTTGAAGTATACGCGGATTTGATGACAGTGGAAGAACGGCGGAAAATTAAAGAAGCGTTTGAGCGCGCCTTTGAGGATATTGGGTATCAACATCCGGAGAAAGTTTATGGAGAAATAGTTGAAGATCGCGGCACGCAAGTGACTTTTTCGGCGTTAGGGCAGGATATTGCTGATGTGTTGGGCGAAGAAGGCGTGCGCCAGAAAAAGGAGTTTCGTGTCAAGCATGAACAAAAACTGAAGGAATTGACTGCGGCCGTAGCTTCCCGCTTGCCTGAGTTTGAAGTGCGTTTGGCAGGCCACACTTCCATTGATGTAACGCGCAAAGGAATTGATAAGGCCTATGGGATTCACCAGATTGAAAAACTTTTGGGAATATCGCGCGCGCAGATGCTGTTTGTCGGCGATGCTTTATATGAAGGTGGCAATGATTATGCTACCAAGCGGACAGGTGTGGAATGCATAGCAGTAACAGGGCCAGAAGAGACCAAGCAGTTAATTCGCTCTTGGCTCAATGTGTTATGAAACATTATCACGGTAGCCGCCGGTCTTTAGCCGGCGACTGCGCAGCCTAAAGAGCTGCGACTACACGACTATGATTGGCATTTTTGATTCAGGTCTTGGAGGACTTACTGTGGCAAAAGAAATTATGCGCGCGCTTCCCGGGCAGAAAATTTTGTATTTTGGAGATACCGCGCGCACTCCTTACGGCAATAAATCGCCGGAAGTTGTTGCGCAATACGCCATTGAAAATACCAAATTTCTTTTGCGCAAAAAAGCAAAGGCGATTGTAGTGGGATGTAATACCGCCTCAGCAGTGGCTGGACTTAAACTGCGCAAGGAATTTCCAAAGGTGCCGATTTTTGAAGTGATTACTCCGGCCGTGCGCGAGGCCTTGCGGGTTACCCGCAATGGGAAGATCGGCGTAATTGGCACGCGCACTACAATTGGGAGCGGGGCATATCAAAAATGGTGTAAAATGCATACGCGTGAGTGTCCGCTTTTTGTGCCGCTTGTGGAAGCCGGGCATCTTAATCATCCCACAACACATGAAATTGCGCGGCACTATCTTGAACCACTCAAGCGTGCGGGGATTGATACCCTGATTCTTGGGTGTACCCATTATCCCTTACTTAAACCATTGATTAAGAGTATTATGGGAAATACTGTACAGCTTGTTGATTCGGCGGAAACGGTGGCAAGGGAAATTGCAAATGTAAAATTTAAAATGCAAAATGTAAAATTACCAAAGCATGAATTCTATGTCAGCAAGAAAACGCCGAAGTTTCAAGAAATTGCGCAAAACTGGCTTGGCCACAAGATTGAATTGCGCGAGATAAGGACTAAGCAAGATAAGGATTAAGTAATTGCTTACCTTGCTTATCTCGCTTAATCCTTAATCCTCTCAACCATGATTACTCTCCTTATTTTTCTCCTCGTTCTCTCTGTTCTAGTTTTTGTCCACGAGTTCGGACATTTTATTACTGCAAAAAAAGCCGGAATACGGGTGGATGAATTTGGTTTTGGATTTCCGCCGCGCATTTTTGGGGTGCGCAAGGGAGATACTTTATATTCAATTAATGCCCTGCCTTTTGGCGGATTTGTGAAAATTAAAGGTGAATCGGGTGAAGGAGCAGAAGATCATGATAGTTTTGCCAATCGCGGCGCAGGAGTGCGCATTGGCATTATTGCCGCTGGAGTGATTATGAATGTGGCGCTTGCGGCAGTACTGATTGCCGGCGGATATATGATTGGATTTCCACAGCCAATTGATAATGGAATTTCAAAATACGCAACAATAAAAGATCGGCGTATTGAGATTATGGGAGTGCTTCCGGGGTCTCCGGCTGAGGTCGCTCAAATCAAACCGACTGATCGTGTTATTTCCGGCAATGGCAAAGAATTTCAAAGCGCGGAAGAGTTTCGTTCCTTTGTAACAGAATTTCTAGAAAAGCCGATTCGCTTAACTTTGGAGCGCGATAGTGCACGTCGTGAAGTGGAGGTTACGCCCAAACTGCTTGAACAAACCAATAAGCCGGGAATAGGGGTAGCGCTTAGCGACGCGGCAATAGTGAAATATCCTTTTTGGTTGGCTATGCCAAAGGCAATTGTACTAACCGGAGTGCTTTTGAAAGCAATTGTACTTTCTATTTTTGAGTTGATTCGCGATGCCATACTTGGCCGTCCTGTAACTGCTGATTTGGCCGGACCAGTGGGCATCGCGGTTTTAACTGGCCAGGCCGCTCGGCAAGGATTTATATTTTTATTGCAGTTTGTTTCTGTTTTATCGCTGAATCTCGCGATTCTTAATATTCTTCCATTTCCTGCGCTTGACGGCGGACGCATTCTTTTTATTGGTATAGAAAAAATACTGCGCCGTCCAGTTTCGCGAAAAGTTGAAGGATGGATTCATAGTATTGGTTTTGCGCTTTTAATTCTTCTTGTGCTTTTTGTTACGTACAAAGATCTTGGGAGATATGGAGGGAGGATTGTGGAGTTTTTCAAAGGCATAGTACAATGATGTCACGAATCTACGAATGTCGCTACGAAACTACGACATTACGAATAATATGAAATCCAATAATATTTTACAGGAGGCCAAGCAGGCTATTGAGCAAGCACAATCACAAAGTGTGCTGGAGGAATTGCGGGTGAAATATCTGGGCCGCAAGGGGATTGTGGCCGAGTTTTTTGCGCAGCTTACAAAATTAAAAGGTGATGAGCGGGCAAGGCAAGGGCAGGAGCTTAACGCATTAAAGCATGAAATCACTAGAGCACTAGAACAACGGGAAAATGCAATGCAAACACTTGCTTTGGAAAAACTGGCTGAAGCCGAGGCGCTGGATGTAACGCTTCCGGGCGCGCGCCTGCCGTACGGACATTTGCATATCACCACGCAGGCGATTGAAGAAATCAGCCGGATTTTCGCGCAACTGGGATTTCAGCGTATGCGTTATCCGGAAATAGATTGGGATTATTACGCGTTTGAAAGTTTAAACATGCCCAAGGGCCATCCAGCGCGCGATGAATGGGAAACGTTCTTCATTGCTGGCTCGCAGCAGACCCTCACCCGTCCTAACGGACACCCTCTCCCCGAGAGAGAGGGGAGGGTGAGGGCCGCAGAACATCCAAAGTTAGGCAGGATGGTACTTACCCCGCACACTTCCAATGGCCAGGTGCGCGAGATGGAGCGCCGGCGGCCACCCATTCGCATGATCAATATTGCAAAATGCTATCGCCGGCAATCTGATGTTACGCACGCGCCGATGTTTCATCAATTTGAAGGGTTGTTGATTGATCGCAATGTATCGGTTACACATTTGAAAGGCACGCTTGATTATTTTGCGCGCGCTTATTATGGAAAAGATCGGCGCACGCGTTTGCGGCCATTTCATTTTCGGTTTACTGAACCGAGTTTTGAAATTGATATTTCCTGCGGCATTTGTGGTGGCACTGGAGAAATACATGGCGAGCGGTGCAAAGTATGCAAAAGCGGGTGGCATGAACTGGGCGGAGCTGGCATGGTACACCCCAATGTTTTAAAAGCCGGCGGAATTGATCCAAAGGAATATAGCGGGTTTGCCTGCGGTTGGGGAATTGAACGCATGCTTATGATGAAGTTGAAACTCAGCGATATTCGGGCATTTTATATTGCGGATCTGAATTTTCTAGAGCAATTTTAAATATGAATTTAATGGTTTCATACAATTGGTTGCGTGAATATTTGCCTGGATTAAAAGCGTCTCCGGAAGAAGTGGCGCAGAAATTATCTTTGCATGCTTTTTCAGTTGAAAGATGGTGGAGAACGGATGAGGGTTTGGAAAATATCGTGATAGGAAAAATCGTGAAGATTGAAAAACATCCGAATGCGGACAAGTTGCGTGTAGTGATGGTCGAAGTAGGGGACGTTCCCCTTTTTGCGACCAAAAAGGGGAACGTCCCTATTGTGTGCGGCGGAACAAATTTGTTTGAAGGACAATTGGTGGCTGTTGCTCTTCCAGGCGCGAAGGTGCGCTGGCATGGAGAAGGAGAACAGGTTGAAATGAAAATAACTGAAATTCGCGGAGTAAAAAGTGAAGGCATGATTTGCGCGGCAAATGAAATTGGACTTGAAGCCCTCACCCTGCACCCTCTCCCCCGGGGAGAGGGAGAGGGTGGTGGGAAACGCGAGATTTTGGATTTAACTTGGACCAAGGCCAAGCCCGGCACACCTCTGGCAAAGGCGCTTGGTCTTGATGACACAGTAATGGAAATTGAAATCACTACCAATCGGCCGGATGCTATGGGAATGATTGGATTGGCAAGGGAAGTGGGGGCGATATTGGGTGTAAAATTCCAAATCCCAAGCACCAAATTTCAAACAAATCCCAAATCCCAAATCCAAAAATCATTAGAGGTAAAAGTGGAAGTGCCGAAACTTTGTCCCCGATATATGGCCGTGGTGATGGAGGGTGTAAAAGTTGGTCCATCGCCCTGGTGGCTGAAAAGACGACTGATCGCCTCTGGTGTGCGGCCGATCAACAATATCGTGGATATTACAAATTATGTGCTTTTGGAATGGGGACAACCATGTCATGCCTTCGATGCAGCAAAGCTGCAACACACGAACAATACACGAAACGGAGACGAACAGACACGAACGGAGATTGTGGTGCGGATGGGGAAGAAGGGTGAGAAAATTTTGGCACTGGATGGAAATACTTATGATCTTGATGAAAATATTTTAGTGATTGCGGATGCCAACCCCAGTAGTAGTGCAAAGCAACACTACGGGGCAGGACGGCCAGTTGCCATTGCTGGAATTATGGGAGGAGAAGAAACCGGCGTGCATGCAGATACCATGCGTATTGTATATGAAATTGCTAATTTTGATCCGGTTACAGTGCGACGCGGCGAGCATCAGCTTGGCCTTTCCAGCGATTCATCTGCACGCTTTAACAAAGGTTTGCCAACACAGTTGCCGGAATTTGCTGCTGCGCGATTGGCCGAGCTTACAAAACAAGTGGCTGGCGGGGAAGTGGTGCAGGTTGTGGATCGGAAACCCTCACTTGGCCTTCGGCCATCCTCTCCCCTAGGGAGAGGGCAGGGTGAGGGGAACAAGGTTAAAGTTTCTCCACAGGATATTTCGCGCATGATCGGCGTGGAAATACCGGCAACACAGATGAAAAAGTATTTAACTGGATTAGGATTTAAGGTTGCTGGCAGTGCAAACAAGTGGAGCGTGACCTTTCCATACTGGCGCGAAATAGAAGCTGGCGGGCTTGCAGATATTGCGGAGGAAGTAGCACGCATGTATGGATACCATAATCTACCAAGTGTATTGCCGGCCGGCGCACCGCCAGATGAACCACCAAATATACAATTTGCGCAAGAGCGCATGATAAAGGAAATTTTGCGCGGTGCAGGTCTTACTGAATTGTATACTTACTCATTTATTTCGGCAGATGAAATATTGCGCGCTGGGCTTAAAGTTGAGAATGCAGTAGCTTTGCAAAATCCATTAAGCTCTGAAATTACGCATATGCGGCCATGGCTGGGAATTTCCATGCTTTTGTCAATCAAAAAAAATGAAGAAGCCGGAAAGATGTTGAAATTTTTTGAACTCTCAAGCGAATACCATCCGCGCATGGGTGAGTTGCCAGAGGAACGACAAAAACTTATCGTATCCTGTGCCGGTCGCGAAGAGCGCGACGGTCAGCACTTTTTTGGACTCAAGGGTATAGCAGAACATTTAGCATATGTGCTTGGACTTTCTGATTTTTCATTTGAAAAAATTGCCAAATCAGAAAAGACACCCTGGGCCAGCCGCTATCATCCCGGCCGGGTTTTGTTATGCAAGGCTGGGCGTGATATACTAGGTGTGGTAGGGGAATTACACCCATCGCTCCTTAAAGCATATGGCATAGAGCAACGCGTAGCATTTTTGGAATGGGAAGCAAAAGTGCTTCTGCCGCTTATTGGAAGCGGGAGGGTATATCGTGCGCCATTGTCTTATCCGCCAGTAAAGCGCGATATTGCATTTGTGGCACCAAAGACTGTGGAATACGCAACACTGGTTGCCGCAATACAGCAAATTGATCCTCTTCTGCACAAAGTCGAGCTATTTGATTTATATGAAGGCAAAGGCGTGCCGGAGGGAAGCCGCAGTGTGGCTTTTCATTTAAGTTATGTGAGCCCTGAGCGGACACTTACAGCGCAAGAAGCTGAGCGCGTGCACGAGAAACTGGTCAAGATGTTAAAGGATAAGTTTGGGGCAAAGATTAGAAATTAAAAAATAATTGACATCCACGAAAATAAATCACAAAAAACACGAAATATTTTAGTGCTATTCGTGTCCAATTTTAGTGGATGACAAAACATATGATTTCCGACGCAAAAGATATTTTTTACCTAGTCCTCGCGTTTTCCGTGCTCTGGTTTACCATTTTTGTGTGCTGGCTTTTGTATTATTTTATTTCCATCATGCGTGAGGCGCGGGGGATGACCAAAGACGTGCGGGAAAAAATAAATAAGGCCCTGGGTATTTTTGAGAGTTTGAAAGAAAAATTTGAGCGCTCGCTTAATGTTTTTGCCGGAATTGCCGAAGGAGTTAAATACGTAGGGAGTTACTTAATGGATCGCAGAGGCGAGCGCAAAACGACAAAAAAGAAAAAGCACGAGAAAAAGGAAGAAGCGGAGACTGAAGGTGAAGAAGAGAAGGAATAAAAAAGTTTGGAAAATAAAAATCCCCCCGATGGACATCGGGGGGATTTTTACACGGAGGGCAGTGGAGTTGCACCACACCCCTTTCGGGGTCAATGGGTTATCAATCCATGGCTATAAAACTGTATAGCAATACCCTCCTAGCCACTCCGTGCACTCTTAAGTATAGCAAAAATTGTGAATATGAAAAACAATCCCGCAAATGCGGGACTGTTTTTTGACTCCGGATAGGAGTGTGGCTCATGGATTGATAACCATATTCAGCATACCATATTACGCATTTTTGTCAAGCAATGGCATCCAAGTTATCCACATCCCCCCTTGCCCAGTAGTGAAAGTTCAACAGGCAAATAACTATATTCGCATGCCCTAAAATGCCTTATTTTAAAGGGAAAGTGGTGTCAAACAAATGATTTTCATAATGCGCGCTTGACGCGCACAAAGTTGAACTTCTACTACTGGGCTTGCAATCCAGAGAGAGAGTAGGATTTTAGTAAGGAAATAATTTTTAGGAAAACATTTTATGCCAGAAGGTGAAGGGAAATATCGACCACCGGGCGCAGAAACAGGGAAAGCTCCAGAAAAAGCACAGGAATCTCGACTGAGAGTAAGTGGTTTAGATACTGGTAAATCACCTGAAAAGGCTGATTACTTTCTTGGACAACTTGGCACAGAAACTGTTGATAAATTGCTTAATCTTGATTTAGCAAATAAGCCAGAGGCACAAGAACCATTGTTAGAATTTTTGGCCGCAATGGGAATCGGCTCAAAGCGCATTAAGGAGAGCAATGTAGCAAGACAGATGGCAGAAGCGGCCGCATATAAAAACATGAGCCAAAAAAATGTGAAAGAGAAACCAGAAATTGATATTATTGAAGGAATGCATTAGCTTTTTTCTAGAGTGAACCTAACTTTCGAAAAATTAGGTCGCGGGGCAAAGTCTCCGCGATCTTTTGTATTTTTTACATCTCATCGTGCTGTTATTTTGCGGTAAGAATACCACGATCGTAATGAATCTGCCGCAGGATCAGTAGTACACGGCAAAATGGAATTATGTCAAATATAAACGATCGCTCACAGTTGACATAATTTTAAAAGACGTATCTCGCCTGATATGTAAGAAAATTAGTGAGTCAAAATTCTGCGGGCGCAGAAAATCTGCGCACTATGTTTCGTGTCAGATTTGTAGCGGCCGGAGGAAATTTGAGAATTAAAAAACCACCTCGCAGGAGATGGTTTTTTGAATTTGGCGGACGAGGTGCAGAGTGTCCGCCGAGGCGTTCTGCAATTCCGCGGAATCGCAGAATGAATAGAAGGAGCGGTCAGGATGGGTGCCCATGGCATGGCGCTATGGCATGCAGTCGCAGTCGGGTGAACCGGCCGGCGCGGTGAAGTTGGCCTGTGCGGCCTGCCGTGCCGCGGTCATGTCCGCGTGTAAGGCCGCGAAGAGCCCGAAGCCGAAAAAGAAGATGAGACTGGCAAGATCGAGTACTTTTCGCATGTGGTTCCTCCTTGATCGTTACACTACCAACTTTTTCTTGCCCTGTCAAGAGTGCTGTGATAGGATGCATCATGTCAGTAGGTAGAAGGTAGTAAGTAGTACGTAGGTGTTACGCTCGAATTCAATGACTACGCACTACCTACTACATACTACGTACTCATCAATATGTCTTTTGTCCATCTCCATACCCACTCCCATTATTCTCTTCTTGATGGTCTTCCTAAAATTCACGACCTAGTGGCAAAAGCAAAAGAGTTTGGATGTCCGGCGCTGGCACTCACAGATCATGGAGTAATGTATGGCGCGCTGGAGTTTTATCAAGCATGCAAAAAAGCAGGAGTGAAACCGATTATTGGAATGGAGGCGTATATGGCGCTTGGAGAAAAAGAAGAAAAGCGCGCTGGGGTGGACAAGGATTATCACCATTTAACGCTTTTGGCGCGCAATGAAGAGGGCTATCGCAACCTCATGATGCTCACGACCATTGCGCATCTGGAAGGTTTTTACTACAAACCACGGATAGACAAAAATTTACTTAGAGTGCATGGCAAAGGGCTTATAGCCCTGTCAGGCTGTTTGCGCGGAGAAATTTCGCGCGCGCTTATGGCCGGCAAATATGAAGAGGCCAAGCGTGTTGCGCAAGAGTTTCAAGAAATTTTCGGAAAAGAAAACTTTTTTGCTGAGGTGCAAAAACACCCAGAACTACCGGAGCAGGAAGTCGTAAATGAAGGAATGTTTCGTCTATGTAAAGAACTGGGCCTGCTTCCGGTTGCCACTGTAGACAGCCATTATTTGCACGCTGACGACGCCGAAGCCCAGGATGTACTGGTTTGCGTGCAAACTGGAAAATTTATCACTGACAAAGGCCGTCTGAACATGACTGGCGCGGATCTTTCGTTTGCCTCGCCCAAACGGGTGGAAGAACAATGGGCTGACATGCCAGAGGCGGTGGCAAATACTTTGAAAGTGGCCGAGCTTTGCAATCTGGAACTCACGCTTAATAAATGGGCTTTTCCGCAATTTCCAACCCAAGGCAAAACTCATGATGAGTATTTGCAGGAGCTTACCTGGCAGGGGGCGCAGGAAAAATTTGGTGCACCCCCACCTCAATCCTCCCCCATAAAGGGGGAGGAAGAAAAAATAAATTCCCCTCCACCTGTGGGAGGGGTGAGGGGAGGGGGAGTTACAGATGAGATTAAAAAGCGTATTGATTACGAGCTTGATGTAATTAAGAAAACTGGTTTCTCTACTTATTTTTTGATTGTGTCAGATTATGTAAAATGGGCGCGCGAGCAAGGCATTGTGGTAACTACTCGCGGTTCAGCCGCAGGATCGCTGGTTTCATATCTTATTGATATAACTACGATAAATCCTTTGGATTTTAAACTGCCATTTGAGCGATTTTTAACTGTCACCCGTCCAACCCCGCCGGATATTGATGTGGATTTCGCGGATAATCGCCGTGATGAGGTGATTGATTATGTGCGTCAAAAGTACGGCGCGGATAAAGTGGCGCAGATTTGCACGTTTGGAACCATGCTACCACGCGCGGCTGTGCGTGATGTAACGCGCGTACTTGGCCTGCCCTATTCTTTTGGTGATAAAATTTCTAAAATGATTCCGCCAGGCGCGCAAGGATTTCACATGACTGTTGATCGCGCGCTTGAGGAAAATCCGGATCTTGGAAAACTTTACAACGAAGATGCAAATGTTAAGCGCGTGCTTGATCTGGCGCGCAAAGTTGAGGGATGCGCGCGCCATGCTTCAGTGCATGCCGCCGGTATGGTTATCGCGCCTACCAAACTTACGGATTTTACTCCGCTTGCGCGTGAAGCCAATGGCGACAATATCATCACTCAATATGACATGCACGCTGCCGAGGCGGCAGGGCTGGTTAAAATGGATATGCTTGGCATTCGCAATCTCTCCATTCTTGGAGATGCCGTTTCAATCGTGAAGAAAACAAAAGGAATGGAGATTGATATTGGAAAACTTCCGTCCCACGATGCTAAAACTTTTGAAATGCTTTCGCGCGGGGATACCATGGGTGTATTCCAGCTTGCCGGATCTGGCATGACGCGCTATTTAAAAGAACTCAAGCCCTCTTCAATTCATGATATTATGGCCATGGTTGCGCTGTTTCGCCCCGGTCCGATGGAATCAATCCCGGAGTATATTCGCCGCAAACATAATCCGCGCCTTGTATCATATTTGGATCCGCGCCTGGCGACAATTTTGGAGCGCACTTATGGAATTTTGGTTTATCAAGACGACGTGCTTTTGATTGCTATTGAGCTTGCCGGTTACAGTTGGGAAGAGGCAGATAAACTGCGCAAAGCAATGGGAAAAAAGATTCCGCGCGAAATGATTGCCCAGCGCGAGAAATTTTTAACCGGCTGTGTGAAAGGCGGCCTTCCGCGAACAAAGGCAGAAGAGCTTTGGGCCCTTATTGAGCCATTTGCGGCTTACGGCTTTAACAAAGCGCATGCCGCCTCCTATGGCATGGTAGCTTATCAAACCGCCTACATGAAAGCGCATTTTCCGGCGGAATTTATCACCGCGATTTTGACTGCTGAAGCTGGAAATAGTGATAAAGTTGCGGAAGTAATTGCCGGCGCGCGTGAAGCCGGAATTACTGTTCTTCCGCCGGATGTTAATGAAAGCGGAAAGGATTTTACATATGTGGATGATACACATATTCGTTTTGGGTTGCTCGCGATTAAAAATTTAGGGACTGATGTAGTGGGGGCAATAATTGCCGAGCGTGAAAGTAACGGTTTGTTTGTGGATTTGGAAGACTGTCTAAAACGCGTTCAGCACAAGAATTTGAACAAGAAATCGCTGGAAAGTTTGGTAAAATCCGGCGCGATGGATCGCTTTGGCGACCGCGCTTTCATGATGGAAAGCATGGAAGTGATGCTCACGTTTAATCGGGGCGCGGCGGAGATGCCAACTAAACAGAGTTCGCTGTTTGGGGCTTTGCCGCAAGTGCGCAAACTGACGCTTAAAGACAATGTTCCGCCGGCAAGTAAGGAGGAAAAATTGCAGTGGGAAAAAGAATTGCTGGGTTTGTATGTTACCTCGCATCCGCTTTATGAATTTGAAGAAGTACTCAAAGGCAAAGTTGTGGCTACCGGTGCCCTAACCGAGTTGAAAGACAATACGCCGCTAATGTTGGCTGGGGTGCTTGTGGATTGCAAAAAACGTTTTACTAAAAATGGCGAGGCCATGCTAACCGCGCGTCTGCAAGATCTTGCGGGATCATGCGAACTTATCGTATTTCCCAAGGCCTATAAAGTCAGTCCGGAATTATTTACCGATGGCACATTACTTTGTGTGTGGGGCAAAGGCGGAGGAGAGGAAAAACGAGTAGTGTGCGATCGCGCCATGCCGCTTACGCATGACAATGTAGCCGCCGGTCTTCAGGGTGCGCCTTTGCGTAAAACAGAAGACAGAAAACAGAAGACAGATCCGTCCTCTGTCATCCGTCCTCTGTCATCTGGTCAGCGTATCTTTATTAGCCTTGCCACTCAAGATAAAAATATTCTTGATACATTGCGCACTTTCCTTTCATCAACCCATGGCGCGCTTCCGGTCTTTATTGTGCTTGAACAAAATGGACAAAAACGCACTATTGAGACCAGTTTTTGCATTGATCCTTTGCCGGCTATTTTGCAATCCTTGAAATCCATAGTTGGCAAAGATGCCGTAAGTATAGTAGGATAATAAACTATGAGCAAAGAACAACGCCCAAACCCGCCATTGCTACGAAATTATTCAAAGCACCCCCAAAAACTTGACAAGAAGAGAAATATATGATATACTAAAATACTTAATAAATCTTAAATACCATAAATACTATGCGCGGAGAAACATTACCCCCGCCTGTGGCACGCGGAACAGGGCCAAGTCTTGAGACACAGCAAAGCGTGCTAGAGCTTAAAAAAATGGAGGTGGAACGCAAACTTGCGGAGGCACAAGCGAAGTTGGAGAAAGTTCCAGAGGATGATGAGGCAACGCAGTCAGCATTTGCAGATCAAATAATTGACTTAAGACAACAGATCGATACGCTTGAAGCGAAAATTAGTGCTTTTGAAACAGGAGAAATAGATGTTGATCTTAGTTAAATAAATACAGGTTAATCAAACCAGTTAAAATTGGAAAAACGGCGATCTCTTGGTAGGGGCCGCCGTTTTTGATGTACGCCGTGGAAGGCGGTGCTAGGTGCTAGGGAAGAGCAAAGTGCCTCGTTTCTTCAGGGGAAGCGTAGTTCCGCTTCGGCAGCTGATCTCTACAGCTGTGATGCATTGCATTGCGATCCGGTGAGACTTCTGCCGAAACAGGGCCAGTACGCAGGAGTTTCGAGGCCTGCTAGGCACAAGGGTGAGCGAAAGCCACCTACGCCGTGGCCCCACTTTCACTCGTATGACGGCAAATCGTTCAGACCGTGTGGTGCCGTCTAGCGCATAGGAGATCTCCACGTGCTGAATTTCCGAGGGAATCTCAGTGGCGCACTCGTTCGTCATAAGGATGTCAAAGGTCAGATGACCGGGCCGAATCAACACGGCCCGATCAATTATCGGGCGATGTGTTTGGGCCATGCGTCCCTCCCTCTTGTTAGATTTACCACAGTTTGATTACCTTGTCAAGCTTTTGAACTCATCATCATCAGATTGGAGTATTTGACATTTTTATGTAAATAAAGTATGCTTATTTCATAATGAATATGCAAAGTGAACATTTTATATCAGAAAATGCTATGCAAAATACAGGAAGACCTCAATCTGAGGTTACCCGCCATAAGAGAACACTATCTTCTGATGCTCAAGCCGCGCAAACAAGGGTTGCAGAAGGTCATGCGGCGCTTGAGGCATTAAGGGAGTTTGGGCCAGAAGTCGAAGGGGAGTTAATGTTAGATACTGCGCCCAGAACAACTGCGGAAAAAGAAGCATGGATTAGGCGACAGCAACAACGTCTTGAACCGGGATTCAGAGCAGCATTGCAGCAGATGTTTGCAGGATTAGGTGAACGAGGTCCAGGATTTGATAATGCATTGAAACAAGCGAAACGGATATATGGCGAAGCAGCGCAAACTGCCGGAGAGATTAGATATTCAGTGGATAAAATTATTTCGCCATCCTTAAAGGAAACAATGGATGAATATGTCGCGCGTCGTGGACCGCGACACGAAGCAGATCAGCCAATGGTTAGTTAATTTTGAAATTAATATTATGCCCCCGAAAGGGGGTTTTGGATATTATGCGAGAATTGCATCAACCCAAGAGTGCACGTGGTGAAGAGGACAGTGAACCGTTTCCGCGAGAACATCTTTTAGCAAAACTCAAGGCGCAAGCCGGCGCTCATTTTGATGGCATGCGGGGAGCGTTTGAGGATATATCAGATGCAGATTTAACTCTTTTTACAAGATATTTGCAACTCACGGAGCAATGGGAGAATCAGGCGCGAACTATAAATGATGATCTTGCGCAAGGCATAGAGAGCTTGGTACAGGATTTGGAGTATGCAAGAGATATATCATCGCCTAAGCAAGCGGATACTCCCCAGAATCTTTTTTACGCGTTTTTAGCAAATAAGGTATCCCCGTTATACACAAAGTGCCGGCGCTGGAAAAAAGCCGCATAGTGCAGTTTGCTTTCAGGGGATAATATGTTATACTGATTTTAATAAAACATAACTAAAATAGGGGGATATGGCTAAACAAAAAAAACCAACGCTACCGCCGCTTTCCATAATTTATCGTAAAATTGCCATAAGTTTTGTGGTTTTAACCGTGCTTTTGGTCGGGGTAATTGCGTTTTTCTCAATGTCCAAAGCCACTGTGGCAATAACCCCTAAAAAGGAGTTACGTAGTGCTGAATTTTTAGTAACGGTCAAAGATGGAACTGCACCAATCCCCGGGACTTTAAATGGGCATTATGAAGAAAAGGTAGTTGAGGATGAAGGGCAGTTTGAAGCAACCGGCACAGTGGCAAAGAGTGCCGGGCGTTGGGAAGGGAAGCTCACGCTCGTAAATACCACGACTGCCGCGCAACCATTGGTGGCAACCACGCGTTTATTTTCACCCGACTCACGTGTTTTGTTGCGCATGAAATCCGGCGCAACTGTTCCGGCAAATGGGAAAGTTGAAGTGAATGTGTACCAAGATGGAACTGATCCGGATTGGGGCTTTGATATTGGTACGCAATTTACTTTTCCAGGCCTTAATGTCGCAAAGCAAAAATTGATTTATGGTGAAAATACGGAGCGCCTTTCGGGGGATACTTCAGTGCAAGTACGGGTTGTTACGGCAGACGATTTGGAAAAAGCCAAAGGCGCGATTATTGAAAAAGCATTGGCCAAGGTAAAAGAGGATTTTGCAAAAACCCCGGCGGCGGCGCTTGGCGGAGTGGTTGCCACAACCGAAGTGCAAGAGGTAATTTTTGATGCAAAAAAAGGCGACGAGAAGCAGACTTTTAGCGGCAAGGCCAAAATCAAAGCCGAGCTTTTGTCCTATGATAAAGCCGCGCTGGAAAAAATTGCGCTGGAAAAAATTAGCGCCAATATACCCTCTGATCGCGAACTGGTTAAATTTAATAAAGATGCCATTATTGCCCGCATTAAAAATGTGAATAGCCAAACCGGCGAGGCCCAGCTTGCGGTATACGCGGACGGCGAGGTGCGTCTGAACGCGGCGAGTCCGATTTTGGATCCGGTAAAAATCGCAGGAATGTTGCCGGATGAGGCGAAGCAATATTTACAAAGTTTTGATGCGATTGAGGCAGTTGAGATTCGACTATTTCCCTCATGGCAAAAGCGAATTCCTACGATTCCTGATCGTATTAAGATTGTGATAAAGAAATAAATGGCCGACGAGCATTTTCCCATAGAAACAGTACGCCACTCAACCGCCCACATTCTTGCTGGCGCGGTTCTTGAATTATTCCCCGACACAAAATTGGGAGTAGGGCCGGTGATTGAAAACGGCTTTTTTTATGATTTTGATTTGGAGCACAAATTTACACCAGTGGACTTGCTTAAAATTGAAAAGCGGATAAAGGAGATTCAGAAGCGCAAGGAAAAGTTTGTGCGCCGTGAAATGCCGCTTGAGGAAGCGATTGCATATTTTAAGGGGCGCGGGCAGGATTTTAAGGTAGAACTCCTTGAGGATATCAAGAAGCATGGTACGACGAAGATGGATGAGATTCTGCATAACCCTCCCCAACCCTCCCTTACCTTAAGGGAGGGAGAAAAAATAAGTACCCCCCTTAAGATAAGGGGGGACAAGGGGGTTATGAAGGTTTCAGTTTATGAAACTGGGAAGTTTATTGATCTTTGTCGCGGGCCGCATGTGGAACATTCTGGACAAATTGGCGTATTTAAACTTACCAGCATTGCCGGCGCATATTGGCGAGGAAGCGAAAAGAACAAGCAACTTCAGCGCATTTACGGCCTTGCATTTTATACTGAAGATGAATTAAAAAAGCATTTGGAAATGATGGCTGAGGCAGAAAAGAGAGATCACCGCAAACTTGGCGAACAACTAGATCTTTTTACTTTTTCAGATTTAGTCGGCCCAGGTCTTCCGCTTTGGACGCCCAAGGGTACATTTTTGCGCAACACACTTGATAATTTTGTGTGGGAATTGCGCGCGCCATATGGCTATCAAAAAGTGGAAATCCCTCATATTACCAAAAAAGATTTGTACGAAAAAAGCGGGCATTGGCAAAAGTTTAAAGATGAATTATTTAAGATTACCACGCGTGAGGGGCATGAGTTTGCGATGAAGCCGATGAATTGTCCGCACCACACTCAATTGTATGCGCGTCGGCAGTTTAGTTATCGCGAACTCCCACAGAGATATGCTAATACAACGACATGCTACCGTGATGAGCAAACCGGAGAGTTGCACGGCCTTTCTCGCGTGCGCGCCTTTACTCAAGATGACGCGCATGTGTTTTGCCGAACATCCCAGATTGGAAAGGAAATAAGCAATATCTGGGAAATTATTAAGAAATTTTATAAAGCTGCCGGATTTTCTCTTACTGTGCGTCTTTCACTGCATGATCCCGCACAGATGGACAAATATCTTGGAGAAGAAGCGCAATGGCAGAATGCAGAAGGGCAATTACGTGCTGTGATAAAAGAAAAAAGAGAAAAGGCAATAGAGGCAAAAGGGGAGGCGGCATTTTATGGCCCTAAAATTGATTTTTTGGCTAAAGATTCGCTCGGGCGGCAGTGGCAAGTTGCTACTATTCAGCTGGATATGAATCAGCCAGAGCGGTTTGATCTTACTTGTGTGAATGAAAAAGGCGAAAAAGAGCGTATTGTCATGATCCACGCGGCTATTATGGGATCTATTGAACGCTATCTTTCAATTCTTATTGAACACTACGGCGGGGCGTTTCCGGTATGGCTTGCTCCGGTGCAAGTATATGTGGGTTCAGTTGGCAAAGGACATAGCACTGCTGTACGCAAGCTTGGGAAAATGCTCAGCGCCGAAGGGCTGCGGGTGGAAACAGATGATGGCAACGATACGGTTGGTTATAAAATTCGCAAAGCAGAAAAGCAAAAGATTCCGTATATGCTGGTAATAGGTGATAAAGAGAAGTCACTTCGTAAATTAACTGTGCGCATTCGCGGACAGCAAAAACAGCCGCAAATGGCTGTTAGTGCGTTTATCAAACGTGTGAAAAAAGAAATTGAAAATAAGACTTAGTGTGGATAAATGTCATTAAGCTCGCCCGTTAGGCGATTTTTATTAAGGAGTATGACACTTAAACCAACTACCAAGATTATTTTGGCCGGAGCCATTGTCCTCGGTACGGCGCTAATGTTCGTTGTGTTGGGGCAAATCCGCAAAGGCGGGCAAGAATTGGCAGAAACAGCCAAGCCCATTCCGGCTACTCCGGCCGGGCAGATTGCAATCACCATCCCCGAGCCTGGGTTTGTGCCTTTTAGTACTTTGACTATTAAAGGTCAGGGGTTTGACCCGGAGGCCGCGACCTCGATTGTCTACACTACCCGCGCAGGCGAAGCGTTATTCATGCCCGCGCTTAAAGTTACGAGCAATGCCATTGAGGCACCGGTGCCGCTGGTTGGATATAGCGACGCGCGCGGCGCGTTTTTCTCGGACACAGTTTCCGTTAAAATTATTCAGGCGAAGAAAGTTGGCAAAAAGTTGATTGCCAAAACTTCTAACGAGGTGCGCGACAAAGTAATTACAATTCCGCCATTGCCCAGCGTCTATGCTAATACAGGAGCGGCAAATTTGCCAACGGGCGCCGTGACGCGGATGTTTGTGGCGCTCGCAGTAGAACGTCTAAAAGCATTTTCTGTAAAAATCGCGACTTCGACGCCAGAGCTAGTAGCGGCAACAGCCAAGGGCCAGACGGCAATGCAAGAGCTCCTCGCGGCCGTGGATAAAATTATTAAAAATCCGGGCGCAATTGCCCAGGTTAAAACCGGCAGCGGAAGCACGGATTACATCAGCGCAAAAGACGTTGCCTGGATAGATGCTTACTATAAAAGCTTTTTAGGAACAGTGGAAAAACAAATCGAGTCTTCTAAACCAAAACCGCTGACGCTTATCCCGGCCGCGCGGGCCGCTACCGAAGACGCTTGCACCAGCGCGCTTTTGTACGAGCAGGGTTATAATACATATCTGCTTGAGATTGCGAAGACAATTTGTTATATCTTTGAGCCTAGTACTGATGTCGGCCAAAAGACCGATGATAAATGGTTTAAATGGGAGTATCTGGCCGAGATTCCGTTTTTCGCTTCTTCTCTCCCATATTTTACCTCCGAGTGGAGCAAGCCATCGCAAATCCTTCTCTCAACATTTTTGTCTATTGAAATTGACAACGCGCTCTCCGGTAAAAGCATTGATAAAAATATTTATCTGACACTGGTTGCTTCCATTGCCGCCGAAATGAGGGACTCGCGGCTGGTGCGCCTAGGGGGCAAGGCCTTTTGGGCAGATTTAATGCTGGCCGTGGATATTTATGATTTTGCATGTGCGTCCTTACCCACGAGCGGCTGTATGGACTCACGCTCCATAATCCTCCAAACCGGCCAAATAATCGCGGACCTTTGGAAAAATCCGGAAAATTTTATGTTCTTGGCAAACGAGATGGTTGAAGGACTGTTTAAGCCGTTTGTAGATGTGGCGCTGTTGCCGCAAAATAGCAGCTACGCGGAGTTTGACGGCACTGGCCTAGCCAATGGCGGCTATGATGAGATTAAACCAACCCCAGCTCCGCCGCCCAAGCCCGCCCCAATCCCACCCTCGCCCAAACCAATTTCACCAACGCCTATTACGCCCTTGCCATCACCACCAACGCCAAAACTAGTTCCGAAGCCAAGCCCAACTTGTTCGCAAGTGAGAGAGTCCACTTATAATACCTGCGTCGCTGGGTGTGGCGAATCGCAAGATTGTTATACCGAATATAGTGCCTGCACCCCGGGTTGCGAGGGGACAGGCAATCTTCTGACTAAATCAAATTGTATAAATACTTGTATCGGGACGCTCTCTAAATGCACCGGCGCGGTGTCAAAATGCAATTCGGGTTGTCTCAACGCCAAGTACGCGACCGAGTGTCCGTAGATTTGAATAGAAAATCCCGCCCAAAAGGCGGGTTTTTATTATGCATTTGGTCGGGCAGGAGAGGGGGTGTGATACAGAGGGTCAGCTTCTCCGAATAAACATGTACTTTTCACAATACGTGTTATCCACAGAACTCCCCCTCGTTCACCTGTCCTCATTTTCATTGTACGCCTACAGATGATGGTGTCAACCCCTAGTGTATTATCTCGCAGACCTCCTTTCGTGTGCAGGCATGGTCTGGAGTTTCTGTCTGTAGTGTCACATGATGCACGCCTTCTTTATCAAGCGCATCTGTCGCGCGAGAAACTACTGCCTGCGCGTTTTTTAAATCCGGCGCATCAAGCACGAGGTGTCCGGTAAAATAAACCACGTCCGAGCACAGCGTCCAAAGATGCACATCATGGGTTGAGCGCACGCCCTGGAGTGCACAGACCAGTTTGGAAATTTTTTCTCTATCAATGCCAGGCGGAGTGCCTTCAAGAAAAATCACAACAACCTGCCGCAAAAGCCGCACGGCGCCAACAATTAAGAGTAATACTACAAAAAAGCTCGCCACTCCATCAAACGCAGAAATTCCGGTAATGGCAATGGCAATACCGCTTGCCACTACAGCTACAGAGGAAAACGTGTCGCCAAGCGCGTGCAAAAACGCGCTTTTTATGTTGAGATTTTCTGATTTGCGCAATTGCAGTACAGTCCAGACATTGGGCATTATGCCAATAAAACCAATAAGCGAGACAAGGCCGCCTTTAATTTCATGCGGGACAGAAAGTCTTTGCCATGCCTCAACGCTAATGCTTGCGGCCATAATTAACAAAAGCAGGCCATTGATAAGGGCGCCAAAAATCTCTGCGCGATGATAGCCAAAAGTGCGCTGGGAAGTTGATGGTTTTGCGGCAAGCCGCAAAGCAAAAAGAGTAATGCCGAGCGCAAGCAAATCAGAAAACACATGGCTGGCGTCTGAAAGCAAGGCCAAACTTCCGGCTTTAATACCGCCTATAATTTCAATCACCAGTGTAATGATTCCAAGCGCAATCGCAATCCAAAGTGTGCGGGTGGTGGAATGGGTGGTATGGGCTGAGGACATAAGATTATTGTAGCCGCCGGTCTTTAGCCGGCGCAATGGTAGCGCGGCACCTTGTGTGCCGCTTAAGCGGGGCATAAAGCCCCGCGCTACATTTTTTCATTCTACCACACCCCCCGGCCTTGACAAAAGTCCAAAAATGTGGTACCCTTCGCGCAGGAGGTGTACATGATGGATTGGCAAATCGCGCTCGTGTTCGCAATGTATCTCGTCGTCGGCATCGTGGTCATGGTGCGCCTTGAGATGCGGCTCACAGGAATGACGTGGGAGGAGATGCGCCGCACTGGTTCGGAGGACAAGGGAATTCTGTTTCAGACGAGTTCTCGAGTCACGATCGTGCTGTTCGCATGGCCGATTATCTGGTGGCGCTTCCGCAAAGAAGCTCCTCATCGATCCTCATGCTGAGTTGCACGCTGGCGCGCCGCTTGCATCACTTACGTGGTGCTTGCGGCCGCCAGTTTTTCTTTTTTTAAATTGTTGTCAAATTGACACGATCGTGCTATTTTGACAACATGCTTTTTGGTAGATGCTTAATATGGTAGGATAGAATATATGCAAAAATTAATTGTAATCGTTGGACCAACTGCCACTGGTAAAACAAAACTCGCGGTTGAGTTGGCACGAAAGTTTAATGGCGAGATTGTAAGCGCGGATTCGCGGCAGGTATATAAGGGCATGGATATTGGAACGGGGAAAGATTTAAGCGAATATGGCCATCACCCCGCCCTCACCCGGCCTGCGGCCACCCTCTCCCGCGGGGAGAGGGACGGGGGTGAGGGGATTCCGTATCATCTTATTGACATCGTCAGTCCAAGGACGAATTTTACGCTTGCGCAGTATCAAAAGCTCGCATATAGAGCAATTGATGATATTTTGCGCCGCGGCAAAGTGCCAATTCTGGTTGGTGGCACTGGACTTTATGTGCAAGCTGTGGTTGATGGCTATGTTTTGCCAGAGGCATCGCCTGATCTGAAGTTACGAAAAAAATTAGCCACGATGTCATTGCGTGAGTTGCGTGCCAAACTTAAAAAGTTAGATCCGGAAACATATCGCACTATTGATAAAAATAATCGCCGCCGTCTGGAGCGGGCAATTGAGATTTGTGTGGTGACCGGCATTCCACTTTCCAAACAGCGCGTAAAACATCCGCCGCCTTATGAGATGCTGATGCTAGGCCTTACTTTTCCAAAACATGTGCTTGATCCCCGAATTGATAAACGCCTTAAAGAGCGGTTAAAGCAGGGGATGATTAAGGAAGTTGAGCGTTTGCACGCGCAAGGCGTGTCCTGGAAGCGCCTAGAATCCTTTGGTTTAGAATATCGACATATAAGTCGTTATTTGCAAAATTACCGTGCCAAAACAGGATTCCGAGATTCTCGCGATCGCGCCAATCTCGGAACGATGCAAAAAGAGCTTTCTCGCGCGATAAAAGATTATTCCCGCCGACAGATGACGTGGTTTAAAAGGGATAAGAGAATTGTGTGGGTGAAAAATAAAAAAGAAGCCGCACGGCTCGTGCGAAATTTTCGTTTGTGATATACTGGCGAAGCCGGAGGTTTGGGGGTCGTGGTCTAGGGACCAGAAACGTTTCATCAGCGATTCCAGAGGGGTTAAAATCCTCTACGATCCATCTCCGGTTTGTGGATAAGCTCGCGCTTGACAGTATGTTGTACCTGTGATATTCTAATAATGCTGATGAGACGATTCTGTTTCTTGGGATCACGAATCCCAGAGGAAGCCCTGCAAGGGGCTTTCTTTTTGTTGTACTGTGTGATAATGTAGTGGAATATGCCAGAATCGAGAACACCGTTACCGTCGGCAGAAGGACGTATAATAATGGAGAGTGAAAGTGCAGAACGATATAGCCGCCGATGGTGGCAAAATGAGATCGCCAGACGCATAAAAGATGCTGATGAGTTTGTCCAGGAGTGGGAAAGGGCGATGGTACAATTGGCAGCGAAACGCACGTCAGTGGGGCCTGATCCGCAATGGGAAGCGGCGCATAGGGATCATCTCGCTAAATATGAGTGGTTAGATCGTGAAGTGCGCGATTTTTTGTCATGGTATCGTAGCACGGTAGTACCTGTGCGAGAGGAAGCCCACTTAGGATCAGTGGGAGCTCATAAGACCGATGTGTCAAGCCTTTTTGGGTCGGCAGCGCGAATCCAAACGCATTTCGGGAAGGGTATTCTTCGTGAAGGCTTTACTCGTGGAGATTTTGGATTTTTTGAGAGTGAGGAAGCTGGAGGTCAGGGTGGATGGTGGGCTGGAGAATCAATCGGGGGACAGCATCAAAGCAATGAGTGTTGGGTTATAAAGAGTCCTGGTGCAGTGGAGGAAGAAAGATTGGGAAAACAGGTCCATGCTTTTACGCTTGTATTTTTTGATCCGCGTACCTATCGTTGGTATCTGAGTGCATTGCAAAAGATGGTTGAGGGAGGGGAAATACCAGTCCCGCACAACGCTTTGCGGCTTGGTCAATTGAAGCAATGGCTTGAGGAACATCAAGGAAAGTGGCCGGATGAGATCAAAGAAATAGATAGCGGCACATGAAGTGCCGCTATCTATTTTAACATTTTTTTTAGTAGTTTTTGGGCAAGGGGAGGGTTGGCGCGGCCTTTGGTCGCTTTCATAACTTGGCCAACTAAAAATTGTAATGCATTTTGCTTGCCAGCTTTAAAATCCGCTACTGGTTCAGGGTTGGCATCAATAATTTCTTGCACCACAGAGGCAATTTCTTCCTCATTGGTTACTTGCTCCAGTTTTTTCTCTTTAACCATCAGGCGCGGGTGGCCACCGGTCAAAAGCATATCTTCAAGAAGCTTAAGTCCTGACGCAGACGAAATTTTATTTTCGTGAAGAAGCGTTAAAAATTCGGCAAAGTTTTCCGGAGTAATTTTGAGGCGGCGGATATCAACTGCATGTTTTTCCATAAGTCCAAAAAGTTTGGAAATAAACCAGCCGGAAAATAGTTTTGTAAGTTTCTTTTTATTCGTTTCCCATTTTTCCTCTTCTGTTCCTTCGGTTTCAAGAGTGCGTACCCAGGCTTGGAGTTCTGACATGACTTTTTCCACATAATCCGCCAGCTGTTTTTCCTCCGTTAAAATTATTGCATCCCCGGACGGAAATCCGTACTCTTCTTGAAAACGCGTGCGTTTTGCGCGGGGAAGTTCTGGCATGCGCGGACGGACTTGCTCCGCAATTTCATGGAGAAGCAGGGGCGGCAAATCCGGTTCAGGAAAATAGTGATAATCGGCTGATTCCTCTTTCACGCGTTGTTCCTCAGTTACTCCTTCAGCATCATTCCAGCCGCGGGTAGTAGTAATGGTCGGTGGCGTTCCTGCTTCCCAAAGTTTTGTTTGACGTTGGATTTCATACTGTAAAGCCCGCTCAACCGCGCGGAAGGAGTTGATATTTTTGATTTCGGTTTTTGGGTATAACCCCTCACCCCCGCCCTCTCCCATACGGGGAGAGGGAGATTGTGAAGAAAGGGGGCGTAACGAGATATTGGCATCGCAACGCATATGCCCTTTTTCCATATCCGCGTCAGATACTCCAAGATAGCGCATAATGCGGCGCAATTCGTGTAAAAAAGTTTTGGCTTCAAGTGGGGAGCGAAAATCCGGCTCAGTCACTATTTCAGTCAAAGGCGTCCCAGCGCGGTTGAAATCGACGTAGGTGGAATTTTTACCCTCACCCTGCCCTCCCCGGGGCCTGCGCTCGCTCGGCCCGTCTTCGACCCCTTCGGGAGATGGAGACCGAGGGTCGGGTGAGGGGGGAGCATGCATACTCTTTGCCGCATCATCTTCAAGATGAATGCGAGTAATGCGGATTTCCGCGTACTTGCGCGCGCCTCCGGTGGCTTGAATATCAATCGGCACAAGCCCGTCCACGCAAATTGGCTCATCAAACATGGAAATTTGATAACCCTTGGGCAAATCAGGATAAAAATAATTCTTCCGGTCAAATTTTGCTTTTTCCGGAATTTTGCAATTCAAAGCCAGCGCTTCCATCAGTCCAAATTCCAGCGCTTGTTTATTCAATACCGGAAGCGTCCCGGGATGTCCCATGCAAATAGGGCACACGGTAGTATTTGGCGGCGCGTCTTCTCCGCGATTGTCGCAACCGCAGAAAAGCTTGCTTTTAGTTTTGAGTTGAACATGGATTTCCAACCCGATTATAGGTTCATATTTCATAGATAAGCTAGATTTCTTTTTTTAATTTCCGCAGTTCAAAGTAAAGCGCAACAAGAAAGCCGACCATAATAGGGCTGGTAAATGCCCCCAAAAACGCTCCGACTATGTTAGACAAAGTCAATACATAAGGCAAGGCAACTCCGGGGGTAATCAATTTTGCAACTGCCGCCAACCCTTGAGTTGCCATATTTACAATAAATATTATCAGAACGCTGACAAGCGCGGTTTGCCAAAGAACTTGGAAAAAATTTCCGCTGACCAAATATTTGCTGCGCTTGAAGGTTGAACTAATATTGGTATTTTCAATCATCAGTACAGGCGCTAAAAAAATAAACCAAGTGGCGAAAATAATGCCGGGCACAAGCGCTAAAAAAAGTCCGCCGATAACCATGACCGCGAGCAATATAAGCAATATCACAAAAAGCGGAAAACGTTTTAGGGATTCTTTATACGCCGTGCTTGCACTCAGAGTTTTCCCGTTAAAGATATCGCCAAAGGTCTGACAAAGCAAAAGTTGGGTAAATGCCGCGACGATAAGCGAGAAAGCCGCGACATACGGGAGTATGCTTATTGCCGTTTTGATATCTGCCGAAAATAAATTGATTATGATTTGCCAAATTACAAACACGGCGAGCAATGGCATGATGGCCTTGAAGTTCGCAAAATAAGCAGCCAGTGTTTTTTTAAGCAGATTGCTGAAAGAGATCATAAATTTGTTTCATGACTAAAGGATGAATTTCTTCAATGTAAAGGAGTTTTCCTTCCGGCGCGCACTCTATCGTCTTTACAGTAGTATCATGCGCGGCAAGCTCAAGATAGCTTTGCTCCACTGCTTTTTGGTATAAAAGATCTGATTCATGGATATCACGTTTTTTCCCTTCTTGCAAATAGGCGCGTTCGTTTTTCTTCTCGACAAGCTCGAAGCTTATATGAGCTGGTACATGCAGGAAAATCACGCGATCTGGTCTGGGGAGTTTCATAATGCCGTACTCTATCTCCTCTACCCAATGCATGAATTTTTGCCGCTCAGCAATGTCCGTAATTTTTGCGCCTTGATGCGCGATGTTAGACGGAACATAGCGATTGGCCAGCACGATTTTTCCATCAGTAAGCGCTTTATTGATTTTGAAGGAGGCATCAAAACGATCAACTGCATAGAAAAGTGAAGCCACATAAGGGGACACTTCTTGAGCGCTGCCATATTTCCCATTTAAGTATTCTTCAACCGGGCCAGCACTTTTTTTGCCGTATTGTGGAAAATCCACAACTTCAACTGCACGGCTGTCGGCAGTGAGTTTTTTTACAGCCAGTTCAAGATGGGTTGTTTTTCCAGAGCCGTCTGTGCCTTCAATAACGATGAAAGTTCCTTTCATATGTGATGCCAATCTACAAATTTCATGCCAATCTACGAATTGCGAATATAGGTGACAAATGAAAAACCATCATGTGGTTCGCGGGTAACTTCTTTCCAGATCTTTGGATCAATCGTTGGAAAATAAACATCGCCTTCTACAATTTTGTCGACTTCAGTAACATAAAGCGTATCTGCTTTGTCCATTGTTTGCCTAAATATCTCGCCTCCGCCGGCAACCATAATTTCTTCGGCACTGTGGTGCTCAAGCGCTTCGTCAACCGAGTGGTGTACACATACACCCTCACCCGCTCCGACTGCGGTCGGAGCACCCTCTCCCATTAAGGGAGAGGGAATTTTTTGGTTCTTCCTCTCCCCTTGTGGGAGAGGATTTTTTCCTTTTTCTTCCTCCCCCTTGATGGGGGAGGATTGAGGAGGGGGTGAGAGGGTATAATTTCGATCCCGCGTGACCACCACATTTTTGCGATTGGGCAAGGGTTTGCCTAAACGTTTCAGAATTGATTCAAAAGTTTTGCGCCCCATCAGCACTGTTTTACCTGTAGTGAGCTCTTTAAAATGCTTCAAGTCTTCGGGCAAATACCAGGGCAAATCATTTTTCGCACCGATTACTCCATTTTTTGCAACCGCGGCAATAATAGATATCATAGCTCTTGACAGTTTTTATGGGTATGGTATACTATGTTTAGAATTACTACGGGTAGGGCATGTGCAGGGTTCCGTCTCTGCATAGACCCCCCGATATGAGCTTCACCGGGGAGACCCGGTGTTGCTCTTTTTATATTCCAGAATATTTTTTAAATCGTTCATGAATGTGATTTGTGGCAAACCGGAGAAGACTCGGTGCAGGAGTACCGAGTATTTATAACGATTTGGTACAATAAGGCGTTCAAACTTGTTTTGCTTAAGAAAATATTTTACAAGACAATAAAAATCACCAATAAAAGCGTAATTGATGAGTGGTTTTTGCATACTGCACTCATCATTTTACACCACTCTTGACATTTTGTCCAAAATATGGTAGTATAAAATGTGTTCTTTGAATAGGATTCCTGGCCTTGTTTTGGCGGCTTTATTGCCTTCAAAATAAGGCTGGGACAAATGGGTTCTGGCCATGAACTGCAACACAGTTCGCGATGAACCAGTTGCATGAGAAGGGAGAACAGGTCATGAGTGGTGACACGTTCCAGATGTCAACAGGACAGGCACACGAGCTGGCGTTGGCGTTTGGTCGCAACGGCTGGACCAACGCCGACGTCGAGAAACTTTCGGAAGGCAACACGGCGGCGGGGCTCTGCCGGTCGTGCGCGGCGAGGCGGAGGTGAAGCCGTTCTTCGCCTACCCGGCTGATGGCGAAGTCTTCAAGCTCACCCTCAACGGCGACGCGTCCGACAACCAGCCGCTTGCGATGGTGCACACCGACGGCTACACCGGCAAGTGGAAGCACAACGGCCGTGTGGTCAAGGGCGCGCAGACCTGCCGCTTCAAGCTCGTTGCGATCGGTTACTGCCGAGACTTTGAGGAGGTCAAGCGCAAGCTCGCGCCGCACGGCAAGATCCCCGAGGGCCAGTGGCGTCAGGCGTTCAAGGCCAGCTACCGGAAGCCCGACGGCAAAGGTCAGATCGGTGTGGCCGACTCCTCGTGGTCGGATCCGGACGGCAACGCCGCCTTCCCGTGCGTGCACGGCTACGGCCGCTCGGGCTTCGACTGGGTCGGCAGCGCCTTCAGCGGCGGCTGGCACTGGCTCGTCGCGGTCAGCGAGTAACATCGGTTTCGGTCATGTTGCACTCTCCCGCACTGGGTTCATCCTGGTGCGGGAGTTCTTTTTATTTTAATTGAGTGTGCGTTGCTTGTACTATACCGCAATTTGGAATTCAATCTTAGGATAACTTTCGTAGCCAAGGAGTTTGGTGTGGGTGGCTTCCCAGTTGAAAATACCAGTCCATGGATCAGTTTGGATTGTGGGAAGCGCATATGTCATCGGATCCCGGATAAGTTGTTCTCTCGCGCCGTCCAGATGATTTTCATAAATATGCACATCGCCTAAAAATCCAACCAGTTTTCCTTCTTTCAGCCCTGCTTCTTTAGCAAGCAAGTGTAAAAGAAGCGCGTAGCTGGAAATGTTAAAGGGCAGACCAAGCATAGTATCTACTGAACGCTGATTCCACAGCAGATTAAGTTTGCCATTGATAACTGTTACTTGAAAGGCGTAATGGCAAGGCGGCAAACCCATTTCCGGCAAAGCCACTGGATTCCAAGCGCAGACAATCATACGACGATCGTCTGGATTGGTTTTGAGTTTTTGTACAAGATTTGCCAGTTGATCTACGCCTTGTCCATCATAGTTTGTATCATGGCTATGATAAGGCGCGCCAAAATGCCGCCATTGAAAACCGTATACTGGCCCTAAATCTCGCTCCTGCGCCATGCGTTTTTTTGACTGCTCATCATGGCCATACGGAGCTTTTTTAGGAGAAGCCCATTCATCCCAAATATGGCAATTGCGATCTTTAAGCCACTGTTTGTCTGTCACGCCTTTAATAAAAAATTCCAATTCCGTGGCCATGACTTTAAACGGCATTTTTTTGGTAGTGAGCAGGGGGAAGCCCTGCGCCATGTCATGCTCAAACATCGCGCCCGCAACTGTGAGCGCACGCACGCCAGTACGGTTTTCCTTCATTTCTCCATGCTCTAAAATATGACGGACAATATCTAAATAAGCTTGCATATTAGGGGACTATATCATAACTGTGCTACAATGCCAATATACAAATGTCATTCAAATCTACAAATACAAATTCGCAATTTGTAAATTAGCATAAGATTTGTAGATTTGCATCACATCTATGCAGAAATTGCGGAAATTAGCGGTGTTTGATGTGGATGGAACGATTTTTAGAAGCAGTTTAACCCGCCGGCTTTTTTCCTATTTAGTGAATGAAGGAATTTTTTCAAAAGGCGCACGGGAAGAAGTGGATCCGTATTTGCGCGCCTGGCTTAATCGCAAAGGATCATATGATGTGTATCTTGAAAAATTAGTAAAAGTATTTATCGCGCATATCAGAGGGAAAAAGCAAAGCGATATACGGCGCATTAGTCGTAAAATTGTATCCAGTGAAAAGTCGCATGTGTATCGCTTTACGCGCGATCTTATTTTAGAGCTAAAGAAAAAGAATTACTTTATTGTGGCCATATCCGGATCGCCATTTGAAATTGTGCGTTGGTACAATCGTTTCCTGCGATTTGATAAGACCTACGGCTGGGTTCTTGAAACTGACAAAAGCGGCCGCTATACAGGAAATATGAAATACATCTATTCCGTGCGGAACAAACATTTGCTTATCAAGCATGTGCTGGAAAAATACAATGTTACCTTGCGCGGGTCAATCGCGGTCGGGGATACAGAAAGCGATATTTCAATGTTTGAAATAGTTGATCGGCCAATTGCTTTTAATCCTTCAAGCGGCTTGTACCAAGTGGCCAAGAAAAAAGGATGGGAAATTGTGGTGGAAAGAAAGGATGTTGTATATAAATTACAAAAGCTCTAGATATTGACAGTCGTGATTTTATATGATATATAAAAAGATATGAGGTTGCTATATTTTTTTATCTTTTTTGCCGCACTTTTGCTTTTTGGCGCTCAGTGTGCAAGCGCACCCGTTTCAGAAATATCCGCGCCTTCTGATAATATATCCTCCCCCGAGGATATATCTGCCCCTGTGGCAGATATAGAGACATTGCCTGTGCCTTCTGTTGCTGAACCACAACCTACTAACGCAACAAATTTTTCATCGCCTCAGCCCATTATTCAAAGGTCACGCGCAAATGATGTGATTCTTTTTGGTTATGTGCGCGATTCAAAGACGAATCAACCTTTTGCCAATGCGTTTGTGAATCTGTATTTTGAAGAAGAATATCTGAGTAGAATTAGTGTTCCATTGCGCACTGACGCAAGTGGACGCTACGAATTAAAGCAATTGCCTTCAAATGACCCATTTCCTTATCCATCCGGACGATACACAATTTGGGCAGCCCCACCGAATGAATTAGAACTGGAACGAGTCAATTATCAAACTTATAGCGCAGAAGGAGTTGTTATTGATGCTTCAAAAACGCAACAATTTGATATTTTGATTTTCAACACGACCATGACTGAACCAATGCCGGATGCGATTTTTTATGGGCACGTTACAGATGCCGCCTCCGGAGCGCCAATTCCAGATCCTATGGTATATGTTTATTTAAAAAATAAAATTGGCAATATTAGAGCAGATGCGAATGCAGGCGGGTTTTATCAGTTTGTTGCTTCAAATTCAGCACACAGAACAATTACACAATCGCAAATAGATTTCTTTTGGATTGCTCCGCCACCTTCTCTTGCTAATCAGTATCAAATTTTGAACCAGCCATTTACTGCGGACATGGCCGGTAAGCGAGAGATTGATTTTTATCTAGAACCAAAATGATGCTGTTTACAATAATTTGACACGGTGTTTACAGTTGATATAATGACGAATGTATGAATATTACGAAATGTAATAAATGTAAAAAGGATAAGCCTCAAAACACATGGGGATTTGAAAAGGGGGCGCCTTGGATAGGTGGCAGTATTCGCGGACAAGGACTGAATCTTTATTTTGATTTGTGTGATAAATGTGGAACAAGATTAGCGCAATACACTAAAAGGTATTTTAAATTGGAAAAATCTGAAGAATAATCCGTATGTCTGCTAATATAAATGGAGAACCAACGAATGCTGAGATTCTTGAAGCCATGAATGAGTTTGCAACCAAAGTAGACCAGCAGTTTGTAAAGATTAATGCTACTTTAACTACCATACCAACCCAAGATGATATGGATAAAAAACTATTTAATACAAAAGGAGATATTATTTTGACTGTGCGCAAAGAAGATGTAAAATTGCGGACACTGGTTGAAATTTTGCGCGAAAAGAAAGTGCTAACCGATCCGGATATAAAACGCATTCTTTCTCTAGAGCCATTCCCGCAATTGTTTCTCTAAAAGTAGTTAGCAAGCTTTTTGTAAAGGCAAGCCCGGCTGGGCTTGATTTTTGTTTAAAGACGCAAACGCAAAGTACGTGCGGTTTGTTTGCGCCCTGTTTATTATGTTATCCACACCCCCCCTTGCAATCCATATATATATATATAGTAGGATTTTAGTAGGATTAATTTTTGAAAAATTTTTCTATGAGCGAAATGAGAGAACATCAACCTGATTTTGTAATTATAAGTGAGGAACAACTAAGTAAAATTGGAGCAGAAGAGGGTGACTATGAATGGGGCAGGCCTAAATCCTCCATGTTTGGTTTGCTAGAGTTGAGAAAGTTGTTAAGCAAGCAAGGTGGGTTAACGGAAGAAGATTTGCGCAATCATGGTGTTTATAAAAAAGGCGAGGCTCCAGCAAGACCTAAGACGCTTTTAGGGCAGATGGCAACAGGGGAGTTGAGAGAAAAAATAAGAGAAGAGCAATTAAAAAAGAAGAGTAAACCGACGGAATAGGTTTCTTTTTATTCTATCCGGTACTTCCAAATCCTCCGCGAGATTTTTCAGGAAGTGAAGTAATCTCCTCCCATTCCACGCGTTCAAGGTGGAGAAATAGTCCTTGGGCAAGGCGGTCGCCTTTTTTAACTTCCACCGGTTTGTCGGTGAAATTGTAGACTTGAATTTTGATTTCATCATCCGGTCCGCAAAAATCCTGATCCACTATGCCAATGCCGTTTGCCAGCATTAAACCTTTTTTCATCGGGGTTGATGAGCGCGCGGCCACAAGAAGCATGTGATTTTCCGGAGTACAAATGACCAGTCCGGTCGGAATTAGCCGTATTTCGCGGGGTGGAATAACCATATCCTCGTTTGCGGCCAAATCAAACGCCACTGAACCCGAAGTGTGGTAGGCGGGCAAAATAACCGACGGATCTTTGCGGAATATTTTCACTCTCATATTCCTTAAGTTTTTTTCAAAATTTCATCAACGCGGCGGTGAAGATTTTCAAATGTCTCGTCATTTTTTATCCGGAAATCCGCCAGAGTCATTACATTGTTCAATTGTTGTTGATTTGCCGAACCGGCCAGTTCAGTCTCTTCCTGCGCCTTGAATTTTTCAAATGTTACGGAGTCTTCAATTCGTCCGCGAGTTTTTATTCTGTTATAGCGGATATCAATTGGCGCATCAACGGAAATTAAAAAAAAGCCGGGCATTTTTTTAAGTTCCGCGACTTCTGCCGGATTTCGTATGCTTACCGCGATAGCTTTTGTTTCGCCAAGGTTTTGTATTTTTTCCGCAGTGAGTTTTCCCAATACGCCCGGACCGAGTTTCCCTCGCAATTCATTACCCATCGCGATGAGATTGTCGCGGTCAAGCGGAATGTTTTTCTTGGCGCATTCATCGCGAATGATATCCGAAAGAGAATGATACGCAAAACCCAGAGTTTTTAAATAATCCGCGATTGTATCTTTGCCCGCGCCAGTGGTACCGGTAATGCCAATAACCATAGCGTAAAAAATGTCTTAAACGGTCAGATTTAGTTTGAATTTTGGCGTAAATTGCGTGTATTTAATGCCGGCCATCTCAAGCATTTTCCGCGAGGCCTGCCAGATTTTTTCGTCGTGGTATTTATCCTCCGCGTAAATTACCTCGGTGATGCCGTTTTGGATGATGATTTTCGCGCATTCGTTGCAGGGGAAAAGCGTACAATATGCTTTGCACCCGCGAGTTGGTTTATTGGAGTTGAAAACCGCGTTGGCTTCGGCATGAACCACATAAGCGTATTTTGCGTCGCAAAAGTCGCCGGTTCTTTCCCACGGGAGCGTGTCATCCGAGCATCCGCGCGGAAAGCCATTATAGCCAAGTCCGACTATAACATTATTTTCATCAACAATAACCGCTCCGGCTTGCGTATTCGGGTCTTTGGATCGCATGGCAATAAGGCGCGCAATTTGCATGAACGCCTCATCCCAAGATAAATAATTCATCCTTTTTCCCATGTTTAATTTAAATGGAAACTTTAATCGCCGGGCCCATGGATGCGCTTATTGTGCAAGATTGAAGATATATTCCTTTTGAAGAAGATGGTTTTGCTTTTCGCAAAGCTTCCAGAAGTGTCTGGAAATTTTCAAGAAGTTTTTGGGTATCAAAAGAAACTTTGCCAAGAACTTGGTGCACATTTCCAGTATCGTCATTTTTGAAAGTTACTTTGCCGCGTTTAAGCTCCGCAATAGTTTTTTTCACATCTGTAGTAACGGTTTCTGATTTTGGGTTTGGCATCAGTCCCTTAGGCCCAAGCACTTTTGCAACCTTTGCAAGTTTCGCCATTATAGGCGGTGTTGCGATTGCCACGTCAAAATCAATTTTCCCAGAGGACGCGATCTCATCGATAAGCCGATCGCCTCCCACAATATCCGCGCCGGCTTCTTCTGCTGCTTTTTCGTTTGCCGCATCTACAAACGCGGCAATGCGCTTACTTTTCCCGGTTCCATGCGGAAAAGTCAGTGTTGCGCGCACAGCTTGGTCGCTTTTTGCCGGATCAATTCCAAGATGGCAATGCACCTCAATTGAGGCGTCAAATTTTACAGTTGAAGTTTTTTTGGCAAGCTCAAGCGCCTCGCTCGGCGAATATAATTTTTTGGCATCCACTAACTTTACTGCTTCCTGATATTTTTTTCCTGGCATATAATATATGTGATACGAATCTACAAATTTTAGGCGAATCAACAAATATGCGAATCAACGAATTCGTATATTCGCAGATTCGTCAGATATTCGGTGATTCGTATCATACTACTTCCAGTCCCATCTGTTTCGCGGTGCCTTCAATGGTGCGCATCGCGGCTTCAACATCTTTAGTATTTAAGTCCGGAAGTTTACGCTCCGCAATCTCGCGAATTTGCGCGCGTGTTACTTTGCCGACTTTTTCAACAAGCGCCTTGCCAGAACCTTTTGTAATGCCGGCGGCTTTTTTCAAAAGTTCAGATGCCGGTGGAGTTTTGGTTTTGAAAGTATAGGTGCGGTCTTCAAAAACCGTAATTTCAACCGGAATAATATCATCGCCCAGCTTTGATGTCGCGGCGTTGAATTTTTGGCAAAACTCGGAAATGTTAAGACCATGTTGACCAAGTGCTGGACCAACCGGAGGCGCGGGGTTTGCCTTGCCTGCGGGAATTTGGAGTTTAATGACTGTCTTTACTTTCTTTGCCATAGTCCGCTGATTATTTAGTCGCTGATATCGCTGATCTTGATTACACTGACTACGCTTTACTATCAGCGTTATCAGTGTCTTCCGATCAGCGGGCTTATATCTTTTTAATCTGTAAGAAGTCTAATTCAACCGGAGTTTCGCGGCCGAACATGGTTACCATAACTTTAATTTTGCCGCGGGCTTCATCTACTGCCGATACCTTGCCTTCAAAGTTTTTGAACGGACCGTCGGTTATTTGTACAGGAGAACCGACTGTTACGTCAATAGTGTACTTTGGCTCTTCAATTTGCATGCGCTTCATGAGCGACTTAACTTCCTCATCGGCAATGGGGGTAGGAGTGGTTCCAGATCCCACGAAACCGGTCACATTTGGCGTATTGCGAACCACATACCAAGAATCGTCAGTTACCACCATTTCCACCAAGACATAGCCGGGAAATATTTTTTCCTCAATAATTTTGCGCTTGCCGCTTTTGATTTTTATTTTTTTTTCAGTCGGAACCAGTACATTGAAAATTTTATCCTCCATGCCCATGGATTCAATGCGTTGTTTCAAATTGTGGGTGACGTTCTCTTCGTATCCGGAATAAGTATGAAGCGCGTACCAGCGCCGTCCGAGTTCTAAGGTTTGTTTAGGCATACTACAGATTGGTAATGCTGATCTACGGATTCATTCGGATCTGCGGATAATTCGTTCGTATCATCTGTAGATCCGCATGGTCATCCGTATCATCCGCATTGCTACTTATTAATAAGTTTTTCCAAACCAAGATTGAGGAAGTAATCCACAATGGCGAAAAACGCGGCCAGACCCAAGCTGATAAAGATAACGGCCAAGGTATAATTGGTGGTTTCCTTTTTGGAAGGCCAGACCACTTTTTTCATTTCCTGCTTTGATTCTTTGAAGTAATTCAGCAATTTCGGCATAATTGTGATGCAAATCTACAAATCTTATGCTAATCTACGAATTGCGAATTCGTATTTGTAGATTGGCATGAAATTCGTATATTGGCATCGTGTTGTCCTAAAAAAGCCCCGTCCCAGGGCCAGTTAATTACTTTACAATATAGTCACTTTTGTGTCAAGCTAGGGTACTATGCACAGGGAAGTATATCTTATTGTAGATCGTGTTCGCAGTCTTTATAATGTTGGGTCACTTTTTCGTACTGCGGACGCGTTTGGCGTAAAAAAAATCTATCTTTGCGGCTATACAGGAGCGCCGCCGCGAAAAGAAATTAGTAAAGTTGCGTTAGGTGCGGAAAAAACAGTGCCATGGGAAAAAAGGGGACAGACTTGGAAAGTTGTGGAAGAGTTAAAAGCGCAAGGCATATATGTGGTGGCATTGGAAAATAATATGCTCGATCGTAGTCGCCGGTCTTTAGCCGGCGCACCAAGACAAGAACGCAGGCTAAAGCCTGCGGCTACAATTGATAGTTGGCATCCCAAATTTCCACTTGCTCTTGTGGTTGGCAATGAAGTCAATGGCGTATCAGACGGCGTGCTCAAACGCGTAGATGCTGTAGTTGAAATCCCCATGCTTGGCCAAAAAGAATCTCTCAATGTTTCCGTCGCCGCCGGTGTGGCCTTATATGTATTACGACACGGAAAATAAATTATGTCAAATATAAACGATCGCTCACAGTTGACATAATTTTTAACGGGGGACCCAACGCACCAGAGCAAAGCTCGGTGCGGGGCAGGCAAGCCCCCGCGCATTGTGTGTTGTAATTTTGCGCAGGCTAAAGACCTGCGGCTACATCAAATTTCGTAACCCCTCCTACCTCCCTCGCCTCGCTTTGCGGGCGAAGCGGGCCTTATCCTAAGGGGTGGAGCACAAACAAAAACCCCCTCTTAGGGTAAGAGGGGGTTGGGGGAGTTACGAAACTAGATGTCCAAATTCTTCACTGCCTTTGCGTGGGTTTGGATAAAGCGTTTGCGGGGTTCAACTTCTGAGCCCATGAGAATATCGAAAATGTGGTCGGCTTTTTCCGCGTCCTCAATGGTCACGTGCCTCATGAGCCGGCTAACCGGATCCATGGTTGTTTCCCAAAGTTGATCAGGGTTCATTTCTCCCAAACCTTTGTAGCGCTGGATATTTACTGAGATCGTGCCGACTTTTTGGGCTTCAACCTCGGCCACTGCTTCGCCTTCCGCCGGCTGAAGACCGGCGACTACAGGTTCTTCCTTAATTTTTTCATTTTTGCGCTCTTTGGTTTTGATTTGTTTCCCCTTGCTTTCCTCAATTTCTTTCAAAATTTTTTCTTTCTCATTGTCTGAATAAGCATAGCGCGCTTCCTTACCCCAATTAAGCCGATAAAGCGGCGGTTGTGCAATATACAGATGGCCGGTTTTAATCAACTCCGGGAAATAGCGGTAAAAAAGCGTTAAGAGAAGCGTGCGAATGTGCGCGCCATCAACATCCGCATCAGTCATGATAATAATGCGGTCATAGCGCAAGTCAGCCAGATTGAATTGTTCGCCGATATTGGTGCCCAGCGCGATAATTAACGATTTGATTTCATTATTCTGCAACATCTTATCCAGCCGCGCACGTTCCACATTCAGAATTTTTCCGCGTAGCGGCAGAATCGCTTGAAATTCTCGATTGCGTCCTTGTTTTGCACTGCCGCCGGCAGAGTCGCCCTCCACAAGATATAGTTCAGAACTGGCCGCATCTTTTGAAGAGCAATCGGCGAGTTTTCCCGGAAGCGCCAGGCCTTCCAGGGCGCCTTTGCGAAGCACTGATTCGCGCGCGGCTTTGGCGGCCGCGCGGGCGCGTGACGCTAAAATGCATTTGGTCAAAATAGATTCTGCTTCTTTAGGATGCTCTTCCAACCAAGTCGCAAACGCCGCGGCAAATGATTCCTCAACCGCGCTTCTAACCTCAGGATTTCCAAGTTTGGCCTTGGTCTGCCCTTCAAATTGCGGCTCAGGAACTTTTACTGAAATTACGGCGGTCAATCCTTCGCGCACATCTTCTCCGCTCAAATTTTCATCCTTCTCTTTTAAATAAGTTTTGGCGCGCGCGTAATTATTTAAGACGCGGGTAAGCGCGCTGCGAAAACCAACCAAATGCGTTCCGCCCTCAGGATTGGTAATGTTATTGGCAAAGGTCAATACAGTTTCTTTGTAGTCCCCAGTGTACTGAAGCGCGATCTCAATATTAATCTTATTTACCTCTTTTTCAAAATAGAAAATCGTGTCCTGCTTTTTTTCTTTATTATGATTTACGTGCCGGACATAGGAGGCAATCCCGCCTTCAAAATAAAAACAGTAGACCGCGCGCTCTTTTTCCTCGCGCTCGTCAGCAATGCAAATTGTTACGCCTTTGGTAAGGTAGGCCTGCTGGCGCAGGTGCGTTAAAATCGTATCCCAATCAAATTTAATCTCCGGAAAAATTTCCGCGTCCGGTTTGAAAATAATAGTGGTTCCGGTTCCTGATGCTTTGCCAATATCCTTTACTTTGGCTTTTGGTTTTCCACGGCTATATTCTTGCGCCCAAAGCCGGCCATCGCGCTTTACCTCCGCGCGCACCGTTTCGGAAAGAGCGTTTACAACTGAAACGCCCACTCCATGCAGACCGCCGGAAACTTTGTATCCGCCACCGCCGAATTTTCCTCCAGCGTGAAGTTTGGTAAGTACAAGTTCCAAGGCCGATACTTTGAATTGCTTATGAATATCAACCGGGATGCCACGGCCGTTATCAACAACCTTTATCACATTATCCGGCAAAAGCGTAACATCAATACGATCCGCATATCCTGACATTGCCTCGTCAATGGAGTTATCAACAACCTCCCAAACCAGATGGTGCAGGCCTTCAATGCCGGTTCCGCCAATATACATGCCCGGGCGCTTGCGAACAGGATCAAGTCCCTCAAGCACAGTGATCTGCTGGGCGCCATAGCTAGTCGGTTTTGTTTTGGATTCTTTGGCCATATAAGTTCTATCACTATACCATAGTTTATGGTACAATTCAAGCCTATGATAGATGAGCAAAACACGAACGAGCGGCAGATCAAAGCCGCGATCTGGTATGTCAAACATAAAGAGCTTTTGCGCAAGCTCGGGCTTGGAGCATTACTTGCCCTTGATGTGATATTTATGGTTTATGTTCTTTATGCGGTGGGACGTGATTTTGTGTCCTCGCCACGCCGGCGCGCTCAAGAAGCCGCGCTTATACAAAGCGGTCCGCAAGCAGTCAGGGCGCAACCGCTTGATCTTCAACTTGGCGGAGTAGATCTTTTGCGGGTAGGCGAGGTTACCGATATTATTGCCAGCGTGCGCAACCCGAATGAAAATTGGTATGCGCGGTTTGATTATGTAATCGGCATTGGCGATAATACTGAAAAGCACGCCGACGGATTTTTACTGCCCGGTCAAGAGCGGCCATTTTTTAGAAGCGTGCGCGCCTCTGGCGCCGGCACGCCAGTATTTAACATTGAAAATCTGGTTTGGAAAAAAGTGAGCGCGCATGATACCGCGGACTACAGCGCCTTTCGCGACGAACATCTGAATTTTGAAATTAAAAATGCTCAATTTTTGCCAGCGCTTGTGGAGGACAAAGGAACTGCGAGCCGTGCTAAATTTGCCATTGTGAACAAAACCGCCTATAGCTATTTTGCGCCGACCTTTATAGTGTCGCTTTATCGCGGTGGAACACTGGTTGGTATTCAAAGCACAGTTATAGATCAATTTAAAACCGGGGAAACGCGCGAGGTGGAGTTGTCCTGGTTTGACCGTATTGGCGCAGTTTCCAATACTGAGGTTGTACCCGCAATTGACATTTTTAATCAGGAAGTGTACATGAAATAGTATGATGCCAATATACGAATTTCATGCCAATCTACAAATACAAATGAATTTATTCGCAATTCGTAAATGTGCATAAGATTTGTAGATTTGCATCACAGCTATGCGGTTAATGATGATATTTAGGAGGATCGATTGGATCCTTTTTTTGTGCACGCTCATACTTTCAGGTCTTGGCATTCTTGGAATTTGGAGCGTTGATTTGGCGCAAGCACCCGGGACGCTTGCCAATTTTCAAAAACAGATTGCATTTGTAGGAGGCGGAATTGTCCTGGTGCTTTTTATAAGTTACTTTGATTATCGCGCCTTTCGTTCACTTTCGAAGACTTTGTATGTTGCGGGAGCGCTAATTTTGCTGGCGGTGGTAATTTTTGGAACCACTATTCGCGGCACGCGCGGATGGTTTCAAATCGGTACATTTACCGTTCAGCCGGTTGAGCTTGCAAAAGTAATTTTGATTGTTGTGCTGGCAAAATATCTGTCGCTCAAAGCGCACATAATTGATTTTAAGGTTATATTAAATCTCGGAATTATTTCGGGATTGTATGTGGCGCCTACGCTTTTGCAGCCGGATTTTGGATCAGCGCTTACGCTTTTTGGCATAACGCTCGGGATGCTGCTTTTAACAAATGTGCCGCGCCGTTATGTTTTTTTTGGATTAATGCTTCTGGCCGTCACTTTGGTGCTTGGGTGGAATTTTTTCCTGCACGATTATCAAAAAGCGCGCGTTTCAAGCTTTGTTAATCCCGCTTCAGATCCATTCGGTCGCGGCTACAATATCCGCCAATCCGTAATTGCAGTTGGCGCTGGCGGGATTTTGGGACGCGGACTGGGGGAGGGATCGCAATCACAGCTTAGATTTTTGCCAGAAGCGCAAACAGATTTTATTTTTGCCGTGCTTGCCGAGCAATTGGGATTTTTTATTGTGGTGTTGATTTTGGCCTGCTACGCAGTCATGATGTGGCGGCTTTTGATTCTTTCCAGGAAAACAACCGACGGATTCGCGCTTTTTTGCATCGCTGGATTTGCCATTTTGGTGGCCATGCAAATGATTTTGAATATTGGAATGAATGTTGGTCTTTTGCCAATTGTGGGCTTGCCTTTGCCATTTGTATCTTTAGGCGGTTCAGCCATGCTTTCCAATTTTTTATTGCTTGGCATTGTGCAATCAATTCGCGCGCGGGTGTGATGGGTTCCTTTTACACCAATGGATTATTATTGACACGATATAAAGGCATATGGTATCCTATCGTTCACAATAAGGCACGGTCACAGTCATATATGCAGCAAACTATTACGCTTCAGGTACAACCTCGCTTAAAAGCTGGTAAACAAGTCAAAACCCTTCGTAAAAGCGGAGTAATTCCGGCTGTGCTTTATGGTCATAATGTGGAATCGCAGAATCTGGAGATGGATGCCAAAATCTTTGAAAAAATATATAAACAAGCCGGGGAGTCAACCCTTGTTGATCTTCAAGTTGGCGAGGGAGCGCCGGTCAAGGTGCTTATTCAAGATGTGGCGAAGCATTACTTGACACTCAAACCCATTCATGCTGATTTTTATAAGGTGTCCATGACTGAGAAGCTTACCGCGGATATTCCTTTGAAGTTTACGGGCGAAGCTCCGGCAGTCAAAGAACTGGGCGCGGTTTTGGTAAAAAATTTGCAAGAATTGAAAGTGCAATGTTTGCCGCAGGATTTGGTACACGAAATTGAAGTGCCGCTTGTCGTGCTTAAAGAATTTGGAAACAACATTACGGTTGGAAATATTACGCCGCCGCCCGGCATTGTGATTTTGAACAAGCTGGAAGAGGTGATTATTCTCGCGCAAGCGCCGCGCGTGGAGGAAGAAGTTGTGGCGGTGCCGGCCTCTGAAAAAGAAGCCATTGAAGGCATTAAAGTAGTGGCTGAGGAAGAGCGCGCGAAAAAGGCGAAAGAAAAGGAGGAGGAAGAGAAGGAAAAGAAATAGTGTTCGACTGCCTCGGCCAGCCCGCACGAAAACTCGCGTCGGCGTAGCCGTGCGGCATTCCCTTCTCGGACACGCGTCAGCGCACGGTATGCGTGAAATCAAACTTACCCCGCTGCGCTCCCGCTCGCCCCGCCAACGCGCCCCTCTTAAAAGAACTCAATACAATGGCGGGGCTGCGCGAGGGTCCTCGTGCGGGAACGCCGCGCATCCGCGCCTCCTTTTTACGAGAAAAATAAAGAAATGAAAAACAAAAAAAAATTTCATCATGCGCGAAAAGAAACCGTACTTGTTGCGGTTCTTGTTTTTTTAGTACTTGTGGTGATGTTGAAATTAGCTCCCTGGCGCAAGCCGAAGGTGACAGAAGTGGCAAAAGTGGCAGAGGTTGCAGCCGTGCGTAGAGGGCTTGACGGAGTGCTGGTTGAGCCAGGAAAGGAAAAATCGCCGTTTGCAGGAGTGATGGTTGAGAATATGGTTGAGGCACAACCGATTTCCGGTCTTGCAGACGCAAATCTTGTTTTTGAAGCACTGACGGAAGCAAACATTACACGATTTTTAGCATATTTTGTATTGCCCCCACCCCCACCTCAATCCTCCCCCATCAAGGTGGAGGAAGTAGATGGAAATCCCCCCCCACCCGTGGGAGGGGCTAGGGGAGGGGGGGACATTGAAATCGGGCCAGTACGCTCAGCACGACCATATTATCTGGACTGGGCTTCCGAGTTTGATACGCTTTATGGTCATGTGGGTTCAAGCCCTGTGGCATACGATATGCTTCGAAAACAGGGAGTAGAAGGCGTGCACGATCTTGATCAATGGTACAAGAGCGAGTATTTTCGGCGCGTGACCAGCCGTCCTGCGCCGCATAATGTATTAACTTCTTCTGAACTTTTGAGAAAAGCATATGATGATATATTTGGAAGCTCAGCTTCCGCAGCTGCGGAAGCTGAGCTTCCAAATATTGATCCATGGAAATTCAAAGGCGATGCCTCGCCGGATGTACGCGGTAATGTAAGTGATATTAAGATAGGATATGCCGCGCCATACAATGTGGAGTGGCTTTATGACAAGGCGCGAAATTCATACACGCGCATGCAATGGGGTGGGGTACACAAAGACGCGCAAGGTCGGGAAATTGTGACAAAAAATATCGCGGTGGCGTTTGAAGAGATGAAAGTGCTGGACGATCTGGGGCGCAAACAATTTACTACAATTGGCGAAGGCAAAGGATTGGTATTCCAAGACGGGCGCGTGTCAGTTGGCACTTGGAAAAAGCCAAGTGCGCGGGAGCGTATGCGCTTTTATGACGCGCAAGGCAATGAAATAGAATTTAACGGCGGCACAACTTGGATTGAAATTGTGCCAACCGGATACAATGTGTCATATTAGAGATATATGATAATTGCCGAAGCGCTAAAGTGGGGGATAGCGCAATTGAAAAAAACCGGGTCGTCACTGAGTGATAAGGGTGCCCATCACTCAGTGACGGATTCACCCGCGCTTGATGCGGAGGTGCTTTTGACGCATGCCGTTTCACCCTCACCTGTCCTACTGGACATCCTCTCCCTGAGGGAGAGGAATGAGGTGAGGGGGCGTGCATGGCTGTACGGCTATCCGGAGCAAAAACTGACCTCTGCGCAGCTCAAAATTTTTAAACAATTTATCACGCGACGGATAAATCATGAGCCGGTGGCGTATATTATCGGGCACAAAGAATTTTACGGATTGGATTTTTTAGTGAACAGAAATGTGCTTATCCCGCGGCCGGAAACGGAAATATTGGTAGATGAGGCACTCAAGGAAATGACACGTTACAAGTTACGCGCTACACGTTACACGGTTGTTGATATTGGAACTGGCAGTGGGGCGATTGTGGTGGCAATCGCGGTGGAAGTGGCCAGGTCACTGCCGCAGGCGCGACCCGTGGCCTGGCCACGAGGAGACGCGATTACATTTTTTGCCACTGATATCTCGCGTGCGGCATTGCGCGTGGCCAAACAAAATGCCAAGCAGCACGGTGTGGAAGAGAAAATTAAATTTTTCCATGGCAACCTACTCAAACCATTTCTACCTCCTACATACTACATACTACCTACTCATCTCCTAATCACTGCCAATCTTCCGTATCTGCCCACCCGTGAATGGCGGGGCGCTATGCCAGAAGTGCGCAATTTTGAGCCTAGGGGCGCGTTGGATGGAGGGAAAACCGGGTTGGATTATTATAGAAAATTGTTTGAACAATTGAAAAAAATACATAACCCCTCCCAACCTCCCCTTATCTTAAGGGGAGGAGATGGGTCAAAAGGCATTCCCCCTCTTAGGGTAAGAGGGGGTGAGGGGGAGTTACGAGTGTCTGTAATTTGCGAAATTGACCCTCATCAATCCGACGACATAAAAATTTTAGCGCGGACATTTTTCCCGCGCGCCAGCGTAAAAATAGTAAAAGATCTGGCAAGATTGGATCGTGTGGCAATTATCAAAATATAGAATGCCCTGCGAAGCACGCGTGTGCGATCGCAGGGCGGGGTCTCCTCGTTGGTTGTGCAGGTGGACTGGAAGATCAGTCGATGGCAGGATCGGTGGCGGTGGGGCCGGTTTGGCGCAGAGGCGACTGACGCGTGTCGTCGCGGTCGGTGCGCATGTCGGAGCCGTGACCGTCGGCGGTGGTGGGATCACCCGAGTGGTCTTCCACGACCGGGGGCGGTATCGCGGCGGGCGTTGCGCGCGTCGTGCGCTCGCGCGGGGGTGGCTTGTAGCCACGGGGCGTGAAGGGCACGTCTCCGTAGGCTCCAGGGAAGAGCTTGCCGTGCGCATCCGCCATGAGAAAGACTACTAAGGGCATCCTCAGGCTATGGCCGCCGCGCACACCGTAGAGGAACTTCGCGCCCTTCGGGATGTGCCGGTTCTTCTGGCCGCGCTTGAATCGTTCCCGCAGGATTCGGAGCGCTTCTGTCTTCGATCGCCCTCGCTTCATGGGACTCCTCCTCATCTTTGTCCGCGCGTCCCCAAAGTGGAGCCGCGGTGACTGGCCTGAGAATACTCCTCTTACTTTTGTGTGTCAATTCCTTCTTTTTGTAAAGTTTCAATGATAGGATTGATTTCGCCATCCATAATTTTTGGCAAATTGTGAAAATTTTCTTTAACGCGATGATCCGTAACACGGTCTTGGGGAAAATTGTAGGTGCGGATTTTTTCGCTGCGCTCGCCAGTGCCGATTTGTCCGCGCCGCTGCGCCTCTCTTTCTGCCCGCTTTTTTTCCTGCTCCAAAGCAAAAAGCCGCGCGCGCAAAACTTGCATGGCTTTGGATTTATTTTGCTGCTGCGACCGTTCATCCTGACAAATGACCACCAGGTTGGTGGCAATGTGCGTAATGCGCACTGCGGAGTAGGTTGTATTGACTGATTGCCCGCCATGTCCTCCAGCAGTCATGGTATCAATGCGCAAATCTTTTGGATCAATTTTAATATCAACTTCTTCTGCTTCAGGAAGCACTGCCACAGTCGCGGTTGAAGTATGGACGCGGCCGGATTTTTCAGTTTCCGGAACGCGCTGGACGCGGTGCACGCCAGATTCATATTTCAGCGCGCGATACGCTCCTTTACCTTCAATTGAAAAAATGATTTCTTTAAATCCGCCGATATCCGTGCGGCTGGAAGAGGCCACACGCACCGCCCATTTTTGCCGTTCGGCAAAGCGCGCGTACATGCGATACAGCTGCGCGGCAAAAAGCGCGGCTTCGTCCCCACCCGTGCCAGCGCGTATTTCCATAATGACATTACGCTCGCCTAAATCTCCCGCTTTTGCAGTACGCGCAAATGTAGCTTTGATCTGGGAATATTCACGGCTTAACTGCGCAAGTTTTTGAGGATCAGAAAGCACTTCCGGAGAAGTGAAAAGCTCTTCCAGTTCTTTAAGGCGGGATTGATATGGTTTTAGTTCCGGGTTCATAAAATACAAAGTCCGCTGATCTTTTGGCGCTGATTGCGCTGATACCTATTATATCAGCGATATCCGCGTATTCAAAATCAGCGGGCCCTTATTTTTCTTCCAATTTCAATTTTCTCGCGGCTTGCTTGGTCGCGCGTTTTACGGTTTTGCTTGTGCGTGCTCCGGTCGTAGCTTTTTTTGCGACGCGCTGCGTGAATTTTTCAACACGACGGGCAGTGTCAACAAGCTTTTGTTTTCCGGTAAAAAATGGATGGCAGGCACTGCAAATTTCCACACGGATCTCCGGAACTGTTGATCCTGTGGTATAGATTGCCCCGCACACGCATGTAATCTTGGCTTGAGGGTAATATTGTGGGTGAAGGTCGGTCTTCATATTCGTGGGAATAGTATAGCAAAAGGGCTGAAATTTGGCAAGCCCACAGCCAAACAATTATTCAGTTTTATTTATTTTATCTTTTACCCTATACTGTAAGTTTGAGTCGAAAATGTATGCATTTTTTACAAAAAAATAGAATCGCTCATTGGCGAATATTCGCTAGAATAAGCAATCTTTGACAAGTTTGATATTCTATTTTTTTGTAAATTTTGAGTCTAAATTTGACTAAAACTTACAGACCAGACTCTTGACTCAACGTGCGACATGGGAGTAAATTGGAAATATATGGTGCCAAGTAGCAGCTTACACACTTGCGGGCGACCCTGGGTGGTTGCAGCCTTTTTGGCGCTTGTCAGCCTCATTGGGCTTCCCACTGCGTGGGCACTCGGAAGCCACCGTCATAGACCGACTCCGACTGTCACCCCCATCGATGCAATGTCGATCGAACTAGGTCCAATTGCCTTTGACGTACCATCCGGCTGGCTAATCGCGCGCCCACAAGATCAGACACGCATTTCTCTCATTGTACTCGCGCCATCACCCATGAAAGACAGCGACACCTATTTGAGTCTTCTCTTCTTTCATGAGCCCGCTACATATGAACCGTTCGGCAGTCTGGACGCCTGGATTGAGCAGAACCAATACGTTCTCTTTCGTGATTACCGAAATCCCTTCACATCAGAACGCGGACTTTCCGGATTCAGGGTTCCTGATGAGATGCCGGGCGAGCTTTACTTTCTCGAGGTTCCTTGCCGTAAATTCGTACGCATTGACCGCCGTTTCATTCCACTGATTGATTCGCAAATTGACGCGCTCCTCTTGAATGCGCGCTACACGGAAGCGCTGCGATGCTGAATAGCGAAAGGTGTAAGTTTTAGTCAAATTTAGACTCAAAATTTACAAAAAAATAGAATATCAAACTTGTCAAAGATTGCTTATTCTAGCGAATATTCGCCAATGAGCGATTCTATTTTTTTGTAAAAAATGCATACATTTTTGACTAAAACTTACAATCGGCGGGAACACGATGCTCAGGTGGAGACGAAGAGGGAGACGACGGAGACGCGAGGCATTGACGGAGTTCCGCACCAAGGTGTATTGTGAAGATAAAGGTCGGTTCTCAATTTCTGGCAGCCCACGCTGCCGTTCACTCTATGCAACACACAACAGGAGGTTCTACTGTGGCCACACGCGTACATGTGGATTTCGAGTTGCCCACGCATGTGAGCGCGAAGCTCAAGGCGGAGGCAGCTCGCGAGGGTCGTCGTCAGCTTGTACTCGCCCTCTTCAAGAGAGGTTCCTGCTCCGCTGGGGTCGCGGCCAAGACGCTGGGCATGCGACTTGCGGAGTTTCTGGAACTCCTCAAAGCCGAGGGCTTGTACTACGCGGATGATTCGGAGGCGGCAGCGGTGTCTGATCGGCGTATAGTGCGTGCAATGAAGGCGCATGCCAAGCGCAGATCCAGAGTTGCATGAGAGCCATCGTCGATTCCGGTCCCATCATCGCGCTTTCCAAGGTTGGCCTTCTCGACCTCCTTCCGGTTCTGTTTGAAACTATCATCGTTCCGGAAGATGTGCGTAACGAAGTGGCGCGGGCTGGAGAAACCCGTCCCGGCTTTGAGATCGCCTCGCTGACCTGTGTCCAGGTGATGACCGTAGACTCTGGGGCGCGCAATGGGATCGAGCAGACCTACGATCTGGACATGGGCGAAGCAGCTTGCCTTGTGCTTGCCGGCCGCGAAGAGGATGCGGTTCTGATCATCGACGATGCCAAGGCACTCGCGGCAGCGAAGCAGCTCGGGCTTCCATGGATTCGGACCGGCAAGGTCTTGATCACCGCCTTTGAAGTGAGCCTCCTCACGATGCAGGAGGCAGAGAGGGCGATTGAACACCTCTACGCTGAGCATTATCTTGGCGCCACCGCACGGCGTGACGTTCTCGCCATGCTTCGACGGGCAGGCCGCCAGCAACGCTGACCACAGCAACCACGCTCCTTCCTCGCCGGCTCTCTACGGGACGCCGGTCTTTTTCATTTTGGCAAAGAACTTCCCAGTGTAAGTTTTAGTCAAATTTAGACTCAAAATTTACACACCGAGCCAGGATTTGTAGATGCAGCCCGTGCCCCTGCCCTGTGAACTGAAAAGCTTGACAAGCCTGGGGTGGTTTGGTAGACTAAGGAACAATTAATAAATACACGTCTGGCTTTCGTGTCCTGCTTTCCGCTTTAGCGGAAATCAAAGATGGGCCATGCGGAAGAATTAAGGACCAAACTATGTCAAACACTACCCCAGAATTATTGGATTTGCTTAAGGCCGGAGTTCACTTTGGCCATAAGACATCACGTTGGCACCCTAAAATGGCGCCTTTTATTTTTGGCGCGCGCGGCGGGGTGCATCTTATTAATTTGGAAAAAACGCGCGAGGAGCTTGCGCGCGCCTGCGAGTTTGTCAGGGCGCTGGGTCGCGAGGGGAAGGTGCTCTTGTTTGTGGGCACCAAAAAGCAGGCCGCGCCGCTTATTAAAAAATACGCAACTGAAGTCGGAGCGCCCTATGTTGAAAATCGCTGGCTGGGCGGAACAATTACTAATTGGGCCGAACTTTACAAGCTCATCAGAAAATATCTTGATCTTAAGGGCAAGCAGGAGCGCGGCGAGCTTGGAAAATATACCAAAAAAGAACAACTTGATTTTTCAAAAGATATTGAACGGATGAGCCAGCTTGTGCACGGTATTTCCACCTTGACCAAACTGCCGGATGCGTTATTTATCGTGGATATCAAGCATGAGGAAACCGCGCTTGCCGAAGCCAATCAAAAAAAAATTCCGATAATCGCGCTTTGCGATACCAATGCAAACCCGGAGCGCGTACAATATCCAATTCCGGGCAATGACGATGCTGTAAAATCAATTGAACTTGTGGTAAAATGTATTGCGCAGGCGTATCAGGAGGGGAAGGAAGAGGGGAAGACGAGTGAATCAAGTGCGCAAGTAAATCAGGTAAATCAAGTGGTATCGGTTGCTTAATTTACTTGCCTTGCTTGATTTACTTAATTTACTCAAACAATTATGATCGATCCAAAACTTGTCATGCAACTTCGCGAGCAAACCGGCGCTGGTGTGCTTGACGCGAAAAAAGCGCTGGAGGAAACTCAAGGCGATATTGAAAAAGCCACTACGAATTTGCGCAAAAGCGGTGTGCTTAAGGCCGCCAAAAAAGCCGAGCGCGCAACCAACGAAGGGGTTGTGCACGCTTATGTGCACGGCGGCGGAAAAGTTGGCGTACTTGTTGAGCTTCTTTGTGAAACTGATTTTGTGGCGCGCAATCCGGAATTTGAAGAGTTGGCCCATGATCTGGCGCTTCAAATTGCGGCCACCAATCCTTTGTATGTAAAGCCGGAAGATGTGCCGCAAGAAGTGGTTGAAAAAGAAAAATCAATCTACGGTGAAGAAACGACAGGTAAGCCAGCAAATATTGTGGAGAAAATTGTGCAAGGCAAACTGGACAAATGGTATTCGGATGTTTGCCTCATGCGCCAGTCATTTATCAAAGATGAAGACCTCACTATTGAAGAAGTAGTCAAAAGTAAAATTTCCAAACTTGGCGAAAATATCCAAGTCCGCAGATTTGTACGGTTTAGTTTGGGGGGATAGGGGCGGCTGTCGCGCGTCGGCAACTTGCGCAAAAACCAGAGTCGGGGTGCCCAGCGTGCACCCCGCTCTTTGTGCTCGGCCTCACTCGCCTCACTTCGTTCGGCACCGTGCCTGTTCGGCCTGCGCAACATTTTTGCTGCAAGCCGCCACCGCGCGCCAGCCTAGAGAGGTAAGAAGTAGTCGCCGGCCTGTCCTGCACCGAACTTGTTCTGGTGCGGCGGTCTTCAGCTGGCGGCTTTTTTTGGGCTTGACAAAGAGGTGAAAAAGGAGTAGAGTGAAGGTGCAAATGGGTGGCCACGGTGGTCGCCTCGAAGCAGCCCACACGGGCAGAAAGGACAACATGACCGCGTTCATCATGGGGGCCACGGGTCCGCCGAAGGCGCTCGCCACCGAGTTTTTCGACTACCTCGACGGCGGCAAGTAGCCCGACGACGACGCCGGCACCAGGCCTACCTCTCAGGCCGCATGCGTGAAAATCGCATGTAAAGAGCGCAAGCTCAGAAGATGGGTCTTGACACAGATCCGGCAATGGCACGGGACAGCCCCGTAGCTCAACCCATCTGTGGCACAGATCGTTAGTGAGGAGTTCACCGTCCGGGTGTAGGCCAAAAGCCCACGACCATCCGGACGGTCTTTAATTTTTTGCGCAATTTGATATATTATAAAGTATGCAAAAACAACTGCATATAAAAATAAAAGGAGATGTGGTGGGGGTGTTTTTTAGGGCTTCAGCGCAAAAGCGCGCAAAGGAGTTGGGACTGACTGGCTGGGCAAGAAATGCGAATGGTGGAGTGGAAATTGTAGCGCAAGGAGAAGAAACGCAACTGCAGGAATTTTTAAATTGGTGCAAACAAGGGCCAAAATGGGCAAAGGTTGAAAAAGTGGATGTGGAGTGGGAAGAATCAGACAAACTTTTAAGAGATTTCAAAATCAAATAATTGTGTTACAATGTTAAACCCGCGCAATGGCAGGTGGTCTGGGACCAGATACCCCTCATCAAGGTATCCAGAAGGGTTCGATTCCCTTACCTGTCATGCTCGGGTTTTGAGTTGTCCACATATTTACTTGACATATAATGTGGTCTGTGATACAGTAATAGTGATGAGGGGTATCTGGAATCCAGGTCATCGGACCTGAATGGACGCCTCCCGCAAGGGAGGTGTTTAGATTTTCACGGCCTCTTGACACAAATAAAGGAGTATTGTAGTGTATAAATACAATTAAATCGCCACAGACAGTAGGCGCCTCTCGACAAGCTCGAGAGACTAAGACCTGCCGAGGCAAGGGTTCATAACCCCTCCTTCTCCCTCGCCTCGCTTTGCGGGCGAAGCGGGCCTTACCTTAAGGGGAGGGGAACCTAAAGCGTCTGTGGCATAACCACAGATTTATTTTATGCCCGCCTAAATTTTTCCGCTTCACTCCGCAAAGCGGAGTGTGGAGTAAATAGGTTGGGGACAATAGAATTACAGAACCGTTGACTATAATTATTCATCGTATAATCCGCACATAATGCGGAAAAATTTAGAGCGGGTATGCCAAAGACACGTACACAAAAAGAACAAAGTGTTGCGGACTTGACTGATAAGTTCAAAAAAATGAAAGGAGCGGTTCTTGTTGATTACAAGGGACTCAAAGTTAAGGATGCGCAAAAGATTCGGGAAAAATCTTGGGCTGAAGCGGTGGATTATGAAGTGATCAAAAAGTCACTTCTGAAACTCGCGTTGAAAAATGCCGGCTTGGAAAGCACTGTTGATCCTAAAAAGCTTGAAGGCAATATTGGACTTGTAACCGGATATAGCGATGAGGTGACTACGGCGAAATTTGCAGCCACCACAGCTAAAGAATTTGAGGCGTTCAAGATTTTGGGCGGCCTTTTTGAAGGAAAGTTTGTAGATACAAACCAAATTAAAGCGCTGGCAAGTTTGCCAAGTCGGGTCGAGCTTTTGGCAAAACTTGTTGGCACGGTAAAAGCACCAATCTCTGGTTTTGTAAATGTACTGGCTGGAAATTTGCGCGGATTGGTGCAGGTATTAAATGCAATTAAAGAGTCTAAATCGTAATACGATACGAATCAGCGAATTAATGACGAATCTACCAATATACGAATTCGCATATTCGAAGATTCGCCAATCATTTGTAGATTCGTATCATAATCAATATGGCAGATGAACAAAAAAATGTTGAAGTCCCGGAGAAATTCAAGGGCCTTGTAGAGCAGATTGAGAAACTCACAGTTTCCGATCTTGCGGAGCTTGTAAAAGTATTGGAAGGCAAGTTCGGTGTTTCAGCCGCCCAGACATTCGTCGGGGCTCCGGTCGCTGGCGCTCCCTCCGCGGCCACTGCGCCCGTTGAAGAGCAAACCACGTTTAATGTGGAGCTTACTGAATCTGGCTCAAATAAAATCGGCGTGATTAAAGTGCTACGCGAGATTACCCAGCTTGGCTTGAAAGATGCCAAAGACATGGTTGACGGCGCTCCAAAAATGGTAAAAGAAGGGGTTGGCAAAGCCGAAGCAGAGACGATGAAGAAAAAATTGGAAGAGGCGGGAGCGAAGGCGACCCTGAAGTAAACAGCACAACTCATAAAAAGCCCTCCGATTGGAGGGTTTTTGAATTTGACATAGAAATTTGTGGTGGTATACTTATAGACTGCGAATATGAAGGATATTACCAAAAAGTGGGTTGAATTTGCGCGAGCTGATTTGGATGCGGCTGAAGTGCAGATGCAATATGGAGCAAAGCGGGGGAGCGCGTATCAGGTAGTGGTATTCCATTGCCATCAATCGATTGAAAAAATTCTTAAGGCACACCTGGTGGAGCAGGATTTAGAAGTCAAAAAGATTCATGATCTTACTGCTCTGCGTACTGCGACTAAACTTGAAATTCCAGAAAAATTTGTACAGTTTATTGACGAATTACAGCCACATTATCTGATCCCACGGTACCCAGATTTGCCATTTGCGCCAAAATTTTCATTCACCTATAACCGTAAGAATGCTGAGGATATTCTTAATAAAACTAAGGAACTGTTTATATGGATAGAGAACGCATTAATGCAAAAAAAATAGCTCGCGATTACGCTAAGAGTATTGCTTCTGCGGTACAAGTAGAGGAGGTAGTATTGTTTGGCAGTAGTGCGCGGGGTCAGATGCGCTACGACAGTGATATTGATCTTATTGTGCTTTCTCCGGATTTCGCGCGTATGCCGCTTATGGAACGGCTTCAGCTTCTTAATAGCATGCGCCGCGGTTCGGCGTTGCAAGTGCCAATGGATATTATCGGACTGACTGCCAAGGAATTTGCCGATCTTAAAAAAAGTGAATCTCCGAATTTGCGCCGTATTTATAAAGATGCGCGGCGTGTATACCCTTAAGGGACTTGGTTGACGGCGCTCCAAAAATGGTAAAAGAAGGGGTAGGCAAGGCAGAGGCAGAGACGATGCCGAGTCGTAGCGGCCCCATGTTCACCGCTTTGCTTGACGGGCATGTCGCGAGCGACTTTCTCTCCGGCGAAATGGAGTTCCATTTCTCGCCGGACGGTGGCGGTGACTGCGGAAGTGGCGACTAGAACCGCGCTTTATTGCCTGAAACGCAAAAAGTTCCTAATGGCTCTCGATTGGCGCAAGCTGGTCGAGGGTCTCTTATTTTACAGAAATGAGAAATGGGATGGAGGGGATGCCAATTGTATGATACAATTGTGGACTCATTTAATTTATGGATAAAATCCTCATTGTAGATTTTGGGGGACAATATTGTCATCTTATTGCACGCAGGATTCGTGATGTGCAGGTGTGGACAGAGATTATATCTCCAGAGGCGGCTGCCCAAAAGATACAAAATGATGATTCAATAAAAGGAGTTATTCTCTCAGGTGGTGCCCGGTCTGTATATGAGAAAAATGCGCCGAAGCTTAGTCGCGCATTTTTTGATTGTTCGCTTCCGATTCTTGGTATTTGCTATGGGCATCAGCTCATTGCGCATATGTTCGGAGGTAAAGTGAACTCTGGCAAAGCAGGGGAGTACGGGATTACGGATCTCTTCGTACAGAAATCTGATCCGCTCCTTTTACATAGTTTGCCAGCGCATCAAAAGGTATGGATGAATCATCGAGATATAGTTGTGCGGCTTTCTGCAGGTTTTGTATCTCTTGCACATACCGCGCATTCGCCAATCGCCGCATTTGCAAATCCGGATCGCAAGATTTTTGGCGTGCAATTTCACCCGGAAGTTACCCATACGCAATATGGCATGCAAATTTTTAAGAATTTTGTATTTCAGATATGCCATGCAAAAAAGTCTTGGACAACTTCGCGCATGAAAGATGATATTGTACAGGAAGCAAAAGAGGTAATTGGTGATCGTAAGGCCTTAATTGGACTTTCCGGCGGCATTGATTCTTCAGTGGCCGCAGTGCTTCTTTCAAAAGCCATAAGTAATAAATTGATCGCGGTATATGTTGATACAGGATTGATGAGGGTGGATGATACTGCCTATGTCCGGAAGGTATTTCAAACAATGCCGCTTGCGCTTAGAATCATTGATGCCAAGAAGCAGTTTTTTAGAGCGCTCAAGGGTGTTGAAGATCCGGAGAAGAAGCGGAAGATCATCGGTAAATTATTTGTTGATATTTTTTCTGCCATCGCAAAGAAGGAAAAATCCCAGGTACTTGTGCAAGGAACCATTTATTCGGACCGCATCGAAAGCGGTCTTACGGCGCATTCAGCAACGATTAAATCTCATCATAACGTTGGCGGATTGCCAAAGAATTTGAAACTAGAAGTATACGAGCCGCTTCGGGAGCTTTATAAAGATGAAGTGAGGACATTGGCGCGAGCATTGAAGCTTCCGAAAGTAATGCTGACGCGTCAGGTATTTCCAGGACCTGGACTTGCGGTGCGTATTATTGGAGAGGTAGTGCCGACGCGTGTTCAAATTGTACGTCAGGCGAGTGCGATTATTGAGGAGGAATTGAAAAAGACACTATTATGGAAAAAATTATGGATGAGTTTTGCAGTATTACTTCCTATTCGAAGTGTGGGGATTCAGGGCGACGCGCGCAGTTATAAGTATCCTGTTGTCGTGCGTATTTTAGAGTCAAAAGATGCAATGACAGCAAACTTTGCAAAAATACCTTTTGAAATCCTGGAAAAAATTTCAACACGAATTACCAATGAAGTGCGTGAGGTAAACCGTGTAGTCTATGATATTACGAATAAACCTCCCGCCACGATGGAATGGGAATAGAAAGTTATTTCCCAAAATGGGAAAGAGTGATAGAAATGACGGAAGTACCGTCTAAAAGATAGGCGAGTTTTTTGCCTTCGTCCACGGCGAAGTCTTTGAGGTCAGTGAATTTGGGACTTGTGTACTGCGCTTTGAGAAGCCCGTCTTTTTTTGTAAATACAGCAAGTCTTTTTTCCGTCTGGTCAAGTATGTAAAGATAATCAGATCCTTCATTAGTCCAAAGTTTTTTAATTTGCGTAAGCGCCGGATCAATGGACTTAAGCGCAAAATCAGTTTTTTTGCCTTTTAAAAGTTCAATCACTGTGCCACTTCCGTCAGTGACGTAAAACGATCCATCAACAGTGAGCATTATGGCATTGCGCACATCAGTGCCGTCTTTAATCCAGGGCGTGCCGGCGTCTCCGCCCAAGGCGGATCCGCCTTGGGCGGAAAATCCGTCCTTTACCGGTTCGTGTTTGAAAATTTGATTCGCGCTCGGCTCAAGCGAATACATGCGTTTGTGGTACACCACTTTGGTAGGAATTTCTCCGGTGAGATTAGGAATTGTATTTGGCAGAGGATTTTCAATTACGGTGGGATTTTCAATCACAACCGCATGCCGGAGTTTTTCAACAACAGGTGTAAGTGCTGTTTCAAGTTCAGAGATCATTTTTCTACTGACTGAAGTTCTAAGTCCTCGGAGCGATCTCAAGCGCAGACTCTGCGCGGTTGTTTTTTGAAATTGTGGCAATCCGGCAATACGCAGTTTTGCTTCGTCTGCTTCCTTACGCGCTTTTTCTTCATCATTGTAAATCAGCGAGGAGGCGGCGCTGTCTATCAAAGTTCGTATCCCAGTAATTTCATCACGCAGCGCGGTATCGGCTTTTACTACCTTTGCATTTTGCATGGTAAGAAAAACGCTTTCAACAAAGATAAAAAGAAAGGTAGCGACGAATATAAAGAGTATTTTGCTTCTAAGGGGTAATGCGTTAAAGCGAGAAATAATAGTAGTGCTATTCAAATGCGATAAAATACGGGCGCGCCTCTCTCCCCAAGCTAATTTTCTATTAAACCAGTTGAGATTGGTTTTGTTCCATGCCGATAGATGCATAAAGTAGGAAGAAAGAAATATAGGGGTAGGAGTACGCGCTGCATTTTCCGCAACCTGAGACGGGTTTACGCTTCGCGGGCGATTTACTTCAGTTTTTGATGCCACCTGAGGCGCTTGCTTTGATCTTGTAGTGCGCACCGGCATGCTTTTAGTTGTATAAATTTTAACGATTGCCGCAATACGTTCATAGCTTTTTATCACCAGAATTTTTACCCGTTCAATAAGCGGTTTAAGCAGTGGAGGGGAGAGCAATTCCTCGGTTTTTGCCTCGGTATTTAGCAAGTTTGCGATAGAAACCGCGGTCGTTTCAAAAGTTTTTACCACTTTTGACTTGGTTTCCAAAAGTACGGCGCACAGCGCTCCAGAAAGCGCAGACCGTTTTTCCAAAAGATGCTCAAGATATTTCAATTTATGTTCAGAACTTCGCGCGGTATGTAGACTTTTCAGTTCGTCAGATTTAAGAAGCGTACCCGTATTTTTAGGAATAAAAAGAAGCATGGATTGAGGTGTAAGCAACCCTGATCGAAACGTTTCAAAGTGCAGGGATACACCTTTTCCAGAATCTGCAAGGTTTACGATACTTGAGGGGGTGACTTGCAGCACAAGAATGTCGCCTGATGTTGCAAAAAGTACGCGGGTTCCAAGGATCACTCCGATTGCCGCATGGAGTGGAAGCAATGTGCTGGATTGCGCGATCCGCTCTTCAAAAGCCACAATTTTTTTTTCAAAAAAACTATCAGTTTGAGTGTCATCCTTTGGAATGTATTCAAATGCGCTTAGTAAGCGCAGTGCGGATTCAAGAGTATCGCGCGCACTTTCCAAATCAGCACCCTGAAGCTTTGAGAGCTCTGTCTCGGGATAACCAAGCAAGGCAAAGCATTGGGATTCCACCAATTGGCGCCCACGACGGCTCATGGCAACCCAAGGAAGAGATGCTTTACCGGAAAAATTAATTTCGATTCGCACAATAAACTTTTGATGCATGGGCGTGGTTACCTTTGACGCTATTCATTATGCTAGTATATACTATAATCATATCAACTGTAAAGCACTCCCAGCACTCCAAGACATAGTATGAAAAAACAAGCTTCCCTTGAACAAATTTTTGGTTCAAGAATACGCGTACGGCTTTTAAAGCTTTTTTTGGAGCACCCGGATCAAACATTTTATGTTCGGGAAATTACGCGATTAACTCGATCGCATATTCATTCGGTTCGCCGCGAACTTTCGAATCTCAGTAAGATCGGGCTTATTCAGATACATGAAGAAAACCAAGCGGAGACCCATCGCGCAAGCGGTCTGCGTCGAAAATTCTACGAAGCAAATCCCGCTTGCGTCATTTTTAATGAACTTCGAATTCTTTTGAATAAAGGCCAGCTTCTACTTCAGGAAGAGCTTGCGCGTCAGCTTAAAGGGATCGGATCAATTCGTTATTTAGCGCTTACCGGTTTTTTCGTTGATCTTCCAGGATTTCCTACTGACCTTATGATTGTTGGGCGCGTGAACAAAGAAAAATCAGCAAAAGTATTTCGCGAATTTGAAGAAGAATTCGGGCGAACAATTAATTACACGATCTTGCCTTTAAAAGAATTTACAGAGCGCAAAGAGATGATGGATAGATTTCTTTATAATTTTTTCGAAAATAAGAAGATTGTACTCATTGACACATTGCCTCAACCGGCGCGAATGGGAATATGAAAAGAATGCAGAATGTAAAATGCAGAATGCAGAATGAATTGTGCGTGGAAGTGATTGGAAAAGAAGCGGAGGTGCGGTTTGGTAAGCGCACAAAGCGAGTACGGCTTGACAAAATACCGCTTTTGTGGGCAATATCTAAGGTTGCTCTAAAGAGGCGCGCGATACAAAGCATAAGTGTCAATATGCGTGAGGCAACCTTCAGTGGAGTGCGGCAAGTAATCGCCACCGTAAATGCGCTGGCCTGGGGGCTTGGAATAAAAGTGAATGATAAGCGGCAAATGTCTGCGAAATACAGCGGCGAGCCGAATATTACTTTATGATGATGAAGTCAAAACCAAAATTGTATCGTTTTTTTGAAATGATTCCCGGTTCCCTTATTTGGATAACGCTTGCCGTGGCGATCATTTTATCGTTTATCCGTCCGCTTTGGGTGCTTTATTTTATTGTGCTCTTTGATTTGTACTGGCTATTTCGCGTAGTCTACTTTGTGTTTTATCTGAGCATATCTTGGCGGCGGTTTCGCCGCGATACAAGCAGTGATTGGACTTCTAAACTTAAAGCGGAGAGGCCGCAATGGGAGAAATTATATCATCTGATATTTTTGCCTACTTATAAAGAAGGGATTGAGATTTTAACCACGACCCTCCAAAGCTTAGCTGACTCAACATATCCAAAAGAGAAATTAATTATAGTATTTGCGGGAGAGGAGCGCGACCGCGAGAATTTTTTGCAAAATGCCGCGCTCATTGAGGAAAAATTCAAAAATGTATTTGGGCATTTTATTAAAACTATACATCCTGCAAATTTGCCTGATGAAATTCCTGGCAAGGGTTCAAACTTGAACTGGGCCGGGCATCGCGCGCGGGAGTTTATAGACGAGCTTAAGATTCCTTATGAAGATGTCATAGTCTCATCGCTTGATATTGATACAATCGTACATCCGCAATATTTTGCCTATCTTTCATATCAGTATTTGACTGTTCCTAATCCTTTGCGCGCCTCATACCAGCCAATTGCGCTCTACAATAATAATATTTGGGATTCGCCCGCGCTTATTCGTATTGCCGCGCTTGGTACAACATTTTGGCTGATGACTGAACTCCCGCGTACTGAACGTCTCTTTACCTTTTCATCTCATAGCATGCCATTTAAAGCACTTTTGGACGTAGGATTTTGGCAAAAAGATATTGTGACGGAGGATTCGCGCATCTTTCTACAGTGTTTTTTGCATTATAATGGCGATTATCGTGTCATACCGCTGTATCTTCCAGTATCCATGGATACTGTAACAAGCGGCAATTACTGGAATAGTCTCAAGGCGCTTTATTATCAGCAGAGGCGCTGGGCTTGGGGAATTGAACACTTTCCGTACATGGCATGGAATTTTCTCAAGCACAAACAAATTCCTCTGCGGCGAAAAATCAAATTTCTTTGGAATCTTGGCGAAGGCATGTATTCATGGGCAACCGCGCCGCTTTTAATTTTTCTTCTTGGAAAACTCCCATTTCTTTTGGGAGGAGGACATTTTGTTGATACAGTATTTTTTCAAAGCACGCCATTTATGCTTCAATGGCTGATGCGCGTGGCAATGGTCGGTATGATTGTGTCTGCAATTTTAACCTCACGCTTGCTTCCGCCGCGCCCGCCAGGGGTCGCGTTCTATCGCGCCTGGCACATCTTCTGGCAGTGGCTCCTTTTGCCAGTCACTTTGATTATTTTCGGGTCACTTCCCGCATTTGATGCGCAGACACGACTCCTGTTTGGAAAATATCTTGGGTTTAATGTCACGGAAAAAAAGCGCAAGCGGCATCAAACGCCAGAGGGAATTCAAGAAATAGTTGCCGCAAACTAGCTATGTCACGTCCGCTTACCATGCTTGTCAAATTAAGCGCCGCCGTCGCGGTAATTATTGTAATTTTAGGAGTAATTTCATTGCCGATTGGCCTACGCGCGGTGCGCGGCATAAATTACGCGCGCGTAAAGATCTCAGAAGCGGAATACGCATTAGTTACGCAAAAGAATTTTAGTCTTGCGCGAGAGAATTTGGAGGCGGCAGAATCGATTTTCAACGCAGCCTCTAAAGATTTGAGGATGCTGAGTTTTCTGCGTGTTATTCCATGGGTTTCTATTCACATTAAATCCGCGCGCGCCGCCTCCCTAGCCGCGCAGCATGGCTTACGCGCGCTTATAATAGCTCTTAAGGTGGCGGGAGAGGTGTATGAGCCATTTCGAGGCGCGCGCGAATTGACAATCGGTGAAATTCCCAAGGGTAAACGGGAAAGCGCGCTTCAAATCATCCAAACATCTCTACCAAAATTGCAAGAGGCTAAGCGCGAGCTTGAGCAGGCAAAAAATCTACTGGAGAAAATTCCGCGCGACGGTCTTACTCACGCGCTTCAGGAAGATATTACAAAGCTTAAAGATCAAGTTAATCTTGCCGTAGCGTTGTCTTACGATGGTATTCCGCTTCTTGAAGTAGCGCCACGCCTTTTCGGATTTCCTGAGATTAAGAATTATTTATTTGTCCTGCAAAATAGCGATGAGATGCGCCCCTCTGGCGGATTTATTGGTACCTCGGGGCTTTTGACATTTGATGCTGGTCATATCACGCAGTTTTATACTGACGATGTATATAATATTGATCGGTTTGCACCCTCCTACAGCCGGCCGTCCTCACCGGATCCGATTCGCTATTATTTGGAGCAGCCGAAATTTTATCTGCGCGATGCAAATTGGTCTCCTGATTTTTCTGAGTCTGCAAAGACGATCATGCAATTTTTCAGTGAGGAGCTTCCTTTTGCCGCTCGTAAAAATCCCGCGCTTGCATACGCCGCCAAAAGCGCAACTCCTATTCATGGTGTCATTGCCGTAATGCCTGAGGCGATTCGTTCATTGCTTAAACTTACCGGACCTATTACAGTTAGAAATCAAACCTTTACTCCTGAAAATCTTACGGATGTTTTAGAGTACGAAGTAGAAATTGGATTTGCTCAAAAAGGAATCCCGCGGCCTCAGCGAAAAGAAATTATCTCAGAGCTTGGACATGCTCTCATTACAAAAGTGATGGATCTTCCGATCAAACTATGGCCGGATGCGCTTGCCGCCATCCGCGATGCGCTTGATGAAAAACAAATACTAATATATTCAACCGACCAAGATTTGCAATCGCTTTTAACAATGAATAGTTGGAGCGGGACCCTAGCGCAATCTTCAGTTGATTATCTCGGTGTATTTGATGCGAATTTATTTTCTCTCAAAACTGATCCGTATGTGACGCGCAGTATTTTCTATCACGCGTTTGGAAGCGAGCACGGTCTTATGGGCGAGGTGGAAATCGTATATTCTTACCCCAAGGAAGGACCGGCCTGGAAAACAAAAGGATACCGTAGCTGGACGCGAGTGTATGTGCCCAAAGGAAGTATTCTTCAAAGCGCACTGGGTCCCATGCGCGACGAAGAGTCGCGGCAGAGGGGCGGAGTTGTAATTACGCAAGAGTTTGATAAAACCGTATTCGGGGCGTTTTTGGCAGTGCAGGCCGGCGAAGTAAAGCGTTTGAAGTTTATATATCGCTTGCCGGAATATATTGAAGAGGCGGTGGCACTTGGAGCTTATGAACTTACTGTACAAAAACAGCCGGGAACGCTCGGGCACAGTTTGACAGTCATAACTGATTTTGGTAAGGTACCAAAGCTCTGGAGTCCTACTGGTTTGAACGCCTCTCGCCAAGAAAATCGTTTGACTTGGCAAACGAACCTGCGACAAGATCAGGCATTCTATGTGGAGTTTTAGGTTAATTAGGAATTAGGTGAATTAGAAATTTTCAAGGCATGTTTATCAAAAAAATCGGCATTGATCTTGGAACCACAAATGTCCGCGTATATGTTCCAAAGCGCGGCATTATTATCAATGAACCATCAGTGGTGGCAGTCTCCACTATTGATAAAAAAATTCTGGCGGTCGGCCGCGAGGCAAAAGACATGCTTGGCCGCACGCCAGACACTATTGTGGCCTTGCGTCCGATGAAGGATGGGGTCATTGCCGAGTACCGGACTACCGAAGCAATGCTCCGTTATTTTATTAATAAGGCGCTTGGCGGGGTAAAATTGTTTCGTCCGGAAGTCATGGTTGCCGTTCCGGGCGGCATTACTTCAACTGAGCGGCGCGCGGTCATTGACGCAACAATTGCCGCCGGAGCAAAAGCCGCTTATATTATCAAAGAACCGATTGTGGCCGCGATTGGCGCGGACATCCCGATCGGTTCTCCTTCAGGACACATGATTATTGAAATGGGGGGAGGAACTATGGAAGCCGCGGTGCTTTCACTGGGCGGAATCGTTTCGTCCGCCTCCGTGCGCGTGGGCGGAAACAAACTGGATTCCGCTATCGCGGAGTATGTGCGCCGGCGTTACAATGTCGCGGTAGGGGAGCGCACATCAGAAGCAATAAAAATTCAAATTGGTTCTGCCTTATATTTGAATGAGAAGCTCACGCTGGATGTTACTGGACGCGATATGATTGTCGGCCTTCCCAAAACTATTACGGTAACCTCACATGACGTAACGGACGCAATCCAAAATGCGCTTGAACAAATGGTGGCCACCATTAAAGAAGTTTTGCACAGTACTCCTCCAGAGCTTTCCGCGGATGTTATGGAAAAAGGGATGGTAGTTTCCGGCGGAACTTCCCAGCTGCGCAATTTGCCCGAACTTTTCTCGGAGGCAACTGGTGTGCCTTGCATGATGGCTGATGATCCGGCTCTTTGCGTTGCCAAAGGCACCGGAGTGGCGCTTGAAAATCTTGATTCCTATAAGCGCAGTATTTTAGCATCAAAATAAAAATCGAAGGGCGAGATATGTCTATTAGTGCTGTTATCTGGGACATGGATGGGGTAATGGTTGACTCGGAGGTGCTTTGGGGAGAAATTGAACAGGAATTTTTTTCGCGGCATGGAATAGAATATCATGATCAGTTTAAACAATATGTAATGGGTAAAACGCAGCCGCAGGTTGCCGTTTTTTATAAAAAAGAATTTAATCTTCCCCAATCTGTGGAAGAGATTATCAAGGAACGCGTTAAACTTCTTAAAACTATTTTTCACAAAAAACTTAAACCAAACCCCGGTCTTGAACAGGCGATTACTTATTGCCAAGATAAGGGATTGAAACTTTCTGTAGCATCGGCATCACCCAGACAACTCATTGAATTTGTTCTAAAAATAATACAAATGGATGCCGTATTTCCTGTAATTGTTAGTGGCGATGAAGTAGAATATGGAAAACCAAAACCAGATATTTTTCTTTTAGCTGCAGAAAGACTTGAAGTGCCACCGGCTGCGTGCATAGTAATCGAGGATTCTCAAAACGGTCTTCAGGCAGCACACGCAGCAGGGATGCGCTGTATTGCAATGCCGGATTTGCGTTTTTCAGAGCGCACGCAATTTGTAAGCGCAGAGGCAGTGGTAAAAAGTTTGTTAGAGATACCTGCATATCTAGCAATGCTATGAATTTGAATCGTGTGATGGTTCAATTTGGCCGCGACATTTGCACGTCAGGACATTGTGGCAAGTGTCCGATGTGTGTTATGATGAAAACGTATTATGTTCAAACGGCTTAAGCGTGAAGATCATGATGAGATTGCGTTTCGGGTGCTTTTGGCATTTTTATTGATGTTTGCTGGTTTGCGCGCGTATCTTTGGTTTGAGTATTCTAATCACGTTCCGAGCTTGTCTATTTTTATCCGTGAAATTCATGTGCATCATTTTGCGGTTGGAATTACTGTTCTTGCAATTGCTGGTTATATTGCGCTGGTCGCTCCATATTTTCGGCGTAAAATCGCATGGTTATATGGAGCAGGGCTAGCGCTGGCCTTTGATGAATTTAGCATGTGGCTTAAGCTCAATGATGATTATTGGACGCGTACCAGCATTACCGCGGTTGTACTGATCGGCGGATTTTTTGTTAATATAATTTATTTTAAAAATTTTTGGGCGCGTGCTTGGCGCACGACAAGATTTGTAAATCCATTATATCCTGTTGTAAAACATATTTACGCAAGAGTGGAACGCGCGCGGGAACATGCGCTCGCTAGATTTTCAGAGCATTTTAACATTTCACGTCGCTAATTATGCGCGTCAACTTTTCGTTCAAGCACCTTTTGCCGCAGGAGCAATCCTTCGTGAAAACCTATTTTTCTCTGGATTCCAAGCTGGGGAAAATTCAGGCGATTGTCAATCGTTTGAATTCGGATGAAACACTTGAAGTTCGCGCGGAAAAATTTCCCAAAAAAAGCGCGTATAAAGTTTCACTCCTTTTACAGCGGCCATGGAATTTAATTGTTTCAGAGGATGATCATACGCTTAAAGAAGCCATTGATCTTGCCAAAGACAAACTGCTTGAACGTCTCCGCAAACTTTGGGCAAAGAAAAAATATAATATTGGAGGGCGAGAAAGTAACTGATAGCAATTAGATTATGACCTTGTTGTACATAATCAGTTTAAGTGTGCTTGGAGGTATATTAGGGCTTTTGGGCGCGCTTATCATTGTGAAGCGGTTTGCGCAAAACCAAGAGCGCCTTATGCACTTAGTTTCGTTTGCGGCAGGAGCAATGCTTTCGGCGGCATTTTTTGACTTGATTCCGGAGGCATTTGAACATTTAGAAAACGTGTCCGCCCAAAAAGTGCTTCTGTATGTATTTGGCGGGCTTTTAATTTTTTATGTTGTTGAACAATTGCTGTTGATTTCCCATTGTCATGAGGGGATATGCGATGTGCACAAGGCGCGCCGTTCCATGGTGATTGTTGGTGATACGGTGCATAATTTTTTAGATGGAATTGCAATCGCCGCCGCGCTTCTTGTTTCAGTGCCGCTTGGGCTTGTGACGGCAATCGCGGTATTTATTCATGAGATTCCGCAAGAAATAGGAGACTTTGGAGTTTTGCTTCAGATGGGGATGAAACGAGCGCGAGCGATATGGTGGAATCTTGTTTCTGCTGTTGCGACTATTGTTGGCGCGCTGGGCGTATATTTTCTCGCGGGAGCAGTAGATAGTATTGAGGTGTCGCTTATTGCGCTTGCCGGTGGAGGGTTTATTTATATTGCGGCGGTTGATCTTTTGCCAGAAGTGCATAAAGAGCTTCGGCGCGCGCATATTTTTTCTCATATGGTTGCGTTTTTTTTAGGAGTTTTAGTACTTTGGTTTCTTAGTGCGACGTTACATATTTAAGAATTATGGCGTTTGATGTTACATTGTTCCATGCGATTAATAATCTCTCCGCAAAGTCAGACAGTCTTGACGCGCTTGGCATATTTGCGGCGGTATTTCTTTTGCCGATGCTCGGAGTTTTGTTGATTCTTGCGGCATTTACAATTAAGCGCTTCAAAGAAGAACATTGGTATGAATTGCCTTTGCGCGCGTTTGTCGCTGGCGCGGCGGCTTACGCCATTAAATTCGTGGTGGGCGCGCTTGTTGCCCGGCCGCGCCCGTTTGTTAGCTTCACTGAGATACAAAATTTGATTGATATGGAAACGGCGTATAATTCTTTTCCTTCCGGCCATGCCTCTATTGCTTTCGCGTTTGCCTTTATAGTATATAAAGCAGATCGCGATTGGGGAATAGCGTTTCTTATTCTTGCCGCGCTGGTTTCACTGGGGCGCGTATTTGTTGGCGTGCATTATCCATTGGATATCATTGGTGGAGCGGTTGTGGGATGGTTTGCGGCATGGATTGTTAATAAACTGGAACGTGTGCAGTGGAGTAAACTAGAACGAGCGATGCGTGTTCGATAATTAGGTAATTAGAAATTAGGTGAATTAGAAATTCTATGTTGTATCCAATTATTATGGCTGGCGGCGCGGGGACCCGCCTTTGGCCAATTTCTACAAAAGGAAAGCCAAAGCAAGTTTATCCTTTGCTTGATAATGAAACGCTTTTGCAAAAAACGTGGAAGCGGCTGCGTCGCGGATTTCCCGCGCGCAATATTGTTATAAGTACTGACGCGCAGCTTGCCGATGAAGTGCGCCGTCAGATTCCGGATCACACGCGCGGCAATCTTGTTATTGAACCGTCACGGCGCGGGACAGCGCCGGCGCTTGGTCTTGCGCTTATAAAAATTTGGAAACACAACCCAAAAGCGATTTTTGTTTATATCAATGCGGACAATTATGTGCAAAAAGAAGAAGAATTTTTGCGTTTGCTTGCTGTGGCGGAGCGTGCGGTACGCCAAAAACAGGATCATACACTACTTATTGGTGTCAACCCTACTTACCCTGAAACAGGATATGGTTATATTAAAATGGGATCGCAAGTGATGAAATTTGGGACCGATGAAATTTTTGAGGTAGAAAAGTTTGTGGAAAAGCCGGATTTAAAAACCGCGCGGGGATTTTTAAAACGTTGGGAATATCTTTGGAATCCAACCCTGATCGTGGCGCGCGCGGATCATTTTTTGAGCTTGTATGAAAAGCATTTGCCTAAAATGTGGTTGGGACTCACGAAAATTGCAAGCGCAATAGATACGCCGCGCGAGGCAGAAGTAATACGCCGCGAATTTCCAAAATTGCCAGCAGAAACCATTGATTATGGAATTTTGGAACCCGCCTCCCGGATGGGCAGGAAGGAAGCAAAAATGCTCGTGCTCCCCGGAAACTTCGGCTGGACTGATGTGGGACATTGGAGAGCCGTGCATGATATTCTTCAACAATCTTCCCTGAGCAAACACAGCGCGTCGAAGGGAAATATCTGTAAAGCGGGGAAGTGTTTGGCAGTTGATAGCCGTGGAAATCTTATTTACAGTTTGTCCGGCAAACTGGTGGCGCTGGCCGGAGTTAAAAACATGATTTTAATTGAAAGTGAAAACGCGCTCCTCTTGTGCCCCCGCTCCCGCGCGCAAGACGTTAAAAAACTCGTGGAAAATTTGGAAAAGAAGGGCATGAAGGAGTATTTGTAGAATGATATAAAAATATAATTTGCTAAGGAGCCTATTACTTATTAAAGGAGAAACAAATTAATTGTTGTCAACTATTCACGATCGTGCTATATTGACAACAAGGGAGTTTCATAAAAATAATAAGCAGGTGAATGTTTATGAGTTTTAAATTGAAATTAAAAGAATGGGAAATTGCGTTGCTGGAGTGGAATCTTGCAAACCTGCGCGAAGAGAGTGTGCATGTTTCTAAAACGCGGAAATGGACCAGTACCGGGCTGGGCCCGGAAGCATACGCTGAAGAGCAACGATACTGGGCGCGCAAGAAACTTAAGTGGGACCGGCGCAAACTTCAGCATAAAATCGCGTATTTAAAAAGACAGCATTATCTTGAACGATCAGAAGAGAATGAACAATTGCTGAATAAACTAACCGCAAGGGGCGCGTTTGAGGTATTGCGGCTGCAGTTTATCCTCCACATGTATCACAAACGGAAAAAGGCATGGGGGCAAAAATACTATCTTGCTATTTTTGATATTCCGGAGGACAAGAGAAGATTTAGAGATTTTTTCAGGAAACTTCTGAGCCAAAATGGCTTTATAATGCTGCAGAGAAGTGTTTGGATAACTCGCTACAATCCAAGGCCGGCCATTGACGCACTTCTTAAATACCTGAAGCTTGAAAAATATTTTGAGCTCATGGAGATAAATTGCGAGCAATGCAGTCTCCATTTGCGGCGAAAAGTAAAGTAAAGCTGTGAGTAAAAGTTTAAAAGTTATTGTTGTCAACTATTCACGATCGTACTATATTGACAACAAGTGTTTTGTGTGGTGTGATGTGGTGTAAGTAGTGTGAATGATGTGCAATGGGGATTAATGGTGGAATAGCATAAAAAAAGAAGCACCGGAGGCCTGCCATGGCGCGGTGCGTGCGAAGGTGCATGCCGTCCTGCGAGCATGCCGCAGGGTTATCTAACCACGGGTGGATTTTTTGTCAAGGGTGTGATAGGATGGGAAGTATGAAATCCTTATTTAAATTCGCGCTTATTGCCGGGCTTGGCTATGGGATTTATGTGGTAATGTTTGGGACGCCGGATTTGAAAGCGCCGGCGCAGGTGGAAATTCCCAAAGGCGCAGGGGTGAGTCAGATTGCGGATACGCTTAAGGCCGCGGATTTGATTCGTTCAAAGTTTGGATTTGAAACATTGGTCTGGCTCAAGCGCGCATCAACAAAACTGCAAGCTGGCGAATACAAGTTTGAAGGTGATTTAAGTTTGTCAGATATTGTTAAGGTGCTTACGCGCGGACTTGGAGCATTTAATGAAAAGGAGCTCACGATTGTGGAAGGGTGGGGAATTGATGATATAGGGACATATTTAAAGGCACAAGGAATTGGGACGAAAGGGGAGCTTTTCCAGCTCGCTGGAAAAGAATGTAAAATACAAAATGAAAAATGTAAAATTTGGGAAGGATTTGATTTTTTGAAAGATAAGCCGGCGGAGGTTGGGATTGAGGGGTACATGTTCCCCGATACATATCGCGTGGCTAAAGATGCCAAATTGGAAGATGTGATACAAAAAATGCTGGAAAATTTTGATGCTAAGCTTACCCCCGAGATGCGCGCGGATATTACGCTTCAAGGCAAAACAATTTTTGATGTAGTGCGCATGGCTTCAATTGTAGAAAAAGAAGTTCCGCATGAAGAGGATCGGCCAGTGATTGCCGGAATTCTTTGGAAGCGGCTTGATGTTGGGATGGCACTTCAAGTGGACTCCACATTGAACTATGTGACTGGCGGAAAAAATGCCGCACTCACCAATGACGAGCTCAAAATTGATTCAAAATACAATACTTACAAATATCGCGGCTTGCCGCCAACTCCCATTGGCAATCCCGGACTTTCCGCGCTACGCGCCGCGATTTATCCAAAGCACACTGCGTATTGGTATTTCTTATCAGGAAAAGATGGCAAAACCTATTATGGGAAGACCCTTGATGAGCATAATGAAAATAAGGCAAGATACCTTAGATAATTTTTAATTCACCTAATTGACCTAATTTTCTAAATTGATTTATGAGAGTACGGATACAACAAGGCAAGCTTGAAAAATTTGCGGGTGATCTTTTGGTATTGAAGTGGGTGCAGGGGCAAAAGATGCCTGCCCGTCCGGTAGGCGGGGATGGCTCAACTGGCGCGGTAGATAAGGCGCTTAGTGGTTTGATTTCTAAAATGATAAAAGAAGAAGGATTTAAAGGTAAAGAGGGTGAGACATTAGTCTTTCCAATTCTGCACGGGAAAATTGCCGCAAAAAAGGTTATGGTGCTGGGACTTGGAGAACAGAAAAATGTGACACCGGAGTTGATTCGCAAATCCTCAGCGCGCATTGTTAAAGAAGCGCGCCGCCAAAAATCCAAGCGCGTGGGCACGATTTTCATTGGCACTGGCACGGCTGGTATTGATCCGTTCACGGCGGCCAAAGCCATGACTGAAGGAGCACTCCTTGGATCGTATGCGTATTCAAAATATAAGTCAGCAGAGGCACGCAAGGATGTAGCTTTCCCAAGTGAACTTACGATTGTGACTGCGGGTGTGCATGAAGTGTCACCCTCACCTGTCCTACGGACATCCTCTCCCGAAGGGGTCGAAGACGGGCCGAGCGAGCGCAGGCCCCGGGGAGGGCAGGGTGAGGGTTTACGGGGAGGAGAAAAGTTAAAAATAACAGAAGCACAACGGGGGATTCGTGAAGGTGAGATATATGCCCACGCTACGATTTTTGCGCGCGAGCTCGTTAATGAGCCAGCCTCAAATATGGTACCGAAAACGCTGGCGGATGTGGCACGCTCGCTTGCCTACCCCTCACCTGGCCTGCGGCCATCCTCTCCCTCCGGGAGAGGGGAGGGTGAGGGTGTAAGTGTAAAAATTTTGAATCGTGCGGAGTGTGAAAAATTAGGAATGGGAGCGTATTTGGGAGTGGCCAAAGGTTCAGATCATGAGCCGTACTTTATTCATTTGGTGTATAAACCCCCTCACCTGGCTTCTGGCCATCCTCTACCCGCAGTACTGCAGGGAGAGGGAAGGGTGAGGGTGAAAAAAATTGCAATTGTGGGCAAGGGGATTACGTTTGATTCCGGTGGGCTTTCGCTTAAACCGGCCCAGCACATGGAAACCATGAAGTTGGATATGGCCGGTTGCGCCGCAGTGCTGGGTATTTTTTCCGCACTTCCAAAACTCAAGCCCAATGTGGAGGTGCATGGAATTTCAGCAGTGTGTGAAAATATGCCCTCAGGCCGTGCTATGAAGCCGGGCGATATTGTGCGCACAATTTCTGGAAAAACTATTGAGGTTTTAAACACTGATGCAGAAGGCCGTCTTACACTTGCCGATGCGTTTGGATATGTAAATAAATTTGTTAAACCCGACGCCATGATAGATATGGCAACTTTGACTGGCGCGTGCATGGTTGCGCTGGGCGAAGAAGTTGCCGGATATATGGGCAATGATCGCGCGCTTTTGGATAACGTGAAAAAAGCGTCAGAGGCGTCAGGTGAGCGCGCGTGGGAACTTCCACTCATTGAAGAATATCGCGATCAAACTAAATCACATGTTGCGGATTTTTCAAATATCACACCCAGCCGTTACGGCGGCGCGATTACAGCCGGACTTTTTCTTGAGGCGTTTGTGGAGAAAAAATCTTGGGTGCACATGGACATTGCCGGCCCTGCTTGGGCGGACAAAGAAGTCATTCCGTATATGCCAAAAGGCGGGACAGGATTTGGAGTACGGACTATGTTAGAATTATTAAAGTCATTTTAAAACCATGAAAAACTACGCATCAAGAAGGACAATAAAAAAAGGAGGGGTCAGATTTAGAATGCCAAGTATGTACAAAGCAAACAAGGCCGAGTTTGCGAAACATTTTAAACAGCAGCTTGTAGTAAAGGGCCATAAAAAGATTGAATAGCATGTCTACATTTGTAATTTCCCTTGGTGGATCGCTTGTATGTCCAGAAGTCGGAAGAGTTAATATTGAATTTTTAAAAAAATTTCGCGCGGTAATTTTAAAATATGTAAAGCGCGGGGATAAGTTTGCGATTATTGTGGGCGGGGGAAAATTAGCACGAGCGTGGCAGGATGCGGCGCGTAAACTCATAACCCCACCTGCCCCTCCCCATAACCCTCACCCTACCCTCTCCCCGCGGGAGAGGGACGCCGAAGGCGGGGTGAGGGGAGGACGAGAGAGGTTACTTGACTGGGTTGGAATTCGTGCCACACAACTTAATGCAGAATTAGTACGTGTAATGTTTGGAGATGTGGCACACTATGTCGTGGTATATAATCCGGCAGAAAAAGTGAAAACATTTTGTATTATGGTGGGTGCGGGATATTTGCCCGGGCACTCCACAGATTATGACGCGGTGGTGCGCGCCAAAACTGTGGGCGCAAAAGTCGTGATCAATCTTTCCAATGTAGCGTATGTGTACGATAAAGATCCACGGAAATTCAAAGATGCAAAACCGCTAAAGCAAATTTCTTGGAAGGAATATTTTAAAATGTTTGGCACAAAGTGGGTGCCTGGCGCAAATATGCCATTTGATCAAAAAGCCGCGCAATTGGCCAGTAAAAGCGGGATGCAAGTAGTATTTCTCGGAGGGGATGATTTAAACAATTTCGAGCGATTTTTACAAGGCAAAGCATTTCGTGGTACAATGATTGGAGATTTAAAGATTTTGCGCCCGAGGCGCATCCGCCTTGGGCGGAAAATATAAAAAGTATGGCAAAACTTCGTATTGCAATTAATGGCTTTGGAAGGATTGGAAGAACTGTTTTTAAGGCAGGGTGGGGAAGGAAGGGGATTGAATTTGTAGTTCTCAATGATTTGACCGAGCCAAAGATTTTGGCACATCTTTTAAAATACGATTCAGTGTTTCGCATTTGGGATCATGAGGTGTCATATGATGCAAAACACATTATTGTGAATGGCGTAAAAATTCCAGTAGTTGCGGAAAAAGAACCGACCAAACTTCCTTGGAAACAATACAAAGTAGATGTGGTGATTGAATCTACTGGCCGTTTCACCAATATGGAAGCGGCTAAACAGCATATTATCGCCGGCGCCAAGCGCGTAGTAATTTCCGCGCCGGCAAAAGATGTACCAACTTATTTGATGGGAGTAAATCACGCGGCTTGTCCGGCAAAAGCGGAAGTTATTAATAATGCCTCCTGCACCACTAATTCCATTGCACCGGTTATGGCGATCATGAATGAGAAATTTGGCGTAAGTAAAGCCATGATGACCACTGTTCATTCCGCGACCGCGGAGCAAAATCTCGTGGATGGTCTGCCACCCGCGCTTCATCCGGATTTGCGCCGGGCGCGCAGTGCCATGATAAATATTGTACCCACCTCAACTGGGGCGGCAAAAGCAACCACCGAGGCCATACCAGAACTCAAAGGATTATTTGATGGGCTGGCCATTCGCGTGCCTACAATTGACGTGTCTCTTTCGGATTTTACAATGGTGCTCAAAAAGAAAACCACACCGGATGAAATAAATGAGGTGTTTAAAAAAACGGCAAAGACGCCGCGCTGGAAAGGCATACTGGGAGTAAGCGATAAGCCGCTGGTATCATCAGATTATATTGGCTCAACCTATTCTTCAGTGGTTGACCTTGAAATGACGCGGGTGGTGGACGGTGACCTTGCCAAAGTCATGGCTTGGTATGATAATGAATGGGGATACTCCGTGCATCTCATGGACATGGTGGAGCATGTAGGCAAACTGCTCAAAAGATAGTGAAAGGAGGAGGGAATGATAGAATTAAAGAGTGTGCTTGACTATTTCATGGCAACAGTAGGCATCGGCGCCATAGTCGGCATGGTGGTAATTTACTGGAAATACTTTCGTACACCCCGCTCTTCGAAGGAGAAGGAATGACCGCGCCATGGAGGTGGCCGGTCTCATTTATTTTTGCTATACTATATGCATCACGCCGGCTAAAGACCGGCGACTACCTATGATCAAAAACATCGTGATCCTTGGCGCGGGGTTTGGGGGATTGCGCGTGGCGCTGAATGTAGAGGCGGATATACGCAGATATCTACGCGGATCTACACCAGAAGCAGAGGAGTGGAAGGTGATACTTATTGATCGCAATCCATATCACTTGTATTATCCAAAGCTCTATGATATTGCGGTACCAGAAGGTGCAGAGCCGTCTCCAGCAATTGAGATAAGAGAAATTTTAAAGGGTACCAGAGTTGAATTTGTGCAAGGGGAGGTACAAAGGGTGGATTGCAAGGCCCGTGTGGTTGAAGTAACCCCCTCACCTGACCTGCGGTCATCCTCTCCCGAAGGGGTCGAAGACGGGCCGAGCGAGCGCAGGCCCCGGGGAGGGAAGGGTGAGGGTTTGTCTTATGAATATCTTGTACTAGCCCTTGGCGCAGATACGGATTTTTTTGGAATTGAGGGGTTGCAGGAGTATGGGTGTACGCTTAAAAGTGTCAGTGATGCGCAAAAAATACGCACGATGATTGAGCAATTTTTAAAAGTACCAGATAAAAAATTAGAAATCATGATTGGGGGTGCTGGGGCAACCGGGGTGGAAGTTGCCGCAGAGTTGGCTCATCTTTTCCGAAATATCTCGCGTGACCGCTGGTCGGTTACGATTGTTGAGGCCTTGCCAAGAATTCTTTCTATGTTTCCGCTGGCTTTGTCGCAGTATGCACATCTGCGACTTGAAAGACTTGGCGTGCACTTAATGCTTGACACTTGCATTAAAAAAGTGGATAGCGCGCATTCGCGCGAGATTGCCACGTCGCCTACGGCTCCTCGCAATGACGGAGCGGTAATAGAAGTCATATTGGCGCCGCGGCCGCTTAAGCCCGGCGAAAAAGAAGAGGAGCTTACTTGCGAATTTTTGCCAGAGCATGAAAAGCTCGTGCGCGCAGATCTTCTACTTTGGGCAGGCGGTATTCGACCAAATCCACTCATGGCGCAGTGCGGGTTGCCGGTAGATAAAAAAGGTCGGGTTGAAGTTGATGAGCACATGGCAGTGAGGAATTTGGAGAATGTATTTGCGATTGGTGACAATGCATTCTTGCTTGATCCTGTAATGAAACAACCAGTACCGGCCATTGCACAAGCAGCACTGCTTGAAGCAAAAATTGTTGCTGAAAATATTACAGCAACAATTAAAGGTAGATTAATGAAATTGTATCCCTTTCCCAAATTTCCGGCGATTGTGCCGCTTGGCAATAAAGATGCAGTAGCATTAGTAGGAACGCATGTGGTGCGCGGATTTTCAGCCTGGTTTTTGCGCCAAGCTGCGGATTTTCGATATTATAATTCAATTTTGCCATGGTGGCGCGCAATAAAATTGTGTTTCTTTCGATGAGGCAGTACAATAGAGGAGGATATGAATTTACGGAGTATTAAAGAAATCAAAAATATCCGCGGCAAACGGGTGCTTGTGCGCGTGGATTTTAATATTCCGCTTGAACATGGCAAGCTTGCCGACGATACGCGCATCAAAGCCGCGGCGCCGACAATTAAGTGGCTTGTAGAAAAAGGCGCGAAGGTGATTTTAATGAGCCACTTTGGTCAGCCGAGAAAAAAAGGATTAAGAAATAAGGATAAAGGATTAAGCATGATTGTGGAGAGATTGGGGAAATTGTTGAAGAGAGATGTGAAATTGATCGAGGAATGGGATTTTGCAACAATTGGAAAGACAGTGAAAAAAATGAAAGCCGGGCAGGTGTTTATGCTTCCCAATTTGCGTCTTCATCCGGGTGAAGAAAAAAATAATGAAGCATTTGCAAAAGAGCTTGCGAATCTAGGACAGATTTATGTAAACGAAGCATTTTCAGTATGCCATAGGGAACACGCCTCAATAGTTGGTGTGCCAAAATTTCTACCAAGGTATGCGGGTGTGCGACTGATAGAGGAAGTAGAAACGCTTGGTCGAGTATTGCATGAGGCGCGATTGCCGCTAATTGTGCTTATTGGCGGAGCAAAGATTACTGATAAGATTGCCATGATAAAAACTATGACCGACAAAGCCAGCGCGATTTTGGTTGGCGGCGCGCTGGCTAATCATTTTTTTAAAGCCCAAGGTTATCAGATTGGCGCGTCTGTGGTTGATCCAAAGGGCGTAAAGATTGCCAAGACACTGCTTAAAAATAAAAAAATCATATTGCCTCGCGATGTGGTGGTTGGAACAAAGGATGGAAAAGTGGCAAAAGTGGCAGAGGTGACAAATGAATCAAAGGCACTATGCTTTAAGCCCTATGCTATATTAGACATTGGTCCCAAAACAATTTTGCGCTTCTCGCATTTTATAAAAACCGCGCAGACTCTTGTCTGGAATGGGCCAATGGGGTTGTATGAAGTAAAACGTTTTTCGCACGGAACCGTAGCGCTTGGTCGCCTATTTGCGGCACGTTCAAAAGGTATTGCTTTTGGAGTCGCTGGCGGAGGCGAAACTATTGACGCGCTTAAAAAAACCGGCATGGCGCAGTATGTTGATTTTATTTCTACCGGCGGAGGCGCTATGCTAGAATATTTAGGAGGTGAGGAGTTGCCGGGGATTAAGGAGTTGTCTTATTAATATGGAAAATAACCATAAATCATTAAAGTTGGCAATTCTTGAACAGCTAAGCACACTAATGACTGCCGGATTTGGATTTGTTGCCGCGCTAGCTTGGAATGAGGCGATACAAGCAATGTTTCGCAAATTTTTTCCGGAAAATTCCGGCATTGTGCTAAAGTTTTTGTATGCCGTAGTCATTACCATAGTTGTTGTTTTGATTACAACGCGGCTTAGTAAATTAGCAGAAAAATTAAAACATAATTCTCAATCGTAATTTTTATTATATGACGGGAAAGGCCGACATTGCATACAAAGAGGATTGCCTCACAATCAAACTAAATCCGGTAAGTTTCATTTATATAACGCCGCCAGTGTGGCGGTTTTGCGCCCCAATCTCTTTCAACGCTTCTTTCAAAAGAAACGCTCGGAAGGCAAACAATATCGCGTAGCCTTAGTTGCCACTATGAACAAGATGACCCATGTTATTCATTCAGTTTGGACCAACCACCAACCCTTTGTGGACTACACCGTCAATAACGGTAAAGGGGCAGAGGGGTAAGGGGTGAATGCCCCGAAGCCATGTCGCCTCAATCAATGTATTTTGTCTTAAAGTTTTCTGTATCGGGCGCTCCTGCCAAGCCCAATTCTTTCAATTTTTTTAAGTTTGAGCAGTACCTCAAGAGTTTGTTTGACTGTCGGTCTGGCTATTTTAGTATTTTTCGCAATGTCACCCGTGCTTGCTTCTTTTTCTTTTTCAATATATTGCCAAACAGCCAACTGTTTTTCCGAGAGGATTTTTTCTATATTTTCTTTTGACAAGAGTTCCACAGCCATTTGTGATTGTTTCAGAACCGTATCTAAGAAAAAATTAAGCCAGTCAATGATATTTTCACTCTTTGTCCCCATGGATTTTTGACTGCGGCGCAGGGCAATGTAGTAATCAGGTTTGTTGTCCTCAATTAATTTTTCGTGAGAAACATAGGGAATATACAAATACCCCGCTTGAAGTAAAAGCAAGTTTGTAAGCACGCGGGACAGTCGTCCATTACCGTCGGTAAAGGGGTGAATTTTTAGAAATTCAACTAAAAAATTTCCAATTAGCAATAATGGATGATATTTGTTTTCTGTTAATGCTTTTTGCGTCCATTCAACCAAGTCGCGCATCTGAGCAGGGGTCAGATAGGCTGGTGAGGTGTCAAAAAAAATGTCGATTGATTTGCCGGTTTCGTCCAGCATGTGTACTTTATTTTCACCCTTCTTATATTCACCTCGATGTTTTTCGTCTTTTTCTACATATCGCAGAAGCTCTTGGTGAAAATGTTTTATTAAATTCTCGTTGAATTTCAAATTTTTCCAGGAATTAAAAACATTTTCCAGCAGTTCATAATACCCTCTGGCTTCTTGCTTATCGCGGTTGGTAAATTTTTGAATGCTAATGCCTCGCATTAATTTTTCGATGTCTTCGTCAGAAAGGCGAGAGCCTTCAATGCGAGTGGAGGCGCCAGTGGAAGTAATTAAAACCGAGCGTTTTAAACGCCCTAAAACTTGCGGACTTAGGCGCGCTCCAGTTATCCATTGGCCTTTTAACTCGTCAATTTTGGCGATTTTAGAGACAATTCCGGCTGGAATACTGGAAATTCGTTTAGAAAAATTATCGGAAAATTGATGCGCTTCTGTCAGTTTTTGGCTATTTGTAGGCATATTTCAAATCGGATATATTAACTATGTCCAATTATATCCAATTAGGGGGAGTTAGTCAAATATTTGTATGACGTTCGCGTATAACCGAAGTTGGCTGGCTGTATAATATCGCGAAGCGGTACAGCCAGCAAATATGGGTGCAGTGAGGAGGAGGTACGACGACGAACGGAACAGCATACACGCTGTTCGTATAATCAAAGAGTACCAACTATGGTACTCTTTGACAAGCGAGATCCGCGCAGCGCTGTGTTGGGGTTTTATCCCC